>SVQT01000044.1 GCA_015065215.1 Oscillospiraceae bacterium | reverse complement strand
TCTCGCGGTAAAGCTTGGAGTTACCGCAATGCACGAACTTGGGGTTATGGCAGACCGCCTTGAAATTGTGAGGATCCTTGGCATAGAGATTCAGGTGCAGGCACTCCTTGAAATTGAAGGTGGGAGGGGCCTCGTGCCCCGCATAAGAGGAGGGGCAGGTCTTGCAGGTATTGTAATCGTACTCGTATGCGGTAATGGCGACGAACTCGTCATCGGTCAGGTGCGTCACGTCAATGATATGCTCATGCTCGGTAAAGGCAACGGCGGCATAGCCCTTTGCCTTATAGGCAGCCTTGATCTCCTCGGGGGTGTTCTTACCGTCCGAGAAGGTGGAGTGGCTGTGCATATTGACCTTGCGGAAGGCACCGGTTTCGGGCAACAGATACTGTCTCATCTTTTGATCTCCTTTTCAAAAAAAATGAGCCATTGACACCGGCGGGCGTCAATGGCTCTTTGTCATTAACCTCTGGTTTTGCCGCCTGCTACGTTGATGGTAACACCGTGGATGTAGGAGGAGCGATCGGAGGCAAGGAATGCCACCAGATTTGCCACCTCAGAAAGCTTGCCGGAGCGGCCGAGCGGGGTGGTACCGGTCTTGCTGTAGCCGGCGCGGAGCTGATCTACGGTGATGCCGCGGGTGTAAGCCAGAGCGGTCTCATAGGAAATGGTACGCAGACCGGTTGCCTCCAGAATGCCGGGGGCAACGCCCACCACACGGATATTTTTCTTGCCAAGCTCCTTTGCCCAGGAACGGGTCAAGGCATTAACAGCGTTCTTACTGGCGGCGTAAACACTTTGCCCCTCAGAGCCCTCCAGGCCGCACTCAGAGGACATATTGATAATCACGCCCTTGCCTGCCTTCAGCATCACGCGGCAAGCCGCCTGAGAGCAAAGGAACAGACCCTTGACGTTCACGTTCATCACCTTATCCCAAACAGCCTCATCCAACTCAAACTGGTTGCCCTCATCCACCAGCAGACGGGGGATGTTGATGCCGGCGTTGTTCACAATGGCGTCGATGCCGCCAAAGGTCTCCACAACCTTTGCGACCATGGCGTCAACGCTTGCCTTGCTGGTCACGTCGGTACGCACATAGAGCAGCTTGCCGTTACCCTCCTCAAGGGCGGGGGCATTCTCTGCGATGTCACAAACGGTCACATAAGCACCGTCGTTGAGCAGCTCCTGCGCGCAAGCAAGACCAATGCCGGAGGCAGCACCGGTCACGATGATGGATTTCCCTTCAATATTCAGCCAAGATTCCATGTTTTTACCTCACAAAAAATATTTTCAAATTTATTATAGCGGTTTGAGAAATACTTGTCAAGGCAATTCGACGCTTTTCTCCATTTTCATTTACGATCTTTTTCTTTAATCCGCAAAATCAAACACCGCTTTGCCGTCTTGCAGCTTTAAGCGGACATCGAAGGTGCCGTCCCTCCGCCCACTTGGCTCATTTTTCATCTCGAAGCCTTGCCTGTATGACTTGATCAATGGATGCACAAACATTTTCAAATCCTGTATCAATATCATAATTTGAAAATCGCAATACGTGAATCCCTTGCATTTCCAACTCCGCTGTTCTTATCGCATCCTGTTTTGCTCCGCTTTCTGTGCAATGCTGTGAACCGTCCAATTCTATAACCAATTTGGCAAGATGGCAGTAAAAATCCACAATGTAGCTACCAATCGTTTTTTGTCGTTGAAATCTGACAGGATAGGATGATAAAAAATCGTACCAGAGATGCTTTTTCTGTCTGGTTGCATCTTTTCGCATATGCCTTGCAAGCAGCAATATCTTACCGTTATATTTTAGTGACACACCGATCACTCCTTCCACCGCTTCGCGGTCCCCCTCCCTCCTTCACCGCCTTCGGCGGGAGGGAGGTTTTTCAGGCGCCCGTAGCATTCCCTTATCGCTATATGCACAGCTTCTTCCACAAAGGCTCAAACTCCGTCCCTCGGCGGTCACCTTGTTCTAAGGCTCCACTCCGTCCCTCGGCAGTCGCCTTGTTCTAAGACTCCACTCCGTCCCTCGGCGGTCACCTTGTTCTAAGGCTCCACTCCGTCCCTCGGCGGTCGCCTTGTTCTAAGGCTCCCTCCGAGAGGGAGCTGGTGCCGTAGGCACCTGAAGGAGTGCAGCGAGCAATATGAATTTTACGCAAGCAACCAATCATCCGTCCGCAAAATCAAACACCGCTTTGCCGTCTTGCAGCTTTAAACGCGCGTCAAAGGCTTTACCGCTTTTTTTAGACACAAAGCCCTTGATCTTGGCGGTTTTCCCTTCGGTGAGCAGTAATTTGATATTGGAAACAGAAATCGGCCGACCGCAAATAAACAGTCCCACCTTAAAATCGCAGCCCTCTTTATAGCCGCGGCAGCCATAGCTAAATCTCCCCCGCATCACTTGTCTGCCGCAAAGGGGGCAAGAACCCACGTCATCGCCGAACAGCCCAATTTCACGATCATCCTCAAGTGGCAGATCCTTCTTTTCAAAGACCTCCCTGATCTCGTTCGCGGCAAGTGCCACGCTTTCCTCCACTGTCATTTCGCCACGGAATACGCGCTTGAGCGCTCGCCCCATTTCGCTTGTACGGTGCTTATCCATGCGGATCTGCAAACGCTCCAGCGACTCGATCAGATATTCCCCACCGGGCAAAATGGTGTAAACGTCCTTGTTGAGCGCAATGTATTCACTTTTTCTCGCGTTGTCGATGATGCCTGTCCGGGTCGCCTCGGTGCCAAGCTCCAGTCCCTCTAAAATGGCGCGATACTCCTCGGTATCGTCCGCGTCCGCCTCCTCGTCCATCGCCGCCTTCTCCTCGCGGAAGGGATTTTTTAAATAGTTATTCAGCGTTTCAATGGTGTAGTGCTTCGGGGGCGAGGTTTCCTTTTCCACCGGTTTAAAATCCACGTTCACCGCATCGCCTTTTTGTAGCTTGGGCAGTATTTTATCCTTTTGGGTCGCGTCGTCGTATTTCATCCAGCCCTTTTCCGCAATGACAAGCCCTTTGAGGGTGAAGGTCTCATATTCCCCCACCTGAATGGTGATCTCGGTGCGCTCGCCGATGCACGGCTCGGCGCAGAACACCGCCACAAAGCGGCGGAAGACGGTGGAATAGACCAAATTTTCTTTTTCAGAAAGCTCACCCTTTTTGGGGATCTTGTAGGTAGGCGTCAGTGCCGAGTGTGACTCGATCTTGCTATCATCAAAGATCTTTTTGCTATCCTTAAAGGTCACGGGATACCCCAGCCCTGCCACCTGCCCGATGATCTTTTTCATTTTATCCTTTTCAGCGGTGGCAAGGTATTCTGAATTGGTACGGGGATAGGTCAGGTACCCCTTTTCGTAAAGCCCTTGGATGATCTCCAGGCTGTCACTCATCGACATTTTGTGCTTTTTACCCAGCAAATTTTGCAATTTGGAAAGCGAAAAAAGCTTGCCGGGGGCTATGGTATCCTTTTTCTTTTTCACCCCCGTTACGGTGGCGCCGCGGCGATTATACATGATGCAGCAGTTGTTCGCCTTCACCGCATCGGCAAGCTCGTATTTCCGCTCGCTTTTCAGCTCTACCACTTCCCCATTGGTCTCGGCATTGCTGATGATGGCAAAGTATTTAGAGGGTACGAAATTGCGGATAGCAAGATCGCGATCATAGATCGCCCGCACAATGGGCACGATCACACGGCCAACACGGAGCAGCGAGCCGAATTTAAGGGTGGCGTAACGAGTGAGATTGACCCCATAGAGCCAGTCAATATAGGTCCTTGCAAAGCCCTCACTTGCCAGATTGCGATACTCCTTAGAATCCTTCATATCCGCCAGCGCCGCCGCCACCGTCTCAGGGGTTTGATCAGGCAGCCACAAGCGCTTATATTGCTTTTCCTTGGGTGGATCGGCATGCATCACGCAAAGGCGGACGATGATCTCCCCTTCACGGTCAGCGTCCCCCGCGTTGACAATGGTATCTACGTCCGGCCGGTGGCAGAGCGCACGAATGGTAGCGAACTGCTTTTCCACCCCCGCATCCGGCCGTTTATCGTTGCCCCGACGCAGCTCAAAATTGAATTTTTGCGGAATACAGGGCAGATTTTCCATGCACCAGTGACCGTTTGCCTCGGGCGGGGCGGGCTGATACGCCTCAATATCACAAAGCGAGAAAAGATGGCCAAATGCCCATGTTACCAGGTATCCACAGCCCTCAAGATACCCGTCGCGCCGTGCCATCTGACCGATACCGGCGGCAATATTGCGCGCCAGACTGGGCTTTTCCGCAATGATCAGAACCATCTCTCTCCCTCCTCTTTTTTAATTGTTATACAGTGTTTCGCTCACGGATATAAAAGCGAATGTTCGATTGGTGAAACGCGATATGCGCGGTTTTATGATCTTAAAAAAGTCTGTTGATCTTTGTCTGTGCAAGCAGCTGCATTCCCTCACTCACATAAGAACCAAGCGGCTGTATCAGCGCGTCTTGCACAATGGCATCGGTCGCGTAGCCCGCGGTGGGCGGCACCTCGCCATATAGACTGCGATATACGAGATGTGCCCCTATATAGCCGCCAAGATTGGTGCTGTGGCCGTGCTGATCCTCTTTGCATAGCAGCGAGCGGGAAAGCCCCAGGTCAAGCAAGGTGTCGATCTCCCGCTTCCAGTTCAGACACGGCATATTCCGATATTTGGCAAGCGCGCTTTCAATATGCGAGGCGCCCTCGTTATGGGCGGGAAACAGCACCAGTCGGGTGTTCACGGTATCGCACAGCGCGATCATATCCCGCAGCGCCTCTACATCGGCACTGCTATACAGACCGCACATCAGCACCATATTGTAGTTACCGGTGGCAATCCGCTCTCTCGCGTCGGCAAAATTCCCATCCTCACGCGCATATTGCGAAACCGTCGCGTAGCCAAGCGAAAAATACTCTACCTCGCCTTGCTGATTACCCGCGGCGATCATTTCTTTTAATATAGTGGCAATGGCGGAATGTGAGGAGCTGACAAAGCTATTGCCCAAAATCAATATTTTTTGCTTTTGATTACCGTCCAAAAGCGAAAGCGTGGGAATATCATGATACCCCTTGATCGGTCTGACGCACGCCCCGTTCATCCATTGCATCGCGGAGCCATCCATTGCGCTTTCCTTGATCTCCATTGACACAACGCGGCTTTGATCATCGCTATCGCGAAAACTGAATACGACCCGATAATACGCTTGCTTTTCCCCATCACGGGTCAAGGCGCCGACATAGGTTTTTACCGTAATGCCGTTGGGCTCCTTGGTTGTCGCTAAGGTCATCTCCTCCTCGCCTTCCCCGGAAAAGACCGTGCCAACCACTTCCTTGCCGTCCAGCACCTTAAAATGTCCGTTTTCTTCTTCCAGCGACCATCCGATAGGCAAGCGGACCTCTAATGCCGTATTGCTATCCGCGACAGAAAAATAGCGTTCGGTAAAATTGGAAAGCTTGCGATAGCTCTCAAGCTCCTCGGGCAAGGTAGACGCGATCTCCTCCTCCCGGTCACAAGAGACAAAGCCGGTTATGAGCAGTATTGCGCACAGGACCAGTAAGAAAAATTTTTTCATCGTGTCACCCCTTCGCTCTCAAAGAATTTACATTTAAAAAAAGACACACTTTCATTATAGCATAACAATATATTTTGTCAACCGAAACACCCCCTAAAAAGTCAGCAACTTTTTAGGGGGTGTTTCAGGATGTCTGTCTTTTTCGTGACAATCGCCACTTTGAAAAAGACAAAGGCTTCATTATTTTGCTGTCTCAATCTGTAGCAACCAACCACGCATCATCCAAAACCGCTTTTCTGTTTTCCAAATATTCTTTCAAAAAGTCAATATTGTCTTGCGATAAATCTGGATCAAACGAGGTATACCATTTAGCGGCATTGATGGCTACAGACTCTGTAACAGAGGAAGCGATTTCATCAAATTGCTCGAGATACGCTTCAAGCGCGGGACTCGCGTATAGCGTATAACGCTCTTTGACCATTTCGTAGAATTCAGGCACGTCTGCTACAGCAGTGAAAAAGATGTTCGAATATGCGATTTCATCGGATACCGTATAATCCTCGTTCGGGCTCCCTGTCCACGGCGTATACAGGCACCAATCATAATCCCATATCGGCCCGAAATTCAATTTGCCGTTCTCTTGGTCAGAAGACGTATTGGTATAATACATATTGAACGACTTCCAAGCGTGATCCTGCTCTCCCATGATTTGATCAATGATCAAATAATCCACCAAAGAATTTAAGTTAACCTCGTTTTGAATTTTTTCTTTATTCGCTTCAACGTCAGGATTTTCAAAGGCCTGCATCATCTCTTTGACATAAGCCTTGAGCTGCGCCCAAAAGGAGTCAAACTGCTGTTGCGACACAAATTGAGATTTTTCAGGATACTTTAACTCAAAATATTGATCATATTCCTCCAAGTAGAAATATGTTTCATCCAAAATAGCGGTAGGATCCTCTGTAACACTCCAATCCATGGCAATGAAGAAATTGAAATCCTTCAAATCTACCATATCCTCGGTGATTTCATCCAGCTCAATATCCATCCGTCCTTCGTTTTCCTGAACCTGCTCGCAAAGTGTATATAACCCCGCATAGACACCGTTGAGATAAACATTGACTTTATAAGGTGTGGGGGTAAAGCCCAAACCGGGCATTTGCGAAGCCAGACTAAACGCCGTATAATTGTGCAACGCGGACGGATCGAGATATTCCGCTAACAGCACCCAGCTTTTGGCCTTTTTCAAACCGAACAAGGGCTGTTTGCTATCAAATTTTATTCTGTACGGTTTTTTGCCATATTTCGATGTAGAGTTGCCGCGCAGTCTGATACCGCCGGAAAGATCGAAAAATTCGCTTTCGCAATTTTCCAGACTGAAGGTCATATCGGTATAATTTTCTTTGGAGTCGATTTCCGCATCGTCGGTATTGATGTTGATAATGGGAAGCTCATACGTGGCATAATCCCATTTTGCGATTAATGTAATGTCTTCGGTTATGCTGCCGCCGCCAAAATTCCATATTTCCTCAGCTATCCCGTCGTCATACATCCAGCCTTGAAAGGTGTACCCATCACGGATCGGCAGGGACGGCCGTTTTGCTTTTTCACCGTCTTTGATCGACTGCGTAAAAGCAAGTTCCCCGTTATTGGGATCAAATGTTACAAGATGTTCGGGTAGCGTTGACAGCTCACCGTTAATCAAATCCTGTAGCCATTCTTGCTCGGTTCCCTCATAGTTGTACTTTTCCTTGTAGGCCTGATAGGCCGATTTGCCTTCCGGGCCGTCGGCGCCGGTAGCACCGACAGGTCCCGGCTTGGCTTCACATGCGCTCATCACAAATATAGCGAAAAAAATCACGCACATCAAAAATAAAAATCTTTTTTTCATCCCAAACTCCTTCCGAACAGTAAAACGCTCCACAAGACACGGGGATTTTCAAAAGTGCATAAAAGTCAAGCAATGTATTCATTACACATTGTAAATTATAACACAAAAATCAACAAAAATCAACAGATTTCTTGCAAAAAGCTGCGCAAGCACAATAAAGGACAGCTTTTCCTGTTCTTACCCAACATACACCACCAAAGCAAAAAAGGCACCCGAAGGTGCCTTTTTTGCTTTGGTGGAGCATTCGGAGTTATATCCGAACCCGTGTAACCTTTACTTTTTACTTCTTCACTATTACCTCTTACCTCAAAATTCTCAGGAGCGTTCCCAGTGAAAAGTGAAGAGTGAAGAGGTAATAAGTAAAAAATCTCGGCAGCTATGCTCCCGAGAGTTTTTGGTGGAGCATAGGGGATTCGAAAAAGTTTCCATTTCTCTGTAAGTCTTGTTTTTACTGGTTTTTCTTTGGTTCTTGGGTTGCGCTTGGTTGCATAAGCGCTTCAAAAACACTATTTGCCACTGCGCTTTTGCTCTGTAAGCTCTTTTCTGAATGTTGGATATAAACGCTTTTCATCACGCGATCTGAAGACCAACCGCCGGTTGCCTGGATATACGCAAGATCTATGCCGTGATCGTAAAGGACAGAGGCGAAGGAATGCCGCAGATCGTGAAAACGGCAAACCGACAAACCGTGTTTTTTTAGCAGCGCAGGAAACCGTTTTGTGAGCATATTGGGGGAATACGGAAAAATATATGCTTCCTCGCTTGTGCGAGGGATCGCGCGTATCAGCTCAATGAGATAGTCAGAGGCAAAAACCAAACGTTTGGATTTTTGCGTTTTGGGGGCTTTGATATATTCTTGCTTGTTTATATAGAGCTTGGCTCTATTGATGCGTATTGTTTTGCGCTCAAAGTCCACATCCGAAAAGCGCAGGCCGCAGATCTCGCCGCGTCGGAGGGAGCAGAAGGTAGCAAGCAGCACAGGGATCTCAAGATTTGTGCCTTTGACTGCTTCAAAGATCCGTGTTAACTCCGCATCAAAAGGCGTGGCGTATTGAGTCTCTTGTTTTTGTGGCAAGGAGATCCCGTCTATTGATACGTTGTTTTGCCGTAAAACGGCGTTGATAAAACCGTAGGCGTTCCGTACCGACTTGGCAGAACGCGGCTTGTCCTTTTCTCCGCTTTGTGCATAGTCATTGATTGCCGTCTGCAGAGATAAGCACGTGATAAGTGATATGGGAGTATCGAGAAAGTCACCGAAATTTCTTTCGATGACCTCATAGCCCTGAACGGTGGCAGGTGACAAAATACCGCGTTTGGATGCAATATATGCTTGCATAGCAGCGCGCAACGTAATGTTTTTGTATTCCGTTCGTTTTCCTTTGCCGAGCTTGAATGTAAGTGCAGCATAATCGGCTTGTTCTTTGGTGTCAGCTTCGAAAGATTTGTAAAAGCGCTTTCCGTTCTCATTGGTACCAATCAGCACTTGCGTGCGCCATTTTCCGTTTGCGCGTTTGGTTGCTATTATTCTCACTCCTCTCCGCTCTTGCTTTTTGTTTTTTTGTGTGCTATAATGTGAATATCGTTATGTTTCTTTATGGTCTGCGGGGCTTCTTGTTCCCGGTTGTTGCCTTCTTCGAGCATTTCCACCTTGTCGCGCAGCTCCCGGGCAAATTGTTCGTAATCCTTCCGGCGTTCTTCTTCCACAAGCAAAACACGTTGCCAGGTCGCATCCCAAAAATCTTTATAGCCGGGGATCAGATACACCGCCCATTTTTTGTAGGTGTACGGAACACCGCCACGCCGCCGCAGCTCTTGGCATTTTGCCTTTCCGCTATGTTTGTTTTGTTCTGTCATAAATCCTCCCTTTTTCCAAAAATGAGCATTAGACGACACCTTGACTTGACGAGCGCCCGCGCGCTGCGCGCGCGGGCGGTCAAGGTGCCGCTCGGCGCGGTGTGGAGGGCTGCTTCGCAACCGCCCACTCACACGCGCTCGCCGTCACGCGGATCCCCTTGACCACCACGCGGCAAAAAGCGACAATGCGCGTTTTTGCAAATAGCCCTTCACGTGTTCCGGGCTATAATTCGTTTCCTGGGCAACCTTCCGCCAAGATTGCCCCAAAACGAAATAAAGCCGCAAAATCCGCCTTTCAAGGCAAGGGAGGCATGCAAGAACGGTTTCAATGCGTTCCGCACGTTCTACAGCGTTTTTTTCGGCCAAGAACCACTTATGGAGCATTTTGGCAACAATGTTTCGATACTCCTTGGTATCTCTCCATTGTGTGTGAGTATAGTTTTCGTATGCCTTGCGCAGCTCCTCGCTTTCTTTGCGTAAGTATCGGCACTCCTTAAGTATTTGCTTTGCTTTTTTTGGGGTCATTTCTTGCTCCTCTGTTCTTGCAAATCAAGCAAATCCTTACTGATCAACATAACGTTTTCCCACAGAACACCATAAATCCCTGCTTTCGAATCAGCGCACATGAAGTTATACAATTGTCGCAAAGTTTCGCATAAATTGTTAACTCTAAAGACTGCGCGGTTAAGCAAATCCGGGTTATAAAACTCTTTAAGAATATCCACTTTTTTGTTCCTCCTTAAGCATCATACGTTCTATTGCAAGCTGCTTCGAAAAAGTCTTGCCAATAGCCGTCATCTTTTTGTGTTTTGTCTTTCTGTTGCTGATCCTCTTCTTGCCAGCAGAGGATCGCTGCGTAGTGGTCATCGTACTTGTATCCTTTGGCCGCGAGCTTCTTTGAAAAGTGCTCTATCAGCTCTCCGGCGTTTAGGAGATCTGCTATCAACTTTTCGTGTTCCTCGTCGGTCAACCAAACGTTGCCGAAACTGCCGTAGGCTTTTTTCTCTTGCGCGTGTGCGTGTGTGGGTGCGGGCGCGCTTTCTCCCCCTCTGATTGAATTTGAATTTGTATTTGTATTTGTATTTGTATTTTTATTAGGGCCGTCATTTGCTGTCATTTGACAGCACATGTCAGCAGATGTCAGCAGATCGCCGACGGGCGGCGGACATCTGCCGTATTTGGCTCTTATCCGCTGATGCTTTTCCCATGAGCAGATCTGTAGGTACAGGCAATTTTCTACGCGGTATAGATCTATGATCTTTTGCTCCTGGAGTGCGGTGAGTGCTTCCCAAATCTCCGCATCGGAGATCTGTTTGAGGGGAAACAACCGGCTGCGCAGGATTGGGATCCTGGCATCCATTCTGCCGTAATCGTCAACATTGACGATCAGACGATAGTAAAACACCTCTTGGAACAGTGACAAGGTATCAATGCTTTCACTGGTGCAGATAGACTCTTTTAAGATCCTGTTAGGCATCGCAGCTCCTTTCGTCAAAAACGGCAACGTTGCCGTTTTTGCAGCATTCACTTTCAATGCCCGGGGAAGGATCCGAGGAAAAGCCTATTGGATTTTGAGAAAGTGCCTTTAGGCTCTCCAGGTCATCCAGCTCTCCTTCCAGCTCGTCTATGCTCTTGCACAGACGGCGGAACAATCGTGATCGGCCGTGTTGGATCCGTTCCTCTGATGCTTGCCGTATCAAATCGGTGATTTGCTTGCGGCACTTCTCGATTTCTTCTTTGATGTTCATTTGTTTCTCCTTTCTGTCACCTTTTGGTGACATTTCAATTATAGTCACCTTTTGGTGACATTTCAACCCCTTTTAACACTTTTCTGCAATATAAACAAAAAGCACCCCGCTTGTGCGGAGTGATAGGAGGCGTTCTATTATGAAACTTGCACAAAATTTACGTGAGGCTCGAAAGCGGGCGGGCAAGTCACAGGCCGAAATTGCCGTGCTTCTTGGTACGCAAAGAACAAACTATATTCGTTACGAAAGCGGAGAGAGAGATTTGCCCGTGAAACACCTTGTAGCGCTTGCCAAATTTTACGGAATGACACTTGACGAGCTTGTGGGGATGGACGATTAACCCCGCTTTTGCGGAGTGATCGGAGGTACTTATATATGGATGTTGCACAAGCCTTGCGTGCCGCACGCGAAAAAATTGGAAAGACACAAACCGAAATTGCCAATATTCTTGGAATGACTCAATCACAGTATGCGCGTTATGAATTGGGTAAACGTGAAATGCCCTTGCATTATCTGATCGCCCTTGCCGATCTGTACGAGCTGACCCTTGATGAGCTTGTGGGGCGTGACTTTCAAAAACGGCAACGTTGACGTTTTTGGGGTGGCGTTTGTTGGCGTGAACACCGCTTGCTATTGGTCGCCGTACGACTTTACCACAATCTTACCGGCTTCACGACTTTACAACAGCTTTACCACACCGCAAGGGCGTGGAAAAGCTGCCTTTGTCCGCTATGGCGGTTGAAAAGTCTACCGGCGCGAATGTGGAAAAGTCTGTGCCGGTTGCCGCAGGCGCCATCTGTTCAGAAAGAGAGAAAACACGGTTTTTCTTGGTTGCATTTGGGTTGCATTTGGGTTGCATGGTTGCATTCGGGTTGCAAGTCTTTCCAAAATCGGAAAATTTTTCTCTATATTTAGAATATTTTTCGCGTTCTCAAAATGTTTCGGAAACGATCAAACCGCCGACAAAATAAGAAAAAGCCCGCAAATGCCGATGTGATCGACCTTTGCGGACTTTTCCGTTTTTGGTGGAGCATAGGGGATTCGAACCCCTGACCCCAACACTGCCAGTGTTGTGCGCTCCCAACTGCGCTAATGCCCCGTATTCAACAGGCAACATTATAGCAGACCGCTTCACTTTTGTCAATACTTTTTTCGCAAAAAATAAAATTTTATCAAAAAGTCGCGCCGCAATGGTTTTGTGACACCGTTTCGGTTTACTTCGGTTTGCTTTCCAAAGGTACTTTCCATATTTTTCTTGACAGTCAGGAAATTTTTGTGATATACTAAAAGAAAACAAAAAAACAAAAGGGCGTTTACTATGGCAATTGGTACAACTTATAAAATCAAAACCAAAAACAAGGATCTGTATTTGCGGGTCACCCCGGGGCATTTCGCAACCAGCCACAGCCATATCAACTATTTTATTGATGTGACCACGCAAAAAATGCGTCTTTCTGAGGCAAGTGCCGTGGCAAAAGAGCTGGTCGGCTACTACAACACCAGTTCTATTGTCGATACCATCCTCTGCCTTGACGGCACCGAGGTCATCGGCACGTGCTTGGCGCAGGAGCTGACCAGCGGGCATTTTAGAAATATGAACGCGCACCAAACCATTTATGTGGTCACGCCCGAACACACCTCGGGCAGTCAGCTGATTTTTCGCGATAACACCGCTTCGATGATCTCCGGCAAGCATATTTTGATCCTTGCGGCATCGGTCACAACCGGTTACACCGCGCAGGCGGCGGTAGAGGCGATACGCTATTACGGTGGCCACGTAGCGGGCATCTGTTCCCTGTTTGCCACCCTTGACAGCTGCGCCGGCTACCCGGTTTATTCGGCGTTTGATCTGCAAGATTTGCCCGACTATGTCAGTGCCCCCTCTCATGAATGTCCTTTTTGCAAAAAGGGTGAGCGCGTTGACGCGCTTGTCAATAGCTTTGGCTACTCCAAGCTGTAAAGAAAAAAGAACGGCTTATAATATGCCCCCCAAAAGTTAGACACTTTTGGGGGGCATATCACTTTTATGTTAAACCTGCTTATTGCTGGTCTTGAGCAGAACGTCGTGCGCGCCGCCCTCTACGATACTGACAGAAGAAACCAAAGTCAGCTTTGCCTTCTGTTGAAGCTCGGGGATGGTCAAAGCACCGCAGTTGCACATGGTAGAGCGCACCTTTGCCAGGCTGATCTGCACGTTATCCGAGAGCTTACCGGCGTAAGGAACATAGGAGTCCACGCCCTCCTCAAAGGAAAGCTTCTTACTGCCGCCGAGATCGTAGCGCTGCCAGTTGCGGGCACGGTTACTGCCCTCACCCCAGTATTCCTTCATCAAGGTACCGTTGACGTTGACCTTAGCTGTGGGGCTTTCGTCAAAGCGGGCAAAATAGCGGCCCAGCATGATGAAGTCAGCGCCCATGGCAAGTGCCAGGGTCATATGATGGTCGTGAACGATACCGCCGTCAGAGCAAACGGGCACGTAGATACCGGTCTCCTTGAAATACTCGTCACGGGCCTTGCAAACGTCGATCAGCGCGGTAGCCTGACCGCGGCCGATGCCCTTGGTCTCACGGGTGATACAAATGGAACCGCCGCCGATACCGACCTTGATAAAGTCAGCGCCGCAGTCGGCAAGGAAGCGGAAGCCCTCGGCATCCACCACATTACCGGCACCCACCTTTACGGTGTCGCCATAGTTTTCGCGGATCCAGGCAATCGTTCTCTGCTGCCACTCGGAATACCCCTCAGAGGAGTCAATGCAAACCGCGTCAACACCGGCCTCGACCAACGCGGGAACACGCTCGGCATAGTCGCGGGTATTGATGCCGGCGCCAACGATATAGCGCTTCTGGCTATCCAACAGCTCCATGGGGTTCTTCTTGTGCTGATCGTAATCCTTGCGGAAGACAAAATAGCACAGATGCCCCTTCTTGTTGACAATAGGCAAGGAATTCAGCTTATTATCCCAAATAATATCATTTGCTTCTTTCAAAGTGGTCCCCTCGGGCGCGGTAACCAGCTTTTCCAAAGGCGTCATAAAGGTGGCAATCTTTTCGGCGGGATCCATACGGCTGACACGGTAATCACGACCGGTCACAATACCCAGCAGCTTGCCCTCGGGCGAACCATCCTCGGTAATGGCGATGGTAGAAAAGCCGTTTCTCTCCTTCAGCTCCAACACATCGGCCAAAGTCTGGTCGGGGCGCAAATTGGAGGCAGAACGAACAAAGCCCGCCTTATAGCCCTTGACCTTGGCGACCATTGCGGCCTCGTCTTCGATAGACTGGGAGCCGTAGATAAAGGATACGCCGCCCTCCTGCGCCAGCGCAATGGCAAGACGGTCACCCGAGACCGACTGCATAATTGCGGAGACCAGCGGAATGTTCATAGAAATTGCCGGCTCTTCCCCTTTCTTGAAGCGCACAAGCGGGGTTTTGAGCGATACGTTCGCGGGAACGCACTCGCTGGAGGAATAGCCGGGAACGAGCAAATACTCGTTAAAGGTATGGGAAGGTTGATCGTAATAAAAAGCCATATCTTTTCATCTCCTTGCTCACATTAATTTTTGCTCAAAGCGTAAAAAATAAAATCTATTTGATTTATTATACAATAGTCGAGCGAATTTTGCAAGGGGGTTTTTGATTTTGTCGTATTTTTCACAAGTCTGGGCACCACAAAACCTGTTTTTTTGAGCAAAGCAAGCAGAAAAACGCCGTAGCTGTTGACAAAAACAAGTTTTTGTTATAAAATAATAAGAGTTATGGTCAATCGACCATTCGGAGGTTTTATGATTTGCAATTCTATTCTTGACGCACTGGGCAACACGCCCCTCATTCGTCTGAATCGCATGGGCGACCCAAACGGTGCCGAGATACTGGTAAAATTTGAGGGACTGAATGTGGGCGGTTCGATCAAAACCCGTACCGCTTTTAATATGATTCGCGACGCTGAGGAAAAGGGCTTGATCGGCCCAGACACCGTGATCGTAGAGCCCACCAGTGGCAATCAGGGCATCGGCCTTGCGCTGGTTGGCGCGGTACGCGGCTATAAAACAAAAATTATTATGCCAGACTCGGTCAGTGAGGAACGCAGAAAGCTGGTCAACCATTACGGTGCGGAGGTCATTTTGATCCACGACGCGGGTAACATCGGCGAATGCATTGAGGAATGTCTGCAAACCGCCCTACGGATGCAAAAAAAGGACCCTAACGTCTTTGTTCCTCAGCAATTCGAGAACCCCGCCAATGTGGCGATCCAGCGTTCACAGACCGGGGCTGAGATCCTGGCACAGGCAGGTGGCCCTGTGGACGGATTTTGCTCGGGCATCGGCACCGGCGGCACTATCACCGGCATCGGTGAGACACTGCGGGCGGCCAACCCAGACATGGAGATCTGGGCCGTGGAGCCAGAGCACGCCGCCATCCTTTCCGGCGGCTCGATCGGCACGCATTTGCAAATGGGCATCGGTGACGGTCTGATCCCCCCCATTCTCAACCAAAGCATCTACAACGATATTTGCATCATCAAGGATAAAGAGGCCATTGAGACCTCACAAAAGCTGGCATCTCTGGAGGGCATCATGTGCGGCATTTCCAGCGGAACCAATGTTGCCGCCGCCATCAAGCTGGCCAAAAAGCTGGGGCCCGGCAAGCGTGTTGTGACCGTTCTGCCCGACACAGCAGAGCGCTACTTCTCCACTCCCCTTTTTGAGGAATTTTAAAACAGAGCTCCACCCGGGGTCCCCGGGTGGAGCTCTGTTTTAATATGGGTTGCTTCGTATCTCCAACATTTTCGCCGCAAGGCTTAATTTTCAAAAATTTTTACGTTCATCTCTTGTAAGATTCTCTTAGCGCATACAAGCTGCTCCCCGGTCGGAATCCAATCCTTATTGCCGTTATCGGTCTGTCCGATAAATACCGACTTCGTTCCGGCATACGCATGATACGGGATCCATTCCACACCCTCACAATGCTTGAGCGATAAAGCAAGCCTTCCCACATTCCGATAATGCACTTCCTCGGTATTGACGCCGCTGACCAATATGCACCGCAATCGCGTTTTGGCACCCATGGCATCAGCGGTCTTTAGATTATCCAAAATAACTTGATTGGAAGCCCCCACATACCGCCCATGCCGCTCGTCATCCGTATCCTTCACGTCCCACAAAAACAGGTCGGTGTAAGGAATGGCCTGTGCAATCTGCGCCATATCCGCATATCCGCAGCTTTCCACCGCGGTGGAAAGCCCCCGCGCCTTGCAAGCCTTCAGCAGCTCGATGACCGCCGCGCCTTGCATAAATGGCTCGCCGCCCGAGAGCGTGACACCGCCGTGCGCACCGTAAAAGGCTCGGTCCCGTTCGATGACGGCAAGCAGCGCATCACAGGTATATTCCCTGCCGCATATCTCCAGCGCACGGGTCGGACACGCCTGTGCGCACAATCCGCACGCACCGCATTTTTCACGGTCCAGCGTGTGAACATCCTGAAAGGAGTGAGCGCCGCAGGTGCATACGCGCTCGCACACGCGGCAACCAATGCATTTTTGCGGATAGAACAATAGCTCCCGCCTGCTTTTTTGCGTTTCCGGATTGTGACACCAAGCGCAACGCAGGGGGCAACCCTTCAAAAAAACCGTGGTACGAACGCCCGGACCGTCGTGCATGCAAAAGCGTTGGATTTCGGTTACTGTCAGCTTCGTTTCAGTGCTCATTTTGCTCAATCACCATATCCTGCCATTCTTTATTCAGCGTTACAAAGCGGGCGTTCCACCCCGACACGCGCACAGAAAGCGTTTGATAATCCTCTGGGTGCTCCTGCGCCTCGCGAAGCAAGGAGGCATCCACAACGTCGGGCTGCATAAAGAAGCCCCCTAACAGCGCAAAGCCTTGCATCAAGGCAACAAGCGCCCGCAAGCCGTCCTCGCCTTCAACGCTTGACGGCAAAAGCCTGATGTCCAGCGCCGCGCCTGTGGCAAGCTTGGAAAGCTTAGCCTTACAGTAAGAGCGGATGATCGCGGTCGCGCCCTCCTTATCCGTGTTCGGCGTTGGCGAGCAGTTTGCCGCTAAAACCTCCCCCGCTTTTCTGCCGTGAGCCGCGGCCAGTCGATGAGGCGCCCATTCCAGCTGCCTGCCAAAGGTGCTGACCCCCGCGGGAAAGCGATACCCGCATTTTCCGTTAAAGGATACGCAAATGTCGGCAAAGTCTGAAAGCAGGCGTGCCGCGATCTCATCGACCTCATCGTTATCGTTTCCGTAGTAAACGTAGCGGTTCAGAACGTATTGCCGCAGTGCCTCGTTTTCTTCCCAGTTGCTTTGAAGAATGCGCAAAAGCTGCTCAAGCGTTACCCTTCTCTCGTCATAAACAAGCTTTTTGATGGCATAAAGGCTGTTTACCGTGTCGGCAAGACC
>SVQT01000043.1 GCA_015065215.1 Oscillospiraceae bacterium | reverse complement strand
GTCATTGTTATCCAGCTTGGTTGTACCGGTACCAATACCACCGTCAAAGACAATAAAGCTACCGTCCTCCAAGGTAATGATATAGGCCAGGCCCCAGCTACCTACCGAGTAATCATGCGTGAGCGAGGTCACCATGGTGTCGGTTACCTTGGTCCAGGTGCGGTTGGGGTTCAAAATGCTGGCATCAGGCAAGGTCACATATTGGGTGTTGGAGGATACCACACGGATGCTGGCCAATGTATCTTTTACCTTCTGCTCTTCCGCGTACTGATAGGGGGAGTAATACACATACAGCGTGGAGCCGGTCTCCTCGTTCCAATAATAACGGAAGATATTTTCGGTTCCAAGCGGCTTGCTGTTTCCGTCGATCAAGGAATAGCCGTTTTGCTCCAATTTATCGCAATAAGCCAGATAATTTGCCTCGGTCACGCCGTCACCGGTGTAAATATACTCGATCGAATGATCGCCCACATCTACCGTGCCGTGCAAATAAAGGCCCTCCGGCTTGGGGAAATTGATTTCAAAGCCTGTCTTCATTGTTTCAACAATGGCAACATCGGTGGGCAGAACAGCGACCTCCTTCCCCTCCTCGTTTTCATGCGTATAGGCTTTGAGCATCGTTTGGAACAATTCGTGAGCATAGGCCAAGGATACATCGTTCCAGGCAAGCAGCATGACCTTGTGATTCTTCACGACAAGGCCGTACTGGTTGACAGTCAGCTTGTTCAATTCCTCGCGGTAGTCAGCGCGTTGCATGTTGCCAACGAGAATTTCATACTCATTCTCAATGTCGCTGGTATCCTTTTTATCCAAAAAATGTCTTTCCTTGGCGGTCGAAAGATCTTTCAAAGAAGCGCGGATCTCATTGACAACAGTATACGTGTAGTCTACACCAGGGCCACCGGTACTGGGGTTTTCTTGTATAGAATACTTTTGCTTATCTTTGCCACCGTCATCATAATCATCGGTCCAATTGTTATACACCATAGTGAATTGACCTTCACCATTGCCATCAACGATCTCCATGGTGCCAATTCCCTTTTGCTCTACCTTTTTATTCAAAGAAAGCACAGAGCCGCTAAAGGAGGCTTGGTTGATATAGTTTTCTGTGAAATAGGAAAGCGCGACGCGGGTTAAGAAATCATTGGTACCCGCTATCACAATTTTATCCTTAACAACGCTGACCGACCAACCGTAATCTCCCAATTTTTTTATGACCTTGTTCGATTCCTCGTATCCGGTATCGCCGATCAAAATGGCAGGTCCTTCCAGATCCACCTCATCGCGCACCGGTTGCGCACGGGTTGCGACATTCGCGTATTCGCCCAAGGCGTCGGTCATGATCGTGATGCGATCATTATCCAAGGTGTCCTCATAGAACACCTCGTAATCCTTCAAATCCACTTCAACGACTTTGTTGCTGACCTTTACTTTGGAATCCTTGCCGGAGCATGAAGCAAACAGCGCTACCGCTGAAATCAGCATACATAAGGTCAGGCACAAACTAAGAATTCTTTTCATGATGCCTCCTCAACACATTCTAAAAAACGCGCCGCACCGGAGTGCGGCGCATCCATGTTCATTTATCCTTTGTAAATAATCGTGTCGCTATCGTACATCGGCTTTCCGGTATCACCTATGTTAAAGAGATCCTCTTGTGCGTACTGGGCACCGTCTTTTGTTAAGAACATGCTAGTGTTGAATTTATCTGCCATGATAATAATCTTAACAGAATCGATCTCGTGGCAAAGCGTGTAATTCACACGGGCGTACCACTGGGTATGATTGGGATTGTTGCAAAGCGAGGTGTATCTGCTGCTCTGCGCCGGGAACCAAACGACCTCAGGCGCGATCAGCTGGTAAAGCTCCGCCTCTACGCCGTTTACACCGTGGTGCGCCACCTGTACATGGTCAGCATCCAAAGTTGTACCGTACATCGCGCGCATACACTTACTGCCTACACGCTCCAGGTCACCAAGCCAAATGGAAACATGACTTTCCAAAACATTGAACATACCGTCGGTAGAATCCAACGTGATACGGAAAACAGAGCTACTGTTATTAAAGTACTCCAAGTGCTGAGGCCAGATGTCCTCATGCGTGTAAAGAACCTCCATCTTGGCGTTGGCCATATAGTACACTTCACCGGTGTGGATCTTGATGTAATCAAAGCCGCCGCTTACCTTGCCCTGCAAGTTCTCCAAATTGTTTTCTACATAGGATTCGGGGTTGTAAACGTTATAGCACTCGGTATCGGAAGCAAAGTTGGCAAGCAACATGTCAAAGCGCAATCTGGAATCGGTACCGTACTTTTCACAGAACTGAGCAAAGATCTTGTAGTGGTCCTGGTGCTCGTGCGTCAGGATCCACGCTCTGATATGAATGGGGTCGCTAGAGTCAGGCTCTACGCCCTCATGGGTTTTTCTGTAGAGGTCAAGCAAAACATTCCAAAGCTTTTCGTGCTGAGAGGAGACAGGGTTGCCATCTCCACTAATACCGCCACCGTCGTAAACGATAAAGCTACCGTCCTCAAGGGTAATGATGTAAGACATGCCAAATTCGCCAATCGAATAATTCAACTTGAGAGAGGTGATCATCGTCTCAGTTAATTTGCGATAAGATTGCTTGGGGTTGTAGTAATCTGCGTCAGGCAAGGTCAGCTTGTCGCTGGTGTTGGCAACAATACGAATGCCCTTGACAAAGTTATCAACGCCCTGCTCTTCGGCATACGCGTAATCAAAGTAGGAAACACGCAGGGTGATACCGGCGTTGTAGCTCACATAAGTGGCGAAATAGTTGCCCTCAAGATTGGTTTCGGTGCCTTCACAAAGCGCGTACTTTTCAGACTCCAGCTTCTCGCAGTAGGCCCGATACGCTTCCAGAGAAGCGCCTTCACCGCCGTAAACATACAGATGAGAGCCGTCGCTGACATCCTGAGTGGTAATCAGCTTGATGCCATCTCCCTCGGGTCTCGGGAAATCGGTGACCCATGCGCCTTCGATCGACATGGTCATTGAGGCGCTGGCAGGGATCATAACCGTGGGATTGCCATTCGCGTCCTCTATGGTGGAGCCCTTGATCATAGCCTGGAACAATTGATACGCACGCTCCAGGGTAACATCGTTCCAAGCGGCCAAAAAGATCTTGCCGTCCTTGATGAGCAAGCTATACTCGTCAGAACCGAGCGTAGCTAAAATTTCCTGCATTTCAGGGCGATTTACATTGCCCACCAAAACCTCGTTGTGCGTCTTCTCGGCGTCATCCTGCTTTAATGCGAAGCCGTTTGGACGAATGCCAACTGCGTTTGCGAGATCATTGCGAATGCTGTTGCAAACCGTTACAGGATAGTCCACAGTCGCGCCGTTGGGCTCAGTTCCGAAAACACTGCCATTTTCAGCGTCCAATTTGTGGTCGTATATGACCGAGTAAGCGCCGACCGCGTCTTCTACACTGCCGCTGAGCAAGGATATGGTGCCAAGATTCTTAACCGTTACCTTTTCATTTAACGAAACGACAGCTCCCTGCATCGTCTCAGCATTCAGATAATGGTCGTTAAAATAGTCCAAAGCCACACTGGTCAGGAAAGAGGTGGAGCCAACAATTACGATCTTGTTGTCAAACACGCGGATTGCCCAACCAAAAGAACCGACAGAATCCATTGCTTTGGCCGTCTCAACACGGTTGGTGTTACCGATCAGGATCTCCAAATCTTCGGTTTCAACAGCGGACACCTCCTGATCTGTGTCAGGACGGAACGCAATGTTGGTCAAGGCGAAAAGCCTGTCACCCATGGCGGCAATTTGATTTCTAACATCTACGGTAAGATCTGCCGCCTGAATCAGCTTGTACTCGCTCAAATCAACTTGCAGAACTTTCTTGCTGATTACCGGCTCGCCATTGGCTTTTTTGCAGGAAGCAAATACCGTAACGGTAGCAAGCAACAAGGCAAGGCAAAGGAAAATACTGAATACTCTTTTCTTCATACTCAAAACTCCTTGTTTGTGAAATTGCCGGATAACCGGCGGGCATGATAACGGCTTTAGGCATAGTGATACCATTAGTCGGATACATTATAGCATTATTTTATTTTTTTTGCAAGTATCGCCACAAACTTTCAACCATTCCCGCAAAAATTTCATCCTTTTTCACAAAAATGTTTTCCGCGTTTTGTGATAAGCACCAAGAAAAACCAGGGATTTCGGAGCCCTAACATTAAAATGTAAAATTTGTGTTTACATTTTTTCAAAGGAGATTATTTCGACACACTTCTTTCTTTTCTTTTTTTCGCAAAAACAGCTTTTCAAACCGCAAAATCATCTTGACACGGGCAAAGTGGGGTGTTATAATTAAGATTAATGTTTATTATTTTTCTTCGAAAGGCGTTTTGCTATGAAATGGACATCTTTAAACGAGCTGCGTGAAAAGTACCTTTCTTTTTTTGAATCGAAGGGCCACCTCCGCCTCCCCTCCTATCCGCTGGTTCCGATCAATGACAAATCCTTGCTGCTGATCAACTCGGGCATGGCACCCATGAAAAAGTTTTTCACCGGTGAGGAGGAGCCCCCTCGCCACCGTGTAACGACCTGCCAAAAGTGCATCCGCACCCCCGATCTGGAGCGTGTGGGGCACACGGCGCGTCACGGTACCTTTTTTGAGATGCTGGGGAACTTCTCTTTTGGCGATTATTTTAAAAACGAGGCTATTCCGTGGGCCTGGGAGTTCTTGACCCAAACGCTGGAAATCCCCGGCGAGTTGCTTTGGCCCTCGGTTTATGAACAGGATGAAGAGGCCTTTGATCTTTGGAATAAGGTCATCGGCATCCCCGCCGAGCGCATCACAAAGCTGGGTAAGGCCGACAACTTCTGGGAGCATGGCACCGGCCCCTGCGGTCCCTGCTCCGAGATCTACTTTGACCGCGGCATCAAGTACGGCTGCGGCTCTCCCGATTGCCGCCCCGGCTGTGACTGTGACCGTTTTATGGAAATTTGGAACAATGTGTTCTCCCAGTTCAACAACGACGGCCAGGGCAACTACACCGAGCTTGCGCAAAAGAACATTGATACCGGCATGGGGCTGGAGCGTCTGGCCTGTGTGATGCAGGGCGTCGACAACATGTTTGAGGTGGATACCATCCGCAAGATTTTGGATACCGTTTGCGCCATCGCCGGCAAAACCTATGGCGAGAACAAAGACAACGATATTTCGATCCGCGTCTGCACCGATCACATCAAGAGCTCGATGTTCATGATCGCCGACGGTGTCATCCCCTCCAACGAGGGACGCGGCTATGTATTGCGCCGCATCATCCGCCGCGCCTGCCGTCACGGCAAGCTGCTTGGCATTGACCACCCCTTCCTTGCGGATCTGTGCGTTGTTGCCATCGGTGAAAACAAGGATGCCTACCCCGAATTGGCGGACAAGCAGGACTATATCCTGAAGGTCATCTCGATGGAGGAAGAGCGCTTTGACGCCACCATTGACGCCGGTCTTTCCATCCTTTCCAACCTGATGGCAGACGCCGTCAAAAATGGCAAGAGCGCCATTTCCGGCGAGGATGCCTTTAAGCTGTACGACACCTTTGGCTTCCCGCTTGACCTGACCAAAGAAATTCTTGCCGAAAACCGTCTTTCGTTGGACGAAGAAACCTTCAAAAAATTGATGACCGCGCAACGCGAGCGTGCCCGTGCCGCACGCGGCAATGTGAGCGGCTGGGATAACGCCACCAAGTCTTTGCTGGGCGAGCTGGAAAAGACCGCTTTCCGCGGCTATGACAGTTACCGCACCGACGATGCCAGGGTGCTTGCGATCATCGTTGAAGACGAGAACGGCGCCCAAAGCGTGAGCGAGATCAGCGAAGGTGACTGCACCGTTGTTTTGCATAAAACCGTATTCTACGGGGAGGGTGGCGGTCAGGTTGGCGACACCGGTACACTCTATGCCCCCAATTTAACAGTCAACGTTCGAGACACCAAGAAAACCGACGGCGTTTATCTGCACCTGTGCACAGTGGTCAACGGCACCTTGCGTGTAGGAGACAGCGTCTGTGCCCGCATTGACGGCAGCCGCCGTGACGCGATTGCCCGCAACCACTCTGTCGCGCATCTTTTGCAGGCAGCGCTCCGTCAGGTGCTTGGCTCTCATGTAGAGCAGGCCGGCTCTTTGGTGGATCACGAGAAATGCCGTTTTGACTTCACGCACTTTGCCGCTCTCACCCCTGAGGAAATTGCCAAGGTAGAAGCGCTGGTCAACATGCATATTTTCTCCGGTCTGCCCATTTCGATGACCGAAATGCCTTTGGATGAGGCCAAGAAGCTTGGCGCTATGGCACTGTTTGGCGAAAAATACGGCAAGACCGTTCGCGTTGTCCGCATGGGCAACTTCTCCACCGAGCTTTGCGGCGGCACCCATATGGATAACACCGCCCGCATCGGTCTGTTCAAAATCCTTTCCGAGACCTCTGTCGCCGCTGGCGTTCGCCGCGTTGAGGCTTGCACAGGGCTCGGTGTGCTCGGTCTACTGGAGCAAAAGGATAAGCTCTTGGCCGATACCGCCGATCACCTGAAAGCGCAAAATGTCGCCGACGTCGCCAAGCGTGCCGCCCAGCTACAGGACGAGCTGAAGGCCGCCCGCCGCGAGTTAGACAGTCTGAACAGCAAGCTGGCCGGCTCGAAAAAGGCGGAGCTGTTGGATGCCGCTGTCCCGATTGGAAAAATCCGCCTTGCTACCGCCCGTTTTGACGGTATGGAGCAGGAGGTTGCCCGCAGCCTTGCCGATGAGATCAAGGCAAACTGCCCCGACACGGTAGCCGTCATAGCCACCGTAAACGGCGCGGATATGAAATTCCTGGCCATTGCCGGCAAGGATGCGGTTGCCGCAGGCGCGCACGCAGGCAAGCTGGTTGGCGCAGTTGCCGCCATAACAGGCGGTAAGGGCGGCGGACGCCCGGACAACGCCATGGCAGGCGGTAAGGATACCGCCAAGGTAGACGAGGCACTCGCAAGCGCCGCTGAGCTGCTCAAGGGTCAGTTGAAGTAATTTAAAAAATCCAAAGATAAAAAAAGAAGAGCACCGATTGGGATGTACCCTAAAGGACAGTTTTACAAATTTGATAGCACACGCGGGATCTACCAATAGGAATAGGACAGAGAATTTTCGGGTTTTCCCATTGTTCCCTGTCCTTTTTTATTCGCATAGCATTATCTTATGACAAATTCTTATCTGCAATGATAATTTCGGTAACGTCTTCCTTTCGGCAAAGGGTATACGTCATTTTTTGCCCGATCTTTGAGCTTTCAAATAGAAAAATACTCTTTTTTGTATTCCTGAGAATGATTTTTCTGATCATCGTCTGCTTGACATCAAAATCGGAAATAACACCGTCATCTGAATATGCCGCCGTAGTAAAAAAAGCAACATCTATATTCAGATCTTTGGCATATTGCTCTGCAATGGAGCCGACCAGACACATATCCTGTTCGTAGTATTCGCCGCCAATGAGCAAGCAAGGAATGTGATAGTTGGAGGCACTTAGTACCACCTGTACGGAGTTTGTGACGATGAGAATATTTTTGTACTTTTGAATGTGGGGAATAAGATATAGGCACGTAGAGGAACTGTCAAGGTAAATGGACATACCGTCTCCCAGATAGGGTATACATTGTTGACACAGTGCTTTTTTCTCATCTTCATCAAGATATACCCGTTCCGTAATTGGCATTTCTCTGTTTGCCATTTTCAATACGGCTCCTCCTCTGTACCGCCTCAAATATCCTCCCCTCTCCATTTCCGAAAGGTCGCGCCGTATTGTCATTTCTGAAACGTATAGATTTTTAGACAGTTCAACCACCGTCGCTTTGCCTTTCGCGTATAGGATATTCAAAATTTCTTTTTTTCTGCTGTTCAATTCCATATTATTCTCCCAATGTTTGAAAAAACGTTCATTTCCAAACATTCTGAACAATTATTGACTCTGAAATGTTTGAATGATATAATTATATCATCAACAATTAATTTTGTCAACAGACAGATAAAAAAGGAGAAGATTTATGCTTGTAACAATGAAAGAAATGCTTACAGATGCAAAAAAGCATCACTATGCGCTCCCTGCATTTGACGTAAGCAACTATGAAATGATGCGCGCTGTCCTTGATGTGTGTGAAGAGGAAAAATCTCCCGCGCTTCTCATGGGACTCGGTGTTGATCTGGTTGGAAAAGGGCTTCCGCTTATAACGTCTATGGTTAAAGCTGCATCCGATCACTACACAGTTCCCGTTTGCTTTCACCTTGACCATGCAACCGACCTTGATTCTATAAAAGCGGCTATCCACGTAGGATTCAGCTCGGTTATGTTCGATGGCTCGGAGCTTCCCTTTGATGAAAATGCAAGAAGAACAGCTGAGGTCGTTGCATACGCCCACGCGAACGGAGTAACCGTAGAAGCAGAGCTTGGACACGTCGGAAATGCTATGGTCGGAAATGAAAAGGCTACTGTTTTCAATGAAAACGCGGAGGATACGCTCACCCTTCCTGACGAGGTAGTCAGATTTGTTAAAATAACCGACGTTGACGCGCTTGCGGTGGCAATCGGTACAAGCCACGGTGTTTACAGAAGTACCCCTACGCTTCGTATCGATCGCCTCGATGAAATCGTTTCCGTCTGCGACCGTCCGCTCGTTCTTCACGGCGGAAGTGGAACTCCGGATGATCAAATGAAGATGGCAATTAAACACGGTGTTACGAAGATCAATATTTATTCCGACGTGGTAGGTGCTATGAACACGGCTCTCCGCGACAAACTCAACTCCATTACCAATCCGTCTACCTGGCCCGCGTTTGTATTTGGGGATGCCAGAATCAAAATGAAGGAAGTTATCCGTGAAAAGATACGTACCTTCGGCAGTTGCAACCGTGTTTGAGAGGTGTACAATGAAAACAAAGGCAGTAAGACTTTACGGCTCAAACGACGTAAGGTTGGAGGAGTTTGAGCTTCCCCCAATATCATCGGATGAGATACTTATCAAAATTGTTTGTGACAGCGTGTGTATGTCAACTTATAAGACGATAAAGCAAGGTGCGGCGCATCTGCGTGTTCCGAATAACGTGAGCGAAAACCCGGTTATTGTCGGTCATGAGTTTTGCGCAGAGATCGTAGACGTCGGCGAGAAGTGGAAAAATGACTACTCTATTGGTGAAAAAGTAATCATGCCTCCGGTTCTAAGCTATCTTGGCGGATATGAAACGGTAGGGTATACGTTTCCGCATATTGGAGGGCTTTCGACTTACTCCATCGTTCCCGAGCATGCAATATCCCACGGATTTCTCATTAAACTCAACAGTGATGCGTATTTCAACGGATCACTTATCGAGCCCGCTTCTTGTGTGCTCAGAGGATACAAGGCAAACTATCACCTCGACAAAAATGGAGCGCCTACAATGAACATAAAGGACGGTGGCAGAGTAGCTATACTGGCGGGCTGCGGACCTATGGGCTTGGTTGCCATAGATTGTGCGCTCCACGGTAAAGTAAAGCCAAGCCTCGTTGTTGTTACCGATCTTAACGATGCTCGCCTTGAGCGCGCAAAGAGCATTTTTAACTCTGAAAAAGAAGCGAAAAACGGAATACGCCTTGTATTTATAAACAGTTCTGATAAAAATGAGCTGCGTGATCTCACCGATGGCAAGGGCTTTGATGATGCCTTTGTCTATGCCCCCGTTCCTGCGCTTGTCGAGCTTGCCGATTCGATCCTTGCCTTTGACGGTTGCCTTAATTTCTTCGCAGGTCCTATGGACAAATCGTTTTCTGCTTGTATGAATTTCTACAACGTGCACTATGAGCAGCACCACGTTGCCGGTACAAGCGGCAGTACCCCCGAGGATATGAAGGATATTGTAGAGCTCATCGGTGAAAAGCGTATCGATCCATCGACGATGATAACGCACGTTGGCGGAATTGACGCCGCGATTGATACAACGGTAAACCTACCAAACATTCCGGGAGGCAAAAAGCTTATATATACTCATATCGATATGCCACTGGTTGCACTTTCCGATTTTTCGGAGCTTGGCAAAAAGGACGAGAGATTTGCAGAACTTTCCAACATAGTGAAATCAAACAACGATCTGTGGTGCACCAAAGCGGAAAAATATCTGTTGGAAAATTTTGAATAAGGCTCACGTCCTAAGAGCAATGATTTCTCCGAGCAGTGTTTCGGTCAGCATCACAAAAGCTCCCTCTTACAAAAGGGAGCTTTTTTATGTTCATCTATGACTTGTCAATTTTCCTGACAAGCACTGCATTTGTGTCCACAAAAGCAAAATACGGCATACCTCTTTCGAGATATACCGCATTTTTGAAAACTGTCCTTTAGGGGACGCCCCTATCGGTGCTCTTCTTTTTTTATCTTCTGTCGCGGCGGGCGCGATTTTTGAAAATGCTCATGATGGTGTCAAAATCATCCTCGGAAATGGAGGAATCCTCCCCTGCTGTATCATACTTGGGGGCATGAACCGCGGGCGCTTCCTGCGCGGCAGGGGCCGCGGGTACCTCTTCCACAACGGGGGCTATAGGCTCTTGCGCCAAAGCTTCCTCGGGCTCAGTCACAAGCTCAGCCTCCATAACGGGTGCCGGAGCGGCAGGTGCCTGAAAGCTACTTCTGGCGGCAAAAGGACTGTCTTTTACGGCAGAAACAGAAGTAGCGGAGGCAGGAGGCACTGCCGATTCTTCTTTGTTTTCAAAGCCGGTGGCAATGATGGTCACACGAATCTCATCATCCAGGTTATCGTCAAAAGCAAGTCCCCAAATTACATTCGCGTCGGGGTGCGCCTGCTGAGAAATCAGCGAAGAGGCCAGCTCCACTTCCTCTAACCCAACATCGTGAGAAGCGGTTACGCTGATCAAAATACCGCGCGCGCCGTGAATAGAGGTCTCCAGCAAAGGGCTGGAGATGGCGGCCTTTGCGGCAAGCTCCGCTTTATCGGCGCCGGTAGCGCCGCCAACACCCATGTGGGCGTATCCCGCGTTCTTCATGACAGAAGTCACGTCCGCAAAGTCCAGATTGATGTAACCGGGTACATTGATCAGCTCGGAAATACTTTGCACGCCACGGCGCAAAACATCATCGGCGATCTCAAATGCGTTGCCAAGCGTGATGCGTGTATCCGAAACCTCTTTGAGCTTCTCATTGGGAATGATCACCAAGGAGTCAACATATTGCCGGAGCTCTTTGATGCCCCGCTCGGCTTGCTCCATACGGCGCTTGCCCTCAAAAGAGAAAGGCTTGGTAATGATACCGATGGTCAGAATACCCATCTCGTGCGCCACACGGGCTACGATAGGAGCCGCGCCGGTACCGGTACCGCCGCCCATGCCGGCGGTGACAAAAACCATATCAGCGCCCTGCAACACCTTTTTGATCTCGTCAATCGATTCTTCAGCGGAACGGGCACCGATCTCAGGGTTGGCGCCCGCGCCAAAGCCCCGGGTGATCTTTTCGCCAATCACCATTTGCGTCGAGGCATCCGACTTGCGCAACGCCTGACGGTCGGTATTAACAGCCACAAACTCGACACCGCGAATATTCGCGGCAATCATGCGGTTAACAGCGTTATTGCCGCCACCGCCAACACCAATTACGCGGATCACAACACCGCTTTCAAAGGAGTTGTCGGGTTCAAAGGTCATTTTATTCTCATTTTCAAAGGTCATTGTGAAATCCTCCGTTTTGATTTCTTCCCATACAGGCGCTCCTGCACACAATAATTCAAGTTATATTTTAATATAAAATTGTTAAATTTGCAATACGTTTTACAAATTTTTTTCAAAAAAGAAAAGACAGAACGCGACCGCCTTTGCGCAAATAACGCTTTTTTCGGCATTTCACAATCGGTTCCGTCTTTTTTTATTTTCGTGTCAAAGCTTTCATATCCTCAAATATTTGGCGATTGGCATCCTTTCTCGCAAATGTGGCAATTGCCTTTGCCATCCGCTCTCTTTGGGGCGCGTCCTCTAACAGCGCAATCACACTCATGGTAAAGGTTTCATCCAACGCACTCTCCGCAATCAGCTTTGCCGCCCCCGCGTCCGCCAGCATCTTGGCGTTTTTGTATTGATGATTGCCGGTTACGTTTGGCGAAGGGATCAATACCGCCGCCACTCCGATAGCCGCAAGCTCACTAATACTCATGGCCCCTGCCCTACAGATCACCAGATCCGCCGCCGCCATTTGGCTTGGCATATCTTCAATAAAGGGTACCAGCGACAAGCGCGAGCATTGAGAAAGTCCTCTTTTTTCAAAGTCGGCCAACACCGCTTGATAAGAGCGGTGTCCTGTGGCATGCAGGTGGTAAACATCCGCCATTTCCCTTTCCCGCTCCATGAGGTCCAGTATGGCGCGATTCATGGCATCCGCCCCCAGACTTCCCCCAAAAGACAGTACTGCTTTGCGCTTATCCTTTGGAGAAACGGATTTCTCCTTCCCTTCAAAAATCCCGCGCGGCAGCGGATTCCCCACAACACGCACTTTCGCTTTGGGCGAAAGGCCTTGCTTTGCGGCGGCGAAGTTGAGCCAAACCCTATCCACACCGCCCGAAAGGCGCTTTACCGCCAAGCCCGGACAAGCATTGGACTCGTGCACGGCGCAAGGAATGCCAAGAGAAACCGCCGCGCGCAAGGTGGGATAACAAGCGTATCCCCCGGTGCCAATGACCAAATCCGGATCGAAGCCTTTGAGTAGCGCCTTTGCCGTTGCCACAGCGCCAATTGCTTTTTTGATCACTTGAAAATTGTGAAGCGTCAGCTTTCGGGAAAGCCCCTCTACATCAAGGAGCTCGATACGGTACCCCGCTTTGGAAACCATATCCTTTTCCATCCCCCGCTCCCCACCCACAAACAAAATTTCCGCCCGAGGAAAATTTTCTTTGATGATGTCGGCAATGGCCAGCGCCGGGGTAATATGCCCACCGGTGCCGCCGCAAGTCAGTATGATCTTCATATCAACGCTTTTGTGTACCGTAGCGAGAAAGCGCCAGTACAATCCCCATTTCAAAAATCTGCATCGCCAAAAACGTGCCGCCTGAGCTGAAAAAAGGTAAGGAAACGCCGGTGTTCGGCATCGAATTGGTCACGACCGCCACATTGAGCACCGTTTGTAACGCCAATTTCAAAGATATGCCATAGACCACCAGCGAGCTGAAACGGTCCGAAGCGTGCGCGGCGATGTAAAACCCACGCAGGACCAGTGCCAGAAAGAGCAAAAGGATGAAAAACGCCCCCACAAAACCCAGTTCCTCACAAATGACAGTAAAGATAAAATCGTTTTGCGGTTGTGAAACATATCCGTATTTTTGCCGCCCTTCCCCCAGTCCGACGCCGAAAAGCCCGCCCGAACCGATGGCGTAAAGTCCTTGCAGGGTTTGCCAGGCGGAACCCAGCGGATCCACCTCCTCGATATGTAGCCAGGTATCCACACGAACCTGAGCGTAGGAGGAAACCAAGATCAAAAGGCATCCTGCCGCGGCCACCGCCCCTGCCATAAAAGCAAGATAGCGCAGGCGGGTCCCCCCTAAAAACATAACGCCAACGCCGATCATACAAATGATCAAAAGCCCGGATATATGCTTTTCCGCCGCCACCAACAAGCCGATCAGACCAATCAAAGCACCCGGTAAAAGCACGCCATACCGCAAGCTCCCGCCCTTTTTGCGACGTGATGTGATCTTATCTTCATATTTGGTCATGACCAAGGCCAGCATCATCAAAAGCCCCAGCTTTGCCACCTCGGAGGGCTGTATCGTCAAAGGGCCCAGCACCAACCAACGCTGCGCGCCGCCGCCAACTGTGCCAATCAGTAAAACCAAAATCAAAAGAAAAACAGACATCGCATACACAAAAACCGCCAAAAAGCGAAAAAAGGCGGGCTTTGCGAACAGGATCATTGGAATGACCAAAGCTACCGATAACAGCGCAAATAGCAAATAACGCTTAAAAAAATAAGTGCTGTCACCATAGAATTGCTCACCGTAAACGGCACTGGCACTAAAAGACATCACGGCCCCCGCCGCCAACATCAACAAAACCAATGTCAAAAAAACGGTATCCGGATTCCCCCGCAAAATCAAATCGCGCTTATCCTTTTTATCCGTTACAAAAAACAGCTCCCTCCAATTCTTTGGCTCGCCCATTACGCTCACCTCCCCAAAAACGCCAACGAGGCAAACAAAAGGCCTGAGATGCCAAAGAGCGCTACCACCTGCCACTCGCCAAAGCCGATTTTTTCAAAATGGTGATGCAGGGGTGCCATACGGAACAATCGTTTGCCTTTAGAGAGCTTAAACCAGATGACCTGCAAGATCACCGAAGCCGCCTCGATCACGAAAACGCCGCAGGCTATCAAAAGAAGCAGAGGATGTTCGGTTAAAATGCCCACCGCTGAAACCGCGCCGCCCAAAAACAGCGATCCGGTATCCCCCATGAACACCTTAGCCGGATGAGCGTTAAAGCAAAGAAAGCCTAAAACTGCCCCCAACAGCATGGCGCCGATCATCATAACATTTCCCTGCCCGCCGCTATAGCCCCAAAGCAAAAAGAAGAGCGCGACCACGCCGGCGGTAACAGAGAGCAGACCGTCAACCCCGTCTGTCAGATTCAAAGCATTCACAAGCCCGGTTAGATAAAGCAGGGCCAAAGGATAATAAAAGAACCCCAATTCCAGGCGGATGCCGTTTGTAAAAGGCAAAAAAATAGCGGTATCCACGCCAAAAAACGCTCTTGCTAAAAAAAGAAACAAACCAGAAACAAGTAGCTGTAAAAAATATTTTTGTGCCGCAGAAAGGCCTTTGTTTTCTTTTTTGGCAAGCTTGCGAAAATCATCTAAAAAACCAATAGCACCGCAAAGGAAGGCATAAAGAAAAACCAAAAACGGCCACTGCAAACCGGAGCTTCCCTGCCAAAGGAGGAAAAAAAGAAAAAGCAGCAAAAGGCTTACCCCAATGGCGGCAATAAACGCCACACCCCCCATGGTGGGGGTGCCCGCTTTTGCGATATGCCAGGATGGGCCGATCTCTAAAATCGGTTGCCCCGCGCGATGTCTTCGCAGTAGGGGAATCAGGCCTTTTTCAAACAGCACCGTAAAAAGAAAGGAAAGTGTAAAAAGTGCCGCAACGGTATATAAATTTCCACTCATATCTTCCTCCTGATTTCCTCTACAATCTCATACATTTTCATTCTGCCAGAGCCTTTTAAGAGCATGACGGCATTGGGGGGTGTATCACGTAAAAGTGCCTTGACCAAAGCCGTTTTTTCCTGCCTCGCAAAGCAAAAAATACACTTTGCATCCATCCCCGCATCCAGAGCGCCTGACGCGAAACACGCCGCCTGCTCCCCGTAAGTAAACAGTTGCGAAACTCCGCTTCGCGCCACCGCTGCGCCCACGCGAAAGTGAAGTTCCTGTGACCTTTCGCCCAGCTCCAGCATATCACCCAGAACCGCTACCGTCGGGCGACCGCCGGCACGGTAGGAAAGAACCTCCAAGGCTCCCTCTACCGCATCGGGAGAAGCGTTATAGCTATCATCAATCAGCACTCTGCCTTCCACCGCGAGTGCTTGCATGCGCGGAGTTCGCTCTCCTGCCAAAAGCAATCCTTGACGGATCGTTTGCGCGGAGCATCCGATCAGCGCGCCCGCCGCGCCAATCGCCGTTATGGCACAAACACCGATTCTCCCCGGAACCGGCCACGCAACATTAGTTATAACCCGATCAGGGGTCATCAAATCCCCGCATACGCCTTTTGGCGACATGTCAATCTTATCCAGATAAAAATCGCCGCCTTGCCCCATACCAAGAACCCGAACCGCCTGACCGAATGAAGCTGCCGTTTTTAGCGCGGCAGGCAGCAAAAAAACGCCGTTCCCCCGAAGGCACGTAGCGATTTTCAGCTTTTCGCTCAGCAACTCCGCGTCGCTTTCAAAATGCCCTATGTGGGCATTTCCCACCCCTGTCAACAGCGCCAGATCCGGCATAGCGGCACTGGCCATCGCTTGCATTTCACCCGGATGATTGATCCCCAATTCCACCACCCAAAAATCACTTTCGGCAAAAGAAAGCATCGATAATGGAAACCCGATTTGACTGTTGAAGTTACCTTGACTGAAAGCAACGCTTCCCACAGATGACAAAAGAGTGGCAACCCCTTCCTTCACTGTGGTTTTACCGACACTGCCGCTGACAGCTACCAGATAAGCGCGGCTTCTTCGCCGCCGAAAAGCGGCAGCGGAGAGTAACGCCGTAATCGGATCCTTTACCGCGAAAAGCAAGCAGGCTTCCGGCACACGGATTCCCTCTTTTGCGATGACGCCGACAGCGCCCCTTCGCGCAGCGTCAGCGATAAAATCCGCGCCGTGGCTACTTGCCCCGGGCAAGGCCAAAAAAAGATCCCCCGGCAACACTTCTCTGCTATCGTTGGTCAAGCCCAAAGGCGTAACAGGTCTTTCCCCGATCAAGCGCGCGCCAAGGGCATCGGCCAAAACGGTAGGCGAGCGCATCAGTTCACAGAGCTCAATCCGCATCTTCCTCTCCCCGTATTCGTTGCGCGATCGCTTCTTCCACAATCTCTTTTTCGGAAAAATACAGGCGCTCTCTGCCCCTTATCTCATAGGTTTCATGCCCTTTTCCCGCCAGCAGGATCACATCCCCCGCCCGGGCGGTTCTGACCGCATACCGAATTGCTTCTTGGCGATCCGGAATCACCTTATGGCTTTTTTCTTTGTCTATCCCTTTGAGAATATCGCGCAGAATATCTTCCTGCCGCTCAGACCGGCAATTATCCGACGTCAGAATCACAAAATCCGCCAGACGGGAAGCGACCCTGCCCATCTCCTTTCGCTTAGAGGGGTCTCGGTCACCGCCGCAACCAAACAGGACGGTTACTCTTTGCCCCGCGCCGCAAAAGCCGCGCACCGCGCGTAACAGTTTTTCCAAAGCATCCGCCGTGTGCGCGTAATCCAAAAAAACAGAAAAGCCGAAAGGGTTTTCGCCAACCCGTTCCATTCTGCCCCGAACGCCCGGAAAGCGCAAAAGCGCCCTTTGCGCCTGGCATGCGTCCACACCCAGGCTCACAGCCGTTATTGCCGCCAAAGCGCCGTTTTCCACCGAAAAATCGCCCGGTACGGGTATTTTCATGTGAAACGGCGCTTGTGGCGAGAGGCACAGATCAAATTCCACCCCCGCGTCTTGCTTTTTTTCAATATTTTTTACAGTTTCCGCATCCAATCGCCACAGGGGCAAATCCAACTCATCCGCAAGCCGCTTGCCGTAAGGAGAAAGGCAAGAGATCACCGCCCCCCGGGTTTGATCAAACAATTTTCGTTTTTCCAGATAATAGCTCTCCATATCCTTGTGCAGATCCAGATGATCCGGCGTGAGATTGGTAAAAATCGCCCGCTCAAAGCAAAGCGGCGCGGTTTTGGAAAAGGCCAAGGCGTGGGACGTCACTTCCATCACTACATATTCCGCCCCGCCGTCTCGCAATTGTGCCAACAGCTGATACAGCTGTGCCGGATCGGGTGTGGTCATATTGGCAAGGCGGTCCCGGTTTGGGGCAATCAGCCTTTGCTCGCCCAAACGGCATTCCACCGTGCCGATCAACCCGCACCGATGCCCCGCGTGTTCTAAAATGGCGCAAAGCAAGA
>SVQT01000085.1 GCA_015065215.1 Oscillospiraceae bacterium | reverse complement strand
CTTCCGATCTGCTGATCCCTCTGATCCGGCAGGAGCAATACGGCGGCGATCTGGTGCCGCTGACTAAGATTTGCATTGCCGAGCTTGGCAATGACGCCGGCATCATCGGTGCCGCCTTCCTTGGTATTTGATTTTAAAATGGTTTTCAAAACCACGAAATGTGGCGGCGGGGTTGACACCTCGCCGCTTCTGTTATATAATAGTTGCATACCTTTTCTCAAAGGAGTGCGAAAATGACTGAGCAGGAATTGCGTGAAATTGTCGCGTTAGCTGTAGGCGACGTGGATCTAAAAGAAGAAGAGATCCCGGCGATCGATCTGTATCTGGATCAAATTTTGAGCTTGATCGCGGAAAAAAATGCGACCTCTACACCGTGCTATCAGAGCCGGTCGCTGACCAAAACCATGATCAATAACTATTCCAAAGACGGGTTGATCAGTCCCATTACCGGCAAAAAATATTCCCGTTCGCATATTGTAGAGATGCTTCTGGTTTATAGCATGAAGAACACCCTCTCTATTGATGAAATCAAGCGGACGCTGACCGGCGTGAGAGAGGAATGCGGTTTTTCGGGCGCGGATATGATCAACGCCTACCGCCGTTATTTGGAGCTGAAGGCTTGCAACCGTGAGCGGGCGGGGCAAACGGTAGAGGATATGCTAAAAGAAGGCGGCCTTGATGTAAGAAATGATTATGACTATTTTTTAGCTATTTTAAATGTATTGTCGCTATCCTCCTATCTCAAGGAGATTGGCAGAGAAATGCTGACGGCCCGCTATGCGGATCTGGCAACGGTAGAACTGAATCATTTGGAGGAGGCAGATGCCGAAAAGCGGGAACGCAAGGAGGGCAAGGTAGCCGCCAAGCGGGAGCGCAAGGAGGAAAAGGTTGCTGTAAAGCAGGTGAAGGTTGCGGTCAAACAAAAGAAAAAGGAGCAAAAGGTTCAAGCCAAGCAAGAGCGCAAAACCCTGCCAACTGATCCGGAAAACCAGTGAAAAGGATAGCCGCATAGGTTTGACGCTTGACAAAACGCCGTTGATGCTGTACAATAAGGATGAGAAAAAAGGGAGGGGAAAAGGATGATTTTAACAGCCACAGTGGGAAATCGCACCATCTCTTTTGCCCTGTTCAAGGAAAGCGATGATCCCAAGGCGGCAAAGCCGCTGGCAACGGCGCGGATCGCCGCCCAGCCGCCCCGCACCGCAGACGAATATGCCGCTTTGCTTGCCGCCATCTTGGCACAAAGCGTGCCGCAAGCGGCCATCAAAATCGTTATTGTGGCATCGGTGGTACCGTCGCTCACACAGGATGTGATCAACGCCGTTGGTCAGCTTTATCCGCAAGCGGTATGCCTGACCGTTGGCGCCGGTTTGCGCTCCGGTTTTGTTATTCGTACCGATCTCCCCGCTGAGCTTGGCGCCGATCTTGTGGCATTGACCGTTGGAGCGCTCGCCCTGCGCGAGCCGCCCTTTTTGGTATACAATTGCGGTGCCGTAACCACGCTGTCGGCGGTAGGAAAGGGAAAAGGCACCCCCGAATTTTTGGGCTGTGCCATTTTGCCCGGCCCCTTGCTTTGCGCGGATGCCTTAAAGCTTCACGCGGCACAGCTCCCGAACGTAGCGCTGACGCGCCCCAATGCCGCGATTGGCAAAAATACCGGGGATAGTATGCGTTCCGGACTGCTTTTGGGCCATGCGGCGGCGTTGGAAGGGTTAGCCAAGGCGTTTGAGCGGGAGATGGGAGAGACGGTGTCGGCGGTGATTGTAACAGGTGAGAGCGCTGAAATAGCGCTGCCGCTATTGGAGCGCACCGTAGAGCACGATGAGTGGCTTGCGCACAGAGGACTGCTGCGCCTGGCGCAGCTGAATGGGCAAAAAAGTGGAAAAGCCCCCAAACGTGCTTGAAAAAATAGCATTTTGGTCTTTTCGGCAGAAATGCCGTTTGGATAAATTTGAACTGCGTTGTACTCATGTTGGATGAGACGACAGCACGGGGTAAAGTCCCCGAAGGAGGGTTCTGATGGAAAAGAACCAAAGAATCTCCACCAAAAAGCTGACGCTGGGCGCTATGCTGACTGCTTTGGTCGTTGTTTTGCAATTGGTGGGCAGTTTTATTCGTTTCGGCCCGTTTTCAATCTCGCTGGTGCTGATTCCAATTGTGGTGGGTGCCGCTATTTGCGGCCCGTACATTGGCGCATGGCTGGGTCTTGCGTTTGGCACAGTGGTATTGATCAGCGGAGATGCCGCGTTTTTTCTGCAATTTAACGCGCCGGCAACCATTTTGGTTGTCCTTTTAAAGGGCGTTGCCAGCGGGTTGCTTGCGGGTCTGGTCTATGCGGTGTTGGAAAAGATCAATCGCTATTTGGCCGTAATCGTTGCCGCGGTTGTTTGCCCGTTGGTGAATACCGGCATCTTTTTGATTGGCTGCTTCCTTTTCTTTCAGGAGCCGGTTGCCCTATTGGCGGCAGGAGCCGGTTTTACCGGCAGTGTTACGGCGTATATGTTCGTGGGACTGGCTGGCTTCAATTTTCTCTTTGAAATGGGCGTCAATCTCATTTTGTCGCCGGTGATCGTGCGGTTGCTCCATATTCGTCGCAAATCCGCATAAGCCGCAAAACGGTATTGAAAAACCGCTCGGTTTCATTTGAAACCGAGCGGTTTTTGTATTCGCTTCAAAGGTTGCTGAGGTCAATGTTCGCTTTACTTGATGGTTTGGAAAATATCGCCGTTTTTTTCTGTGAAGGTGACCTTTCCGATCACGGTGCGGCGGTCGCCGCTGGGGTTTTGCGGATCGGTCTGAATATGGAAGGAGGTGTAAAGCTCACCCTCCTTGGTTTTGAAGAAGGCGTTGTGACCGGCACCGAACAGATCGGCGCGGCAGGAGAGCACGGGGTTGTTCACCGATTTCTTCCAGGGGCCGAGGGGGTGGTCGGCGGTGGCCACACAGATGGCGTAATCGTTGCTGCCATAGTAGTTGGCAGAGTAGTTCATAACATATTTGTTGCCCACCTTGATAACACAAGGGCCCTCGTTCCACAGGGTTGGCTTGGCACGCACGTGCAAGGACTTCAGCTCAAAGGGCTCGGTAGGAGTGGTCATCAGCATCGGCTCGCCCACCACCTCGGTCAGG
>SVQT01000042.1 GCA_015065215.1 Oscillospiraceae bacterium | reverse complement strand
TCTTAAAGCAATTAAAAGAGGGCATTTTGGATAACAATCCGGTGCTGGTTCAGCTGCTTGGCATGTGCCCCACCTTGGCCACCACTACCACAGTGGAAAACGCCATCGGCATGGGTCTGGCCGCCACCGTGGTGCTGATCTTTTCCAATCTGTTCGTTTCTCTGTTGCGTAAATTTATCCCCAAGCAGGTGCGTATTGCCGCCTATATCGTGATCATTTCCGGCTTTGTGACAATGGTGGAGCTGCTGATGAAGGCCTATCTTTACTCGCTTTACGCGTCGCTGGGTATCTTCATCCCCTTGATTGTGGTCAACTGCATTATTTTGGCCCGTGCCGAAGCCTATGCCTCTAAAAACAAGCCCTTGCCCGCCATGGCAGACGGGCTTGCCATGGGTCTTGGCTTTACCTTTGCACTGATCCTGGTGGCCGCCGTGCGTGAGATGATTGGCAACGGCAGCTTCCTTGGCTTGCGGGTTTTTGGTCAGTGGTATTCGCCGGCGCAGCTGCTGGTGATGCCCGCCGGTGCCTTCCTGACGCTTGGATTTGTGATCGCCGTCGTGCAAAAAATTCGTAATGTAACCGAAGAGAAGGCGCGACTGAAAAAGAATATGCCTGCCGCGGAACAGAAAAACGCACCCGAACAGGAGGAAACGGTATGAGCTTTACTGATATTTTGCTCCTGATGTTCGGTGCCATTTTGGTAGAAAACTTCATTTTTGCCAAGTTCTACGGCTGCTGTCCCTTCCTTGGTGTTTCAGAAAAACCGGGTACTGCCCTTGGTATGGGCATGGCGGTGACCTTTGTCATGACGCTTTCGGGTGCGGTTACCTGGACGGTGTATCGCTTTTTGCTGGCCCCCTTTGGCCTGGAGTTTCTCAAGACCGTGGCCTTCATTTTGGTGATTGCGGCCTTGGTGCAGTTTATTGAGATGTTTTTGCGCAAGTTCGTGCCGGCGCTCTATGCGTCGCTTGGCATCTACTTACCCTTGATCACCACCAACTGCGCGGTGCTTTCCGCAGCCTTGCTCGCGGTTCAAAATGAATACAATTTTATCGGGGCTGTTTCCTTTGGCTTTGCCTCGGCGTTGGGCTTTACCCTGGCCATTGTGGTTTTTGCCGGCGTGCGCGGCAAGATGGAATTTGCCGACCCGCCCAAGGCCTTTAAGGGCTTTCCGATCATATTGATCGCCGCGGGACTTGTCGCTATGGCGTTTGCCGGGTTTGCCGGCGTGCGCTTGGCTTGAGAGGAGGGAATCAAGTGACTGCTTCTATGATTTTGATTCCTGCCGCTATTCTGGCGGGACTTGGCGCTTTTTTTGGTATTCTGTTGGCCATAGCCTCCCGGGTGTTTGCCGTCAAGGTGGACGAGCGAATTCCCGAGATCCGTGAGGCACTGCCCGGTGCCAATTGCGGCGGATGCGGCTACTCCGGCTGTGACGCCTTGGCCGCGGCCATTGTAGAGGGCAAGGCCACCTGCGGCGCCTGTACCGTTGGCGGGGACGAATGTGCCCAAAGGATTGCCGCTGTAATGGGTGTGACCGTTGGCAAGCAAAAGCGGATGCGCGCCCAGGTGATGTGCTCCGGTACCCACGATGTCGCGGCGCGAAAATACGCCTATGCGGGTGTGCCGGATTGCATCTCTGCCATGCGTATCGCCGGCGGTGATAAGCTGTGTGCGTTCGGGTGTCTGGGTCTTGGCAGCTGCGTTTCTGCCTGCCAGTTTGAGGCCATTCACGTAGAGAACGGTGTGGCGGCGGTGGACCCCCGTAAGTGCACCGGCTGTAGCGCTTGCGTGAATACCTGCCCCAAAAAGCTGATCCGTCTGATCCCTTATGATACACCGCATTTTGTGGCGTGCGTGTCCAAAGAAAAAGGTGCCGCGGTGAATAAGCAATGTAAGGTCGGCTGTATTGGTTGCGGTATTTGCCAAAAGGTCTGTGAAGCCGGTGCCATTACGGTCAATAGCTTCCTGGCAGAAATTGATTATGACAAGTGTACCAACTGCGGCAAATGTGCTGAGAAATGCCCCAGACACGTGATCCGTTAAAACAAAAAGGTGTGCCTCTTTCGAAGAGGCACACCTTTTTGTTAGATGACAGTCAGGCGTTCAATGCCGCAAAGCTATTTTTCAGCTTAGGGTAGAGATCGCGGTAAATGTCATAAAAACGCATGTATTCTTGATGATTGTTGGCATCAAAGGTATAGGTTTTACCTGTGCGCACCGTGACATCACAGCCCTCGGCGACCGAGGTGTAGACGCCTGCGGCACAGCCGCCGAGAATTGCCGCGCCAAGGCAAGCGCCCTCGCCCGAGGCACCGGTTTTGATGTCAATGCCGTAAATGTCGGCAAACATTTTGGCCCAGAAGCGGCTTTTGGCGCCGCCGCCGCAAAGCATCATATCGTGGCAATCGGCACCGTCCGCTTGCAGCTTGCAAAGCAGATCGTAAAGCGAGAAGCCCACGCCCTCCATCACAGCTCTTGCCATGTGCGGCTTTTGATGAATGGCGGAAAGCCCAAAGAAAACACCGCGCGCCTTGATGCCAAGAGCCGGTTGGCGCTCGCCCATCAAAAAGGGCAGAAACAGCAGATTTTCCGCCCCAATGGGCAGCTTTTCACACAGAGTATCCAGCTCTTTATAGGAAAGCTCCGCGGCCAATTGATTGCGGAACCAGTTCAGTGAGCCGCCAGCCGCTTGGGTGGTGGCCAGCATGTGCCACGCCCCGGGAACGGCGGCGCAGAAGGCGTGATAGTTGCCCCGGAGATCTACACGAACCCGATCGGTATGGGCCACAATCACGCCGCTGGTACCAACCGTAGTGAAGGCCTTGCCCTCACGGCAAACACCGGTGCCAAGGGCGGCGCAGGCGTTGTCGCCGCCGCCAGCCGCAATGGGCAGCCCCGCTGGCAAGCCAAGCTCGTCAGCTATCGCGGGGGAAAGCCGGCCGGATAGCTCCGGGCTCTCCATGGCGGTGGGTAGCCACGCCATATCCACGCCAAAGGCGCTACAGACGGCGGCGCTCCATTCGCGCTTGTTTACGTCCAACAGCTGCGTGCCGGAGGCGTCGGCCATGTCAATGGCAAGCTCGCCGCAAAGGCGGTAGCGAATATAGTCCTTTGGGAGCAAGATATGCTTACATTTTTCGTACACATCCGGCTCGTTTTGCCGCACCCACAGGATCTTCGAGGCGGTAAAGCCCTCCATGGCCGGGTTGCCTGTCAGCTCGATCAAGCGCGCCTTGCCAAGAATTTGCTCCATTTCACGGCATTGCGAGGCGGTGCGACCGTCACACCAAAGAATGGCAGGGCGCAGAACGGTACCGGCGGCATCCAGCATGACAAGACCGTGCATCTGTCCGGATAGGCCGATGCTGACAATATCCTGCTTGTTGACCCCGCTACTCCTCACGACGGCGGTCACTGTTTCCTTGACGGCATCCCACCAATCGGTTGGATTTTGCTCGGCCCAACCGTTTTTGGGCTGAGAGAGGGGATACGCGGCGCTTGATTCGGCAATGGCGTTTCCTTGCTCATCAAACAAAACTGTTTTTGTGCCGGAGGTGCCAATATCAAGTCCCAGCAAATATCTCATTGCAGTATCATCCTTTCACAAGTCGTGCCGGTCAACCGGTCGCTGACGGGGTCAGGCTGATGACCGCCTACATAGAGCGTGACGGTGCCGTCCGGCTCTAAAAATTCACCCTGTTCCCCCACCGCTAACAGCCAGTAGCGATCAATATCAAAGCGCACCTCTCGGCTCTCGCCGGGGGCAAGCTCTACCGCCTGTATGCCGCAGAGCTGATAATGCGGGGTGGTGGTGCGGCTGTCCTTTAAGCTGACGTAAACCTGCGCCTTTTCTGTGGCGGTCACGGCGCCCGTATTGGTGATAAGTGCCGTAACGGTAGCGGTTTTGTCCGCATTTTTCTTGATCTGTACATTGCTGTAAGCAAAGGTCGTATAGGAAAGGCCGAAGCCGAAGGGATAGAGCGCCTCCCCCTTGATATAGCGATAGGTGCGCCCTTGCATGGTATAGTCGGTAAAGGGCGGCAGAGGATGATCGCCGTAATAAATGGTGACGGGCAGCTTACCGCCGGGTGTGGCCTTGCCGGCAAGCACTCTCGCAAGCGCAAGGCCGCCTCGCGCCCCCGGATACCAGGCGTGCAGGATGGCCCTCGCGTGGCCGCGCACCTTTTCACCAATGTCGATGGCGCTACCGCACATCAGCACCACAATCACGTTGTCACACACGTCGCAGACTGCTTCAGCCAGCTTTTGCTGGGTGGCGGGCAGAAACAGGTGGTTCTTGTCGCCCGAGGTGGAGTACTCATCGTCCTTGCCGGTGTCCTCCCCCTCCACGTTGCGGTCCAGACCCAGCACCAGTACAGTGAGATCCGCCTCCTCGGCGGCGGCCACGCCGTCGCTGATCATATTGCGGAAGCCGCTGCCGTTGTTCAGAGATTCCTTGACGCAGTTGCAGCCCTGCTCCACGCGCACGTCCGCCTCGGTGAACACGCGACGGATGCCATCGGCGGGGGTGATGTATTCTGATGCCAGACCGTTATAATTGCCCTGTAGAGCGGAAACGGATAGCACGTTGGGACCGATCACCGCGATTTTTTGCTCGGTTTTGGGGGAGATTGGCAAAAAGCCCTCTTCGTTTTTCAGCAAAACGATGCTTTCGGCGGCCGCCCTTTCGTTCAGCCTTTGATGCTCCTTGCAGTCCAGCAAATGATAGGGAATGTCCGCATACGGTCTTTGATTTTCAAACTCGCCGAGGCGATAACGAATGGTAAAGAGCCGCTCGGCGGCGATCGTGATTTCCGCCTCGGTGACCAGATCCTCCTCGTAGGCATCCACTAAGCTCTGGTAGACGGTGCCGCAGTTCAGGTCGCATCCCGCCCTCAAGGCAACCGCTGCTGCCTCGGCGGGCGTTTCGGTATAATGATGGTGCTTGTAAATATCCTTGATAGCACCGCAATCAGAGACGACATAGCCGTCAAAGCCCCAGGTGTCACGCAGAATATCCTTCAGCAGATACTGATGCGCGCAGCAGGGCACGCCGTTCGTGCGGTTGTAAGCCCCCATTACGCCGGTTACACCCGCCTTGACGGTCTCTCGGAAGGCGGGGAGGTAGGTCTCGTGCATATCCTTCATGGTGGCAACGGCATCGAACTCGTGGCGTTGCTTCTCGGGCCCCGAATGCACCGCAAAGTGCTTGGAGCAGGCCGAGGCCTTCAGGAACTCGCCCTCACCCTGAATGCCCTTGATAAAGGCGGCACCGAGGGTTGCGGAAAGGAAAGGGTCCTCGCCAAAGGTTTCCTGACCGCGCCCCCAACGGGGGTCGCGGAAGATGTTGATGTTGGGTGCCCAGTAGGTGAGCCCTTTGAAAATATCAAAGTCGCCGTGCGCTACGTGCTTGTTGTATTTGATGCGCCCTTCGGTAGAGATCACATCGGCCACTGTGCGGATCAGCTCAGGATGAAAGGTCGCGCCCATCGCGATGGTATGGGGAAATACCGTGGCTGTGCCGGAGCGGGCAACGCCGTGGGCAGCCTCGTTCCACCAGTTGTGGGGCTTGATGCCCAGGCGCTCGATGGCGGGGGCGGCGTAGAGCAGCTGAGAGATCTTCTCCTCCACCGTCATCTGCGCAACCAGCGCCTTGGCCTTTTTTCTTGCTTGTGCGTGCGTCATATTTTACTCCTTTTTGTGAGATTTTTTTAAGAAAAAAGAATACCATTCAGGGTGTTTTCCAGATATTCCTGCCGTCCGCTGGGGATCGGCTTGACCTCGCCCATGGCAAGGGCGTGTGCCTCCAGCTCCTCGATGGTGACGGCTTGCTGGCTGATCTTCTGACCGATGCCGCTGCTATACGAGGCATAACGGTTGGCCACAAAGGCATCAATGGTGCCATTTTCGATGATTTGCGCCGCTTTTCTCAGACCCAGAGCAAAGGCGTCCATACCCGCAATATAGGCGTAGATAATATCCTCGGCGGTGTTAGAGCCACGGCGGGTCTTGGCGTCGAAGTTGAGGCCGCCGTTTACAAAGCCGCCGGCGCGCAGGACCTCCAGCATACAAAGGGTGGTGGAATACACGTCGGTGGGGAACTGGTCGGTATCCCAACCAAGATGCGGGTCGCCCTGATTGGCGTCGATCGAGCCGAAGGCACCGTTCACAGCCGCCACGCGCAGCTCATGCTCAAAGGTGTGGCCGGCCAGGGTCGCGTGGTTGGCTTCTATGTTTAATTTAAAGTCCAGGTTATACTTGCGCAAAAAGCCGATGACGGTGGCGGCATCAAAGTCATACTGGTGCTTGGTGGGCTCCTTTGGCTTGGGCTCGATATAGAAATCGCCCTTGAAGCCGATCGAGCGGCCGTAATCCGAGGTTAGCTTTAGCAAATACCCTAAATTGTCCAGCTCCTTTTTCATGTCGGTGTTCAGCAAGGTTTCGTAACCCTCTCGCCCGCCCCAATAGACATAGCCGCTGCCGCCCAGCCGAACCGTGACCTCCATCGCCTTTTTGATCTGTGCCGCCGCATAGGCGAACACGTCCGCCTCGGGCGAGGTGCCGGCACCGTGCATATAGCGGGGATGATTAAAGCAATTGGCGGTGCCCCACAGTAGCTTTTTGCCGCTTTTTTTCATCAGATCCGCAATAAAGTCTGCCATTTCATCCAAATTTTTATTGCTCTCGGCCAGTGTCTCGCCCGCGGGGGCGATGTCACGGTCGTGGAAGCAGAAATAGTCGATAGAAAGCTTTTCCATCAGCTCAAAGGCGGCCAACGCCTTGTTTTTGTAGATTTGCATGGGGGTGGTGCCGCCAAAGGACTTATCCGACGTGCCTGTGCCGAACATATCAACACCCTCAGCGCACAGAGTATGCCACCAGGAAAGGGCAAATTTCAAATGCTCGCGCATTGGCTTTCCGGTGATGATTTCATCAGGATTGTAGTAGCGGAAGGAAAGGGGATCGCGGCTGTCCTTCCCCTTGTAGGGAATGACTGGAATGTGCTTAAAAAACGCCATAGGAAGGGCCTCCTTTTTATTTTGCATCTTTATTCTATCACAAAACACTTGCCTTTTCACGACAAATGCGATATAATAATAGTCAAAATTTGTTCTTTTTTGCGAAAGTACCGGTAAATGCAACCAACCAACCGACAAAATTTATGGTGGAGGTCGTATGTTCTACGAATGGAAGCACTCGATCAGTGCCGATTATTTTACGCTGGAGCGGGGAAGCAATCTCTCTTTTCCCCCCCATATTCATCATTCATTTGAAATCATCACCGTTACCGCGGGGGAAATGCAGGTAACGGCGGGCGGTAAGCAGTATTTGCTGACCCCCGGCTACGGCGTTTTGGTTTTCCCAAATCAAATTCATGCTTTGACCACGCAGCAGGGCAGCGCGCACCGCCTTTGCATTTTTTCCCCCCAATTGGTCAGTGTTTTTGCAAACGCGAGGGCAGGCATGTGGCCGGAAAACGCACTTTTTCGGTTGCCGCCCTCCCTGGCTGAGCAATTATTCGCGCTAACGCCCGAAAGCAACCGCTATCGGATCAAGGGGGTGCTGTATAGCATTTGCGGACTGTTTGACGAAGCAACCGTTTACCGTGAGGGCGAGCTGGGGGAGGACGAAGCGTTGCTTTTTGAGATTTTCGCTTTTATTGAGCGGAATTTTGATAAGGACTGCTCGCTGGATGCCCTTTGTGCCGCGCTTGCGTACAGCTATGCGTATCTTTCCAAATATTTCAAACGCGCGGTCGGACAAAGCTACCACTCCTATGTCAATCAGTATCGGGTACGTGAGGTTTGCGATCGGCTGGATAATACCGCTGACAGCATTTTGAAGATCAGCGAGGAGTGCGGCTTTCGTGCCTTGCGCTCGATGAACCGTAATTTCAAGGAGCAGACAGGTATGACGCCCGCAGAATACCGTAAAAGAAAGCACTAAAAAGGAACCGGCAACGGCGACCTGCTCTATTGCAGGCACCGTTGCCGGTTCCTTGTTCTTATTTTTTGCCTGCCTGTTCAAAGGGACAGATGTCATTGACCAGGGCGGGGAGCAGACGGATACCGAAGTGGAATTCCTTTTCCGACAGGCGGAAGGCGGGATCCAGCTCAGGGCCGCAGGAGTTGGAACCGATACCGTTGTGGCGGTAATCGAGATTCACCACTGTTTCAGCCAGCGGCTTTAGTTCATAGTCATGCTTCGTTTCGGTCAGCTGCTGTGCCGTGTAGTGCGAGCAGTTGAAGCTGAAATCCCGCTCGGTCATCAGCGCCATCAGACCGTGGCCCTCCAGGTTGGCAACGAACATCCATTTGGTGTCGGTGTGCGCCATGTTCTCCTGCGGGCGTACATAATGCTCGAAATGCTCGGTCACCGTGGTCTCAAAGTCGCCCAACGCCGAGGAATGGCGGAGGTCCATATAGGAGGCACCGGGTCCGCGGCCAAAGAAGCGGAGCCGCTCAAAGCCCTCGGGGAGCTTAAACTCCACGCCAAAACGGGGGAGCATATCCATATCCGAGAATTCGCGCACCTTCACGTCAAAGTCCAGCGTCACGCCACCCTCGGCAAAGAAGGTGTAAACGGCCTGGGCATGTAGTACGGGGCGGTAGCTCTTGCCGCCAAGCGAGAGGGCGGCACGCACGCGCACATACTTGTCGGTTTGCTCGGCGATCTCACAGCCGTAGCACTTGGTCACCGTGCGGGAAAGCTCGTGCGGCTCCCACTTGCGGCGGATGCGACGGTCGTTGTCGGTGGGCGCGCGCCATACCGTCAGATCAATGGGGGAGGAGAGTAGCTCGGTGCCGCGGTCAAGGATCGAGACGATCAGACCGTGCGCCTTATCCACCGTATACACCGTCTCGTTGGTGGTGACCACAATGCAATCGGCGTCGGTAGCGGTACTGATGGCAGCGGTGGCGGGGATGGCATCCGCAATCTTGGCGTCGGTCTGCTTTTCGGAAAGCGCAAATTGCTCAGAGCCAACCTCATAGCCGTTTTCCGCCCATGCGGTGGTGGTGTTCTGGCGCAGGCTGACAGAGAGGGCACACCATTCACCGGTCATGGCCGCATTGAAGTGGGGGAGGGCATAGGTGCGGCTTTTGCCGGGGGCTACGTTCAAAGAGAGGAAGCGGCCCTCGGCCACCACCTTGCCGTTGCGCTCCAGCTTCCAGTAGAGATCCAGGTCGGTGAGCGGGGTAAAGCAGCGCAGGTTTTTTACACGCAGCTTGCCGGTCTCGTAGCTGAGCACAAAGGGCTTGATCACGTTCTTGTATTCCTTCATGCCGGTGTGGGGCTCACGCAAAGGCGAGACCAGACCATCCACGCAGAAGTTGCTGTCGTTGGGGTAATCGCCAAAATCGCCGCCGTAAACAAAGTGGGGATCGGCGTAAATGTTATCGCCGGTAGCAACCGAGTGATCCAGCATCTCCCAGACACAGCCGCCAAAGAACCAGTCGTATTTATAGATGAGATCCCAGTACTGCTTCAAATCGCCGGGGCCGTTGCCCATGGCGTGGCTGTATTCGCACAAAAACAGCGGATTTTTCAGGTGCTTGTTGTTTGCGTACTCCCGCAGAATGCCACTTGTGGAGGGATACATGCGGCTGTCCACATCCACCCAATCGCACTGCATTTCAGCGCCCTGCTCGCGCTCGATGCCAAGGAGCTTGTAGCCGTCCACCAGGCGGCGGCTAATATCCTCAGAGTGTACCAGATTGCGGGGGTCGCGGCTCTTGACATAGTCGGACATGGCGCGGTGATTGCGCCCCGTGCCCGATTCGTTGCCCACAGACCACAAAATCACGCAGGCGTGGTTCTTGTCCCGCTCGTACATGCGCGCCATGCGGTCAAGATACGCGTCGGTCCAGTCCTCGCTATCGGTGAAGATGTCCCAGTTGCCGTTCTGAGCGGCGCCGTGGGTCTCCAGATCCGCTTCGTCCACCACATAGAAGCCGTATTTGTCGCAAAGTCCTACAAAGCGAGGGTCATTGGGATAGTGGCTGGTGCGGATCATATTAATATTGTGGCGCTTGAGCAGCATCAGATCCTGGATCATGTGATCCAGGGGGGTAGCGGAGCCGAGATAGGGGTGGCTGTCGTGACGGTTGACGCCTCTTGCCTTCACCTTTTTGCCGTTGATCAGCATCACGCGGTTGACCACGCGGAAGTCACGGAAGCCGACAAAAAGGCAGATGTGCTCCTCGCCGGCGGTCAGAAGCAGACGGTAGAGGTGGGGGGTCTCGTCACTCCAAAGCAGGGGCGCGTTTACCGAGAGGGCAAATTCTCCCGTTTTGTCCACGGCGCAGTCGCCCTTGGCGATAGTCGAGCCGTCGGGGGTCTCCAAACGCCAGGTGGCGTTCAGCGCACCGCTCGTGAGCAGCTTGACCTTGGCCGTAGCCTTACTGAAATCATCGGTAAGCGCGGTGCGTACATCAATATCCTTGATATGGTTTGGGTCACGGGCGAGGAGATAGACCTCACGGAAAATGCCCGAGAAACGGAATTTGTCCTGATCCTCCAGATAAGAGCCGTCGCACCATTTCAGCACCACCACGGCAAGGGTGTTTTTGCCGGCGACCAGATAGTCGGTTAGGTCAATCTCGCTGGTCATGTGGCTGACCTGACTGTAGGCGGCGAATTTCCCGTTCACAAAGAGGTAGAAGCAGGAGTCCACGCCCTCGAAATTCAAATAGACGCGCTTGGCGGCAAGCGTCGCGGCGGGCATTTCAAAATCACGCAGATACAGGCCGCAGGGGGTGTCATCCGGTACAAAGGGCGGATCAAAGGTGAAGGGATAGCGCACATTGGTATAATTGGGGGTGTCATAGCCGCGATCCAGCTTGGTCTGCCAGCTGCGGGGAACCGGCATTTTCTCCATGGCCTCGCGGGGGAACGTGGGCAGGGTAAAGTCCTCCAGATCTTGGAGCGAATCGTAATAAAAGAAATCCCAATCGCCGCAAAGCGAGGTGAAGAAGGCGCTCCTGCCCCGCAGATCCGACAGCGCCTTGCTGTCGCTTTCATAGGGGACAAAGTAGGAGCGGGGCACCTCACAGCCGATATGCAGCTTTTTGGGGTTCTGGTGGCAATCAAAGGAGAAATTCATCGGTAAACATCCTTTCCTATTATGATAATTTGATTTTATCATATGAAACGGAGCCTTGTCAATCGAAAAGAGACGAAAGAATTAAAATTTTATATTTTTGCAGAGAATTCATAGGATATTTTATTTGCGTTTGCTTTTTTCCTCTTTACAGAAATGTGAAAATATGATAAAATATATAAGATATTTTGCAATGGAGGCGCGCCGATGCGTTTGGATAAATTTTTAAGCGTGACGGCCGTCGCCACACGCAAAGAGACCGCCAAGGCGGTTCGCTCCGGCACCGTTACCGTCAACGGCATCGTGGCCAAAAAAACCGATATGCCGGTGGACCCCGAAAAGGACACCGTGACCTATGGCGGCAAACCGGTCGTGTACAAGCAGTACCGTTATGTTCTGCTCAACAAGCCGGATGGTTATGTCAGCGCCACCGAGGACGGGAAGGATCCCACCGTGCTCGAGCTGCTCCCCCCGCTGTATACCGACCTGGGGCTTTTTCCATGCGGCCGGTTGGATAAGCACACGCTGGGGCTGATGCTGCTCACCAACAACGGCGAGCTTTCTCACCGCTTGCTTTCCCCACGCCGACATGTGGCCAAACGGTATGCGTTTCGCGTGAAATTTCCGCTCAGCGACGCCGATTGCGCCTGCTTTCGTGACGGCGTAACCTTAGAGGATGGCTATGAGACAAAGCCTGCCGAAATCGAACTGAACCAGGACAAAAAATCCGGCACCGTTACCTTGATCGAGGGGAAATATCACCAGATTAAGCGGATGATGGAGGCGCTCCATAATCAGATCACCTATCTGGAGCGTGTCACCTTTGGCCCGCTTACCTTGCCCGCCGATCTGGCGCGCGGGGAATGGCGCGAGCTGACCGCCGCGCAGGAGCAAGCGTTACTTGACGCCGCCAAATAAAAAACAAGCAAAGTTTATACACCGAAAGGAACCCTAAGATGGACATGATGCAAAAACTGGCAGCAGAGCTGTCGCTGACCGTTGACCAAGTAGAAAAGACGGTGGCCCTGATTGACGAGGGGAATACCATCCCCTTCATCTCCCGCTACCGTAAGGAGGTCACCGGCGGTCTGGATGATACCATCCTTCGTAAGCTGGAGGAGCGCTTGCGTTACCTGCGCAATATCGAGGCGCGTAAGGCGGAGGTCATCAAGCTGATCACCGAGCAGGAGAAGATGACCCCCGAGCTGGAGGCACAGATCATGGCTGCCAATACCATCACCGAGGTCGATGACATCTACCGCCCCTTCCGCCCGCACCGCAAGACCCGCGCCTCTGTGGCAAGAGAGCGAGGGCTGGAGCCTCTCGCCGCGGCGATTTTGGCACAGGAGGCTGCCTATACCCCCGCGCTGGAGGAATACGCCGCTACCTTTGTTGACCAGGAGAAGGGGGTACCCGACGCGCAAGCCGCTTTGCAGGGTGCCATGGACATCATCGCGGAGGATATTTCGGATAGCGCGGAGTACCGTAAAAAGATCCGCTTCCTCACCTTCCGTAACGCTTTGCTACAGTCCAGACAGGCAAAGGAAGAGGATTCTGTTTACGCGCAATATTACGAATACAGTGAGCCTGTTTGCAAGGTGCCCGGTCACCGTGTATTGGCCATCAATCGCGGCGAAAAGGAGGAGTTCCTGAAGGTTGCCGTGGATATGTCGGCCGAAATCGTGCTCAACTACCTTTTCCATGAAGTGGTAAAGCCTGGCAACAGTCCTGCCAAAAAATATGTGGAAGCGGCGATCACCGACGGCTACGAGCGCTTGATTGCCCCCTCTGTGGAGCGTGAGATCCGCAATGATCTCTTTGACAGCGCCTGCGAGGGCGCCATCCTGCTCTTTTCCGACAATTTGCGACAGCTGCTGATGCAAGCGCCGATCAAGGGCAAAACCGTTCTGGGCTTTGACCCCGGCTATGCCCACGGCTGCAAGCTGGCGGTGGTGGATAAGACCGGCAAGGTGTTGGATACCGCGGTGATCTATCCCACCCAAAGCGCTCGCCGCGTGGAGGAGGCCAAGACCATCATGAAGCGGCTGATCACCGCCTATGCGGTGGATGTGGTCGCCATCGGTAACGGCACTGCCTCGCGTGAGAGTGAAAAATTTGTGGCTGATCTGCTTCGTGAGATGCAGGTAGCAACGAAATATATCATTGTCAGCGAATCCGGCGCTTCTGTTTACTCCGCCTCTAAGCTGGCGGCGGAGGAGTTCCCGGAATTTGACGTGATGCAGCGCTCCGCTGTCTCGATCGCTCGCCGCTTGCAGGATCCCTTGGCCGAGCTTGTCAAGATTGACCCCAAGGCCATTGGTGTTGGGCAGTATCAGCATGATATGAAGCCCGCGCGCCTTGACGAGTCGCTGACCGGCGTGGTGGAGGACTGCGTAAACAGTGTGGGCGTAGACCTGAACACTGCTTCTCACTCTTTGCTTTCCTATATCTCCGGCATCAATGCCACCAGTGCCAAAAATATCGTGAAATACCGTGAGGAAAACGGGGAATTCAAGACCCGTTCCGAGGTGTTAAAGGTGCCGCGCATCGGCGCCAAGGCCTACGAGCAGTGTGCGGGCTTTTTGCGTGTGCCCGGCTCGCGCGAGGTGCTGGATAATACCGGCGTTCACCCGGAATCCTACGAGGCGGCACACGCCCTGCTCAAGCATTTCGGTTATACCGAGATGGATGTGCGCGAGGGCAAGCTGGAGGGCATCGCCGAAAAAATCCGCCATGACGGCGCTAAGGCGTTGGCCGAGCAGCTGGGCATTGGCGAGCCCACTTTGATGGATATTGCCGCCGAGCTGGAAAAGCCCGGCCGTGACCTGCGTGATGATTTCGCGCCCCCGGTGCTTCGTGACGATGTGCTGGAGCTCACCGACCTCAAGCCCGGCATGGAGCTGGTGGGCACAGTGCGCAATGTCATTGATTTTGGCGCTTTTGTGGACATCGGTGTGCATCAGGATGGTCTTGTCCACATTTCCGAGCTTTCCGACCGTTTTGTCAAGCACCCCCGCGAGGTGGTGGCCGTCGGCGATATTGTAAAGGTCTATGTGCTTTCTGTCGATGTGCAGAAAAAGCGCATCGGACTTTCGATGAAGACCCCTAAAAAGAAGTGATTTGTTCATAAATGAACGAAAAATTCGCCCGTGTGAGCCACAATTCTTTTGAATTATCAAAAATATGGGATGGGTGTGTGCATAATGCACAAATGGGTGGTTTAAATTTTGGAGATTTGCCATCTTCCCAATCGGGGGCGAATTTGTTATAATATTATATGTTAAAACCAATAGTTTTAGGGCGTTTTGCGCCCTGTCAAGGAGGATGACACAATGGCAAGCTTATCGCTCAGACACATTTATAAGAAGTATCCGGGTGGTGTTACCGCCGTTTCCGATTTTAATCTGGAAATCAAGGATAAAGAATTTATCGTTTTCGTAGGTCCTTCCGGTTGTGGTAAGACCACCACCCTGCGTATGATCGCGGGTCTGGAAGAGATTACCGAGGGCGAGCTGTTCATCGGTGACCAGCTGGTCAACGACGTAGCGCCTAAGGATCGTAAGATCGCGATGGTGTTCCAGAACTACGCTCTGTATCCTCACATGTCTGTGTTTGATAACATGGCCTTTGGCTTGAAGCTGAACAAGACGCCTAAGGAAGAGATCAAGCGCCGTGTAGAAGAGGCTGCCCGTATCCTGGATATTACTCACCTGCTTGACCGTAAGCCCAAGGCGCTGTCCGGTGGTCAGAAGCAGCGTGTCGCTCTGGGCCGCGCGATCGTGCGTAACCCCATGGTATTCTTGCTTGACGAGCCGCTTTCCAACTTGGACGCTAAGCTCCGCGCAACCATGAGAACCGAGCTGACCAAGCTGCACAAGAGAGTAGAGACCACCTTTATCTACGTAACCCACGACCAGGTCGAGGCTATGACCATGGCGACCCGTATCGTTGTTATGAAAGACGGTCTGATCCAGCAGGTCGATACCCCTCAGAACCTGTATGACAATCCTGTCAACATTTTCGTTGCTGGCTTTATCGGCACCCCTCAGATGAACTTTATCAACGGTACCCTCTCCAAGGATAAAGCAACCGGCGATGTCTTCTTCAATTTCGAGGGCAACTCGGTCAAGCTTCCCGCAGAGAAGAATGCGGAGGATGACGAGGGCAAGAGACCGCTTGATGAGTATATCGGCAAAGAAGTGGTTGCGGGTCTGCGTCCCGAGTGTATCCACGACGATCCCATGCATCTCAACGCCATGCCCGAGAGCTGCATCGACGTTGACATCGACGTTACCGAGCTGATGGGTGCGGAGATCTATCTCTACCTTGACGTGGTCAAAAAGGATATTGATCCCACCGCGAAGGGCTTCCAAGAAGCTCCGCAGAGACTGATCGCCCGTGTATCCTCCCGTTCCACCAGCCGTGCTGGTGACAACATTCAGGTCGCCCTGGATGTCTCCCGTATCCATATCTTTGATAAGGATACCGAAAAGTGCATCGTCCACTAAGACACGCATATTTGGAATAGAACAAAGCCCACGACCACACGGTCGTGGGCTTTTTCGTGCTTTCTTGAGGATCGACGTAAGCTTACTACGCCTTCACCTCAAGAAAACACGATCTATCCTCAAATCTGCGCGTCTTAGCAGTGTGCAGCCTAAAAAAGACTTGTGAGGGTCTCGACACAAGCTTACTATGCCTTCACCGTCAAGAAAACACAATCTATCCTCAAATCTGCGTCTCTTAGAATTCACAGCGGGGAATTTTGTTTTTTGCTTGCAAAAGTCTTTTGTATTTGTTATAATGAAGAAAACAACACAGAAAGGCGGTATTCACAATGCCCGTTAAGGTTGGATTACAGTATATCGAAATATGGAAGGACTCTATGGAAAAGGCAGTTTGCCGCTACGAGGAGGAGGAGACCCCCAAGGGGCAGATCGTATTTTACGGTCCCTCTAACTTTACCAGGTGGTCAAACAAATGGGAGATGATCCCGTTGCGCGAGGCGCTCGTTGGTAAGAGTGGCGCGCCCTGCTGCGTCAATCGCGGCTTTGGCTCCAGCTGCTCCGAGCATCAGCTCTATTACTATCCCCGTATGGTCAGAGCCATTGAGCCCAAGGTACTGGTCTATTCTACCGGCTTTGGCAACGGCATGGCGTTTGGTTACACGATGGAGGAGAACTGCGAGCTTGCCGAGCGCGTGGTGGCGTACGCCCGTGCCGATTTCCCGGAAATGCCCATCTACCTGTGCGGCGTGCATCGCAATCTTACCCGTACCGAGGAGCGCGAGGCGCTGATCCAACGCTTTGACGAATGGGCACGCGCTTTGGCGGAGGCGACCCCCAACTGCTTCTTTATCGATCCCAAGACCCACGAGCCGCTGAACCGCACCGACATCTTTGTGAGGGACGGTGTACATTACAATCAAGAGGGCTATCTGCACTATGCAGACTTCTTCCGTAGCGCCTTGCGGCAGGAATTGGACAAATTCTGACATCTTTCGAAAGGAATTAGAAAAATGCCTTTAAAAGTTGGACTGAGATATATCGAAAAATGGAAAAGCGATCTGGAGAAGGAGGTCGTTGCCTACGAGCAGCAGCCCATCGAGCAAGGCAAGATCGTGTTCTACGGCCCCTCCTATTTCACCCGTTGGAAGGAAAGCTGGGGAATGGTCCCCCTGGAGCAGGAGATCGTCGGCAAGAGCGGCAGGCCCTGCGCCATCAACCGCGGCTTTGGCTCCAGCTGTGCCGAGCATCAGCTCTACTATTATGACCGTATGGTGAAGCCTCTTGCCCCCAAGGTGCTGGTCTATTCCAGCTTTGGCAACAGCATGGATTTCGGCTATCTGCCCGAGGAGACCTTTGAGCTTGCCCAACGTGTCATTTTGTATACGCTCACCGATTTTCCCGACTGTCAGGTCTACATCTGCGGCACCGGTAAGCACAAAAAGATCATCCCCATCGAGGGGCATGACGAGGCTGCCGCCCGCTATGACGAATGGCTGAAGGAATTGGCCGAAAAGACCCCCAACTGCCACTACATCGACCCCAAAGCTTATGCCCCTCTCGTCACCGATATGGACGACATTTTCGTTGAGGACGGCGTGCACTACAACCGCGAGGGCTACCGCCGCTTCGGTGCCTTTTTCCGCGAAGCGTTGAAGTGCGAGCTGGAGAAATTTTAAAACACTATAGCAAAGATCGAAAATGAGCAAAAATCCCCGTAGCGTACCTGCCCTATGCAGGTACGCTACGGGGATTTTGCGTTGTGTGACGATGCTCACAGCTCGCGGATCATTTCCAGCACAGCGCCGACCAGCTGATGCTGCAAATTGGGGGAGAGAGGAGTGCCCCTGCCCTCGTAGCCGCCCTCCTCAAAGGCTTCACGTGTGGGCAGGTATCCCACCGAGCCGTTGCTATTACAGCCGGTGATGATGAATTTATCGGGTACGGCATCGCGAATGGCGTCGGCGTATGCGGTAAAGGGCTCACCGCCAAGGCCTACAAAGACCAGATCGCCAATGCCGATCACGGTAGCGGTCACCGGGCGGTAGATGGGGTCGGTGCGGATGTTGATGATGCGTCTTGCCTCGCCAAGCTCGGTGATGCCCGGCTTGTAGTCCAGCGTTCCGGCCTGATACGCCTCGTAAAACGCCTTCATTTCCTCATAGCGCTCCTCGCCGTCGGTGCGGATCTTGTTATAAATGGTGGTCACCTTGCCGTAAAGGGCCTCGCCGGCGCAGGGAACCGTTTGAGATCG
>SVQT01000041.1 GCA_015065215.1 Oscillospiraceae bacterium | reverse complement strand
TCTGCGCCCAATCCTGCGCCTCGGTACCGCCGGCACCGGGATGAAAGGAAACGATGGCGTTGCTGTGGTCATACTCCCCGCACAGCAAAATTTCCATGCGCTGGGTATCCTCGGCCTGCTTGATAGCGGCCAGCTCGTTTTCCACCTCCTCGAGTGAGTCCTCGTCCTCGGTCTCAATGGCAAGCTCAGCCAAAGCGATAGCATCCTCCAAACGGGCGCACAAGGCACAGTATTCCTCAATGGTATCCTTGCTCTGTTTTAACTCCTGCAAAACCTTAGAGGAGTTTTCCTGGTCGTTCCAAAAAGCGGGATCCGCCGTCTTTTGTTCCAGCTCCGCGACTCTGCCCTCCAGGCTCTCAATACGCAATGCGCTGCCAAGATCCTTAACCTTGTCACGCATATCAAGTAGTTCATGTCTTGCGTTTTCCAATGCGATGATCAAATTTTCCTCCCGCCGCACGTTGCGGCCATTCGATAAAAGTTTCTGTGCGTCAAAAGAAACACTTTTGCAGTCTATACATTTCTATTATACCACATTATAACCACTTTTGGCAATAGGTAGAAGAAAAAAAGGGCAACGACCACTCGCGCTGTGTCTAAAAGGACACCGCGCTGTAGTCGTTGCTCTTTTTTACCAATTCAGATCCGGGCTATAGGGGTCGTTTCCGCCCTGTCCGCCACCGGAGGGTGGTGTACTGGGATCGGTTCCGCCAGGAGGGGTACCGTTTCCCGGATCCTCTCCGCCAGGCGTTTCTTCACCGGTGGGGCCATTGACAACAGGCTCATTCCCTTTGTTGCCTCCCTGACCGTTTTCACCGCAACCAACCAAGGTGAGCATACAAAGTAGCATTGCTAACATACAAAGCCATGCAATTATTCTTTTCATTTTGTTCTCCTTCGGTTTTAGAAAATATCGTCCGCGGTATCGTCTTTCTGGGTGTTGTCCTTATTGACCACATCATCGTCGCTGGTCACATTTTCCTCGGGGGTCCCTCCCTCGCCTTCAGGCTGCTCTTCCGGCTTGCACGCCGTAAAAGTCAGCGTAGCACAGAGCATAAGCAAAGCGCAGAGCCATACGAACCACTTTTTCATAAAGACCTCCTGTAGCGATTTTTTAACTGACATCCAAAATCAGCGGGTAATCAGTCTTACACGGCGAACGCCGTCAACAGCGTTCAATTCGGCCAGCAGATCCTCACCCGCGATGGCGGATAGATCCAGCATGGTATAGGCATTCTCACCCTTGGACTTGTTGAGCATGTTTTCAATGTTCAATCCACGCTTAGAGCAAGCGTTGGTCACATTGGTCAGTACAGCGGATTCATTGGCGTGCAGCACGCAAACACGCATAGCGCCGCTGAGCGCCATGCAGGCATTGGGATAGTTTACACTATTGCGGATGTTGCCGGTAGCCAGGTAGTCGCTTAGCTCATCAGCGGCCATCACCGCGCAGTTGTCCTCCGACTCCTCGGTAGAGGCGCCCAGGTGAGGGATGGTGATCGCGCCGTTGATGGCAACAGTTTCCTCGGTGGGGAAATCGGTCACATAAGCGCCAACCTTGCCGCTTTCCATCGCGGCGGCCAAATCGGCGGCATTGACCAGCTCCGCACGGGCCAGATTGATGATTTTAACGCCAGGCTTCATCTGCGCAATGGTATTCGCGCAGATCATATTGGTGGTGGTGGGCGTAGCGGGAACGTGCAGGGTGATATAGTCAGCAACGGCATACACTTCCTCATAGCTGTTGGCGTGCTTGATCTGACTGTCCAGATGCCAAGCGCCATCAACAGACAGATAAGGGTCACAACCAACCACATGCATGCCAAGCGCGACAGCGGCGTTTGCTACCATGCCGCCGATGGCGCCAAGACCGATGACACCCAAGGTTTTGCCCTGAATCTCAGTGCCGCCAAACTGCGATTTGCCTGCCTCGACCTGCTTTGCCACATCGGCCGTGCCCGCCAGCGACTTTGCCCAAACCACACCGTCAACCACCTTGCGGGAAGCCAACAGCAGTGCGCAAAGTGCCAATTCCTTTACACCGTTGGCATTGGCGCCGGGGGTGTTGAATACAACAATACCCTCGGTAGCGCAACGGTCCACCGGAATGTTATTCACGCCCGCGCCCGCGCGAGCGATGGCGAGCAGCTCGGGGTTAAAGGTCATATCATGCATTTTCGCGGAGCGAACCATAATGCCTTCGGGAGCCGTCACATCAGCGCCTACGTTGTAAACGGCAGGATCCAGACGATCGGTGCCCACTTTGGCGATCTTATTGAGTAACTGAATATTTTTCATTTCGCTGTACCTCTTATGCTTTGGGATTGTTGGTGGCGAACGCCTTCATAAATGCCACCAGCTTCTCTACACCCTCGGTGGGCATGGCGTTGTAGATCGAAGCGCGCATACCGCCAACCGAACGGTGGCCCTTCAGGTTTTTAAGGCCCGCAGCGGCAGCCTCTTTGGCAAACTTCTTATCCAGCTCGGCATCGCCGGTCACAAAGGTTACGTTCATCATAGAACGGCTGCTCTTCTGAACAGGAGCAATATAGTAATCCTGGCTGTCCAGGTAATCGTACAGCAAAGCGGCCTTATGCTCATTGTAGGTCTTCTTCGCGGCAAGACCGCCGGTAGCAAGCAAGTGCTCAAACACCAGTTTGGCAATGTAGATGGTGTATGTGGGAGGGGTGTTGTACATAGAGCCGTTCTCAGCCATAATCTTCCACTCCAGCATGGTGGGCATCTTGGGGTCGGCGTACTCCAAAAGATCCTCACGCACAATCACGATGGTTACACCGGCAGGGGCCACGTTCTTCTGGGCGCCGGCATAGATCACGCCAAAACGGCTGACATCCACCGGCTCAGAGAGAATGCAAGAGGACATATCGGCAACCAGCGGAATGTCACCGGTATCCGGAATTTCGGGATACTTGGTGCCGTAGATGGTGTTGTTGTAGCAGATGTGCACATACGCGGCATCCTCACGGAACATATCACGGGTCAGGGCGGGAATGTGATCAAAATTATCCTCTTTGGTGGTCGCGACACACTTGACGTCATAGCCCATCTTCTGTGCCTCTTTGAACGCCTTGCCCGAGAACTGACCGGAAACCACATAGTCAGCCTTGCCGGTGCGGCCGATCAGGTTGAGGGGCACAGCGGCAAACTGGGTAGAAGCGCCGCCCTGCAAAAAGAGCACCTTATAGTTGTCCGGGATTTGCATCAGCTCACGCAGCATCTTCTCCGCGTCATTGATGATTGCCTCGTAATCAGCGGAACGATGGGACATTTCCATCACAGACATGCCGGAATTGCCATAGCACAGCATTTCGGACGCCGCCTTCTCCAACACGGGAACGGGCAGCATAGAAGGACCTGCCGAAAAATTAAACACTCTGTTCATAATGAACCTCCAAAAAACGCCGGGATGTCCGGTTTCATTTTCTTGTCTTGGGCCAGATTTGTGGGCGTAGCAACGCAGACAAGTATAATCAAAATTTATTATACTATAAAACAAAGCTTTCGTCAAGAGTTTTGAAAAAAATCGTTTTATTTTTCACAAAGGTGCCGTTCCCCTCAAAGCAAAAAGAGGGCTGCCGCATTCAGACACAGAAGGTACTAAATGCGACAACCCCCGGGCGAGATTAGCCCTTTGTGCCGGCAAGCTCGCTGACAAGCAGCAGAGCGCGGCGCAATTCAATCAGCGCGCCCTTTGCATCGTCACGCTCACGCTCAGCGGCTTTTGCGATGCCCTCGGCCTCCACGATACGCTTTTCCAGCTCCTCGTTTTCCTCTTCCAGGGCCGCGAGAGCCTCTTCCAATTCACAAATCTGCGCTTCCCGCTCAGCAAGCTGCTCATCGAGCAGCTCTGCGTTCTCGCCGTCGCTGATCCCCTCAGGTACAAAAGCGGGGTCGAAGGAAGGGTTTGTGAACCAGACCTCCCCCTCTTTTTTGATATAATCGTCGGCGACGGCATCCCAGCCGTAGGACTTGCTTTCGGTATAACCACGATACTGCCGAATGGCAGGATTTTGAATCACCTTTTCATAAAGGGCCCGCACATCGGCCCGTGTGCTGACTTTTGCCTGATAGTTCAATGGTTTTTTCTCCTTTCCGCGGTATCAATCCAATTGTTCGGCATTTTTGGCGTTGACTGCCTTGCTAAAGGCGATGTCCGCCTCGATTTGGGCGGTAATCCGCTCCTCATCAAACTGGCACCCCAGCTCCGCGGTAAACACACGCAGTCGGGCCAGTACATACTGCAATTTTTCGGCGGCGCTGTAATCGGCAAAGCCTTCCGCCTCTTTTTCATACTGTCTCGCCGCTTCTATAACGGCAATCCAGTCAGCGGCATTTCCCATACGACCGGAACGGCAGGACTTGCAAATATTGTAGATCAGCCCCGCCATATTGAAAAGCAGGCCAAAGCAAATGCAGATTAATTGCCAGTTCCCATTGATCCATTGCAGAATATTCATTTTGTTTTCCTCCCTTATTCCAGGACCTCACCATCGCGCCCTTTTTCCCTTCTTGGGTGGAAAAGCGCATGGTACAGAAGATAGGAATAAAGTGTGTCTTTGGCCAATATTTGTTGGGACCCCGGCATCATATCCGTTTCCCTCTCGTGCGATGGTACCACCTGGCATAGGCGGTTCTTGCCTCCTGATATAGCGCATAGGAGAGACCATAGGCATCAAGATCCTTTGCTGAAAGATCAATCATCGCCACCAGATACGCCCAATAAAGGCGATCAAACGGAGGCGGCGCGGAAAGCACAGTCTCGGTTACCACCAGCGGACAGCAGTCCCCGTGAGGACATTCGCCCCGCACCTCGGTAGCAAGGCTGCTTTCCAGCTCAGCAAGCAAGCTGCCCAGCGCCTCTGAGCCAAGCTCATTGGGCCGCAAAACGCAGGCAAGATCAATGGCTTCCTTTGTCGTCATGCTGTCCCCTCCTTACATTCTGCCCCAAACACCGTCGGGAAACAGGATGTGGGTGGCAACGGCTTCGCCTTCGCGCACCAATGCCAGCGAGCCGGGGGCGCCGTCAGTGGGCAACGCCATATGGCAGTCGGGCACCAGATACACACGGCGGAACAAAATCCGTCCCTCTCTTTGCAAGCCGGTAGGCATTTCTTCCAATACAGTAATCATCGGCAACCTCCTTATACGCTATGGCGTCGGCTTTCATCCGCAAAGCGCGACGCCTCCTTTTCCATCAGCTCGGCGGTGCGCAGATCCTGAATCTCTGACTGATCCAGCAGCATGGCAAATTTGCGACGAATACGGGTCCAAACGCCGCGGCGGATCACGCAGTTCTTACCGTTGACCGCCACATAAACGTCATCCTTATACTTGTCGTTATCCTTGAACAGCCGCACCTCTACATATTCGTTGAGATAGCTCTGCTGCGCCTTCAAAAAATCCTGAAAGCTCTTTTCACGCAGGGCACGCTCCTCTTTTTGGGCATTCTCCGCCTTCAGAACCGTCAATTCCGCCTCATATGCGGCACGCATCTTTTCCATTTCAGATTGGAGCGCCGCCAAAGTTTTCTTATCCTTATCTTCCATTGGTTTGTCCTTTCTTGTTATTCGTTTGGATGTCGGTCAGCGGCGGCAAAGCCGCCGCCTTGATCAGTTTGCTCCTGCCTCAAAGGTAGAGGCGGTCTCGATACGAACCATAAACGCCTCGACCAAGCGGACAGCTGCCTTGGTGGCCTTCCAGCCCACGGTGGCACGCTGGTTGAGCGGATCGGCAGTACCGGCGGAACCCAGCTGCTTCACGATATGCTGCAATCCGCCGCCACCGAGCTCGGTGGTGCCGTAGGCGTTGTCGCCCAGCACGATGGTGGCGTACACGTCACGGCCGCCAAGGCCCGCCTCGCCGGGATAGAGCATGTCACCTTCTTCGGGCACAAAGGGCGCGGTGCCAACACCGCCAGCCAGCAGGGGGCGATCCAGATAGATCGCGCAGCCGGTCTCGCTGATGAAATATCCGGTCACGACCGCATACTGCCAGGACTGCTCAGAGGCATCGTAGACCAGCACCGAGCGGCCCACGATAGAGCCGTCTACGACCACGCCATACTCCATCATCTGCGTAGCCAGCATATAGGAGGAGGAAACGCCGCCCGTGACGACTCCGCTCTGCTCCATCTCGCTGCTGTAACCGTTCTCAATCAGCGCGATGCTGCGGCTCTCAGGGGTCAGGTCGGGCGCGTGGAACACCTTTGCCTCGGTGCTTTCCACAAAGCGCACGCCCTCGATCATACCGATCTCACCCTCATAGAGCTCTTTGGTGTCCGCATACTGATGGGGATACTTCCAATTGGGATCGTTGGTCAGGTCATAGGCACAGTCGGGATGGATGATGCAGGCGTAAGCGCCGTTGATCTTTTCCGCGTTCTGGTTCTTCAGCGAGCGGACGGCACGCTTGATGCACTCCACCGACATATAGTGATTGCCGGTGGCGTTGCCGCCGGAAAGTAGGTAACGCGCATCCACGGCATCGGCGCCGTACTGCACGTTGGTACCGCCGCAAAGCACCTCACGGGTGATGGTATCCAGTGTTCTGCCGGCCTGAGAGCCAAGCAGCTTGGTGGCCATCACCAGGTTGTTATCCACAGCGGTAAGCAACAGCAGGTCGGAAAATTCCACATAGCCGCCGTACTGACGCACCGTTGCTTCGACCACACCCATATTCAGGCTCTGGCCGTCGGGCGTTACACCCTCAGAAAGCGCGGTGGTCAGCTTGGGCAGCGGATCGTATTTGCGGAACTGAATGGTCTTTCCGCCATGCTTGGGAATAGGGTGCTTTTGGGCAAACTGATCATGGATCAGATTGGGCTCGGCGTTATCAATGAGATAATCCGAATAGTAAGTGCGCATCTCCTCGGAAAGGCCCTCGCCCGCTCCGTAGGGGGTCACCGTGCCGCTGGTAGCATCCAACTGACCGACGGTGGTGTTCACATTCTCGCCTGCGCCAAACAGACGCAGATCAAGGGTAAATACAGTTTCTTTCTTCATCTTTTTTCCTTTCTTTGTGGAAAAGAAAGTCAGAGCTTGATCTCCTCCCCTAAAGCGGCGCGGCGGGCCAATTCGGCACGTTGCGCGCGGGAAAGACTGCCTGCCCGACGGTACAGGGCATCGCCGCCTCCGTCTGACAAAGCGCTCTCGCTGGGGCGCAAGCCTCTGGCGCGGATAGCGTTAACAATTTGCTGCTCCATTTCTTCTCTGGCCGCGGCCAGGGCAGCCGCCACGCTCCGCGCGATCTCGTCCCGCAATCCCGCTCGTTCCAAAGTGGGCTGCTCCTTGGCTTCTCTGGTCGCTTTTCTTTTAAGCTCTTCTTCGATATAATGGGGCAGATCCTCTTCTGCTACGCCAAGATAGCTTGCCGCCGCTTGCAGTGTGGCACGGTTTTTCTCAAACGCTTCTTTCATTTCCTTTTGTTCACGGAAGCGGCGGTTAAACGTCTCTTGAAAGTAGGCGGTGAAAAGGTCTTTGTACTCCCCTTCCATCAAAACCCGAAAGCGTTCCTGCCGCTCCTTTGCTTCATCTGTCTCCCCGGCGGCGGGAGCGCTTGCCTGCATATCGCCCGTATCTGTCTGTGGGGTGGGGTCAGACAATTCGCTTCCACCCTCCGCCACTTCGCCAAAAAGACGAAGCAGCGCCCATTTTTTGTTTTCTTTCATAAAACCTCACTCTTTCGCGGTGTCAGACAGGGGAGCATGTCGACCCAAAATGTAAAGTTGCCGATCGCATCGGCACCCCTGTCATAACCGATTGTATCACATCTTTCCGGATTTGTCGTCAACTGGCGTTTTCGATTTGCAAATGCGCGGGATACTGCCGCGCAATTGCGGTAAGGCCGCTGATCACTGTCTCAAAACCGTCACCCAGGCCGCGGCAGGAAAGAAAGATCTCGCCCGGGGCCATGCGATAGCGGGTGTGGCGACAGTATTCGCTTTGTACCGCCTGAAAAACCAAGGCGCCGGTCAGGGCAGAAACGCCGGCGCACACAATATCCCGCTCCGCCCCGCTGTTCGCGTGCCCCAAAACAAATAGCCGACAGCGATCCGCCTGCCGCCAGGCATAGACGCGAATCATTGCATCTCCCGTTCCGCCTTCTCCGCCAAGGCAACGGCACCCGCCATCGCTTTAGCGAGAGGCTCTTTCGCGTTTTTTTGCAAACTGCGATCCTCAGGGCTCATGCCACTGCCGCGCAAGGCGCTTGCCTGTGCCGCTACCTGCTCGCGGATACGGCCAATGCCGGAAAAATCCATAGCCGACAGCAAAATGCCCGCCTCGGCCGCGTTCTCCGGCTTAAACGCCCCCATACGGTAAAGATCCTTCATCATTTCGTTGTGAGAAAGTCGGGTATAGGGGTCCTTCTTTTCGGCACGCACATCAATATCAAAAATCGGGCGGCGGCAAACAGGGGTGCCGTCTGCCAGCGTGCCTGTTACACGTTCGGCGATATGGGCATTGGACCAGGTCAGATAGCGATACTCCCCGTTATCGCCCAAAATGCGAAAACAGCGTGCCTCGCTGTAAAATTGACGCACACACTCCAGCACCAACCGCACAGTCCGCACAAATGCTCTGTAAGAAGCGGCCACCATATCACGAATGGTTTTATTGCCCGCCTCTTGCAAAGCGGCGATGGCGGCAGCGGCGGTCACTCCCCCATCGGGCGTACCCTGCAACAGATCCCGATTGGCGGTGGTTTCCTTAAGCTCATTGACCTTGGCAGTCTTGAGATTCAGCCAAAAGCTATCCAGATCGTCCACGCGGATCTGGCGCAAACGCTCCTCGTCAATATCACCTTCTACCTCAACAATACGGCGGGTCAAATCAGAAAAATCCTGTTCGTTTATCCCTGTGTTGCGCTTACAGAAAAAGCGCACGCGGGTAGCCCAGTCCATATACTCAAGCAGATTGCGGTCCATGCGGTCGATATAGATCTGCGGATCCTTCGCCAAGGCAATGATGCCAAAACCGACGCATTCCCCCTCGATGGGATAAAGCACATCCAGCACAAAAGGATATTCCCCGTGCTCATACCAACCGTTCTCATAGCCCTCCTCGTTTTCCGAGGCGAACAGGACGGTATCCCCCGCGAATTTACAGTAGTGCAAAACGGTGCGACCAGAGGGCAGACGTTTTTTGTAGTACCAGTCCACCAAGATCACCTGATCCGCTCCCGCCTCAGCCCGGTCCAACCCAGGAAAGGCGGTTGCGGCCTCCTTTTGATCAAAATGCGGATAGCGGGTGCGCAGGGTGACGGCATCCACGCGCTCAACAAAATACACCGAGCGGGATCTTTGAATATCCCGAATCCCCGGCTGCCAGTAGAGATTGCGCAGATCTACCCGACGCAGGTCAATATCGCCAAGACCGTTTTCCAATTCACTGTTCCAAAAAACACCAAAGGCACAAACGCCGTGCTTGAGCTTGAACCACATGTTATCAGAATAGGTATCCTCAAAATTGTTCCGCTCTAAAATCACCGGCAAGATGGCGGAAAGCGCTTTGGCATCCGCCTCGTCATCCGGTTCTCTGGCGAGGCACGCGGCAGTCGGAATGTGCTCCATCACATCGGCGTGCTTTTGCAAAATGGTATTAAGCAGCCACGCGGAGGTGGGCGCGAAAGCTTCCCCCTCCCCTTTACTGCGATGGCTCTTCGGTGCCACGCGAAGGCGGTAAAAGTTTTCTTCCTCCTCCACGCGACTGATAAACTCCGCGCGGGATTTTTGCCAGGAAAGCAGCTCTTCCATGGCGGATCTGATCTGCGGTGTGTCGATAATTTTCGCTTTCATGTTTCCTCCTAAACTCTTAAACAGAATGATTGTTTTGTTTTTCATCACTTTCACGCTTTTCTGTGCGCAAAGCGTACTGCGGCACCGGTCGATCCAAGGGATCATAGTAAACCGGAGCAAGGCCTCGTTTTTGCGGTGCGGGCCGAATGGGAATGCGCATACAAAGATAACGTGTTTCATCGGCGATGTGATCCTCTAATTCCGAGTCGACATCCTCGGGATGCGTTCTGCTGTATTGCAAAATGGGCAGCGTTCGCAAAAATTCTCTGCAACTGCTGAAAATATAGAGCATCGGTATCCCCCGCTCATCAAAGGCAAGACGGTTGTGGATCTGCATCCAACCGGCAACACGGCGGTTATCCCCTTTTTCAAAATAGACGCCGAAGCGTTCGCCGGTCTGTGCGATGGATTCCCCCCTGGAAGCATCCCAAATCGCGGGGTCCGCCACACCCTCAATATGCTTGCCTTTCAAAAAAGGGTGCTCCCGCTCGATGCGCAGGATCTCCCGAAAGATCTCCTCCGGGGTCCATCTCACGCCCACATTGGCCTCACGCGGCACGCAACCGTATAGCTCCAAAATACGATACAGGCGTCCGTCACCGTCTTTGGCCCACCACCCCACTGAAAAGGGCTTGGCGTAGCCAAAGTCAAAGGAGCGGTAGCGGGGCCAGGAATCCGGCGGCTGAAAGGGTTCGATCACATGGGTAAAAAGGCGGTCCGCAAAGTGTGTCGGATCGACACGCAGCTCCTCAAAAACCTGCCCCTCGTATACATTCCAATCGCCCTCCAAGTGGGCACGGCGCTTATGCTCAGGCAATGCTTCCAAGCGCTTTACATAATCAGGGTCCGCTTCCATTAGCACCTTGTTGTCATACACTCTGGCGGGGATAAAGCGATAGTCGTCCGGATTTTCTCCTTCCCGAAAACGGCGGTCAATGAAAAGGCGTTTGATATACGCGTGACCGACACCACCCGGATTGCAGGTATAGTAAATCCGAGGAATAAATCCCTTTTTGGTGGTGCGCAAAGAGGTGGAAATAAAGATCAGCCAATCCTCTTTGAAATGGGTGGCCTCCTCAAAACCGATCACATCATACTCCGCCCCCTGGTACTGCAACACGTCACTGTCGCTATCGCAATAGCCAAGGGTCAAGCGCGCGCCGTTTGGAAAAAGAAAGGTTCGCTCGTCACGCTTATATTCCGCATACCCCAACAGATCTGACTGTAGCGGTAGCAAATGATTTTCCCGCAGCTCCTGTAAGGTGCGGCGCAAAAGCAGCAATCGCAGCCCCGGATACCGCATGGCAAGCAGCACCAATTTACGCCGCATGGCGAAAGATTTTCCGCCGCCTCTCGCCCCCCCATAGGCGGTATGCCTGGCGGTTGAGCGAAAGAATTCCCGTTGCCGGGGGTTGGGTACCTCATGACGCAATTTTTCAAAAATGGGGGCTGTACAGCTACTCTTTACTTGCTCCATTCCTCCAACTCCCCCTCAAATACAATCACCGCGGGCGGTGGCGGTGCCGCCTCGATTTCCTTAGCGGCAATGGCCTTTCCGCAAGCGCGGTCCAGTATGCTTTCCGCCGCCTTCATACGCAGCTCCGGCTTTTGCGCCGCATCCCGCATAATCTCCACCAGAAACGCCACCGCTTCCGGCATGTGTGCGCTAAGGAGCTGGCGCATCTCCTCGGCGGCAGAAGGCCCCAACTCACTTTTTTTCCGCCTCGCCATGCTTCGATGGCTTTCTGGCCTCGGTAAAGGTGACCAAATAGTGGTCGCCGCCGTCGGTGGTGTCACATCCCCATTGACCCAGCGCCGCCGTGATCTCGGCCTTAGGAATGCGGATCTCACGCACGCCGTTCCCGCGTCTGTCAGCGACCCGCGCTAACGCGTAAAAAAGAAGTGTTTGCAGCATATCGTTCACTTCTTCACGCCCCGCCAGGCGATCCTGCATTTTTTCAATGTGGCGATCACGCCAGGCAACCATGTAGGCAAGACGCTCCTTGCTCAACGCGGTCAAACTCTTTTCTGCTTCGTTGTTCATTTTATAAGCTCCTTTCATAATAGCTGTCCAGCGCACATTTAAAAGGACACGCGCTAAACTTGGTAGGATGGGCACAATAGGCATAAACAATATCTCTTCGTGCCCGGCGATCGGGAAAGTGCAGTTCCCCACACTCACAATAGGTCACCCCTGATTTCTCATAGCGGAAATAAGGGCATGCTCCTGCTACCGGCATTCTTCCTTCTCCTTTCGTTTCATTTTTGGGACGGCATGGATAAAAAAGTTCGCCGCGGTCAGCCCTACCCTCCCATTCGTCACATTATTAGGACGATTTATGCTTTTTAAAACCGCAATCCGCGGTCGTTCGTTCCGATTATGGAACGATTATAGAATACACTGTCTCCGCCGTTTTGTCAAGTACTTTTTTCGCCAAAATTATGAACAAAAGGTAAATTCGTCTCGTTTTTGAAACGGACAATTGACGAATGGTTCTATAAATGGTACAATAGCATCAGAAAAAAATTCACTGGAAGGCGGTTTTTTGACCATGACGACATCTGAACGCATCCGCAGGCAAATGGAATTACGGGGGCTCTCTTACGGGGAGCTTGCCGCATCCACCGGTCTTGCCAAATCGGCAATCCACCGCTATGCTACAGGCGAGACAGGCAAAATTCCCACCGAGGCACTGGAAAAATTGGCAAGGTCTCTGGGTGTAACCCCCTCCTATCTGACCGGTTGGGAGGAAGAACACCCCCACACCCTTGCCGCCCACTTTGAGGGGGAGGAATTCTCAGAAGATGAGCTGCGGGAAATTGAGAATTTTGTGCGCTTTGTAAAATCCCGCCGCAAGTGAGGTGTCCGATGTCTACTTACGAACGTCTTTTAGACGAAGCTACGGAAAAAGGGTTAACTGTTATTGAAAAGTATCCTTTTGCTTCACATCGCATTCGCGGACTGTGCTATGACGACACCATTGCCCTTTCCGCCCAAATTGACACTGAGGCAGAGCGGCGGGTGATTCTTGGTGAGGAGTTGACTCACGCCACCCATACGGTAGGAGATATTTTGGACGATCCCCGCCTGGAACGGCGGATACGGGAGCGGAATTTTGACCGGCTTGTGGGGCTTTCCGGCCTGGTAAACGCTTATCTTGCCGGTTGCCGCGATCCTTGGGAATTTGCCGAGCATTTGGGTGTTCCGGAAGACTTTTTCGCCGCCTTGATGCAAAATTATAAAGAGCGCTTTGGCACGCGCGCCACGGTGAGCACCGAGCAGGGCTTATTTACCGTTAGCTTTGAACCGATCTTTCGCGTCAGAAAGCCGCTCCGCTCCTCACAAAAGCGGCGGCTGACCGGCAAACGCAAAATAAGGAGATATTGATATGAAAAAATATCTGATGGCATTGGATCAAGGCACCACCAGCTCCCGTTGCATCATTTTTGATGATAAGGGTCGTGCGTTGGTCAGTGCCGCCAAGGAATTCACGCAACATTTCCCTCACGAGGGATGGGTAGAGCACGATGCTGAGGAGATTTGGGAAAGTCAGCTTTCCTCAGCAAAGGCGGCTTTCGAAAAATCCGGTCTTTCCCCTGCCCTGATCGCCGGCATCGGCATCACCAATCAGCGTGAAACCGCTATTGTGTGGGAAAAGGAAAGCGGAAAGCCGATCTGCCCCGCTATTGTTTGGCAATGTCGCCGCACCGCCGCGATTTGCGAAAAGCTGGTAGCTGACGGCTATGCGGAAATGATCCGCGCCAAAACCGGACTTGCGATAGACCCCTATTTTTCTGCCACCAAGCTGCAATGGATATTAGATCACACAGAGGGCGCCAGAGAACGGGCAAAAAAAGGCGAGCTGCTGTTCGGCACGGTTGACAGCTTTCTCATTTATCGGCTGACCGGCGGCAGGGTTCACGCTACCGATCCCTCTAATGCCGCCCGCACCATGCTTTACAATATTCATACCATGGAGTGGGATAAGGACTTGCTATCCCTGTTTGACATCCCCGCCGAAATGCTGCCAAAGGTTTTACCCTCCTCCGGCGTGTTTGGGGAAACGGATCCCACCCTGTTCGGAAAGCCCATTCCGATCGCCGGGGTGGCGGGTGACCAGCAAGCGGCGCTGTTCGGGCAATGCTGTTTTGAGGCGGGCACCGTCAAAAACACCTACGGCACCGGCGGTTTTCTGCTGATGAACACAGGGGAGAATGCGATCAGCTCTCAAAACGGATTGCTGACCACCGTCGGTTGGCAGATCGGCGATAGCGTAGCCTATGTGCTGGAGGGCTCTGTATTCGTTTGCGGCGCGGCGATCCAGTGGCTCCGTGACGGTCTGGGCCTGCTGGCCAGCGCCGCTGAAAGCGAGGCTATCGCCAATACGGTAAAGGACACCGGCGGTGTCTATTTTGTGCCTGCGCTGACCGGCCTTGGCACCCCCTACTGGGATCCTTACGCCCGCGGTACCATCGTGGGGCTTTCCCGCGGCACGACCAGAGCTCACCTGGTCAGGGCAACGCTTGAGGCGATGGCTTGGCAGACAGTAGACCTGCTGGAAGCGATGAAGCGTGATGCCGCGTTGCCCATTCCCGCCCTGCGGGTAGATGGCGGTGCCAGCGCCAACAACCTGCTTTTGCAGCTGCAAAGCGACTTTTCGGCACTGCCCATCCTGCGCCCCGCCTGCATTGAGACCACCGCCCTTGGCGCCGCGAATCTGGCCGGTCTTGCGGTTGGTGTATTCAAGGATCTGGACGACATCTGTCGAAACATCGCCGTCGAGCGGACCTTTACCCCCGCTCTATCTGAAAATGACCGCCAACACCGACTGACCGACTGGCACCGCGCCGTTGAGCGCGCGCTCAAATGGGTGATCGACTGATGCAAAGCTTATACATTCCGCTGATGAACAGCGCTCTGCGTGAGGAGAACCGCGCCGCTTATATAGCGCAGCTGGCAAAGCTCCCCGTAAAGCGCATCTTTCTCGCCTTGGACCGCGCGGCATTCTTTGCCCGCGGCAAGGCGCGTGCGGCACACTGCCGCGCCTTGCACGACAACATATGCGCTCTGCAAGAGCAGGGCTATGCCGTGGGGGGCTGGATCCAGGCCCTCGGCTTTGGAGATTCGCTTTCCAAGAAAACCGCGGATCTGGCGAAGAACTATACTCGCTTGCGCTCGGTCACGGGCAAGGAAAAGCCGGGGCATGATATGTTCTGCCCTGAAAGCGAGACCTTTATGGCCGATTATCTCGATTTTGTCCGCGACGTGGTACGTTGCGGCGCCGACCTGCTGATGCTGGACGACGATCTCTGCCTTTCGGTGCGCCCCGGCATCGGGTGCTTTTGTAAACACCACGTTGCCCTGCTGGAGGCAGCTCTTGGAGAGTCGCTTGACGGTGCCGACCTGCCCACCCTCTTTTTCACCGGCGGCGAGAACCGCTACCGCAACGCTTGGATCACCGTTATGGGCGGTACCCTGCGCCGTTTTGCGGGGCGAGTGCGAGAGGCCGTGGATCGCATTGATCCCACCGTTCGCGTGGGGTTCTGTGCCGGCTATACCTCATGGGACATCGAGGGCGTGGACGCCCTTGAGCTGACCCACATTTTAGCGGGCAGCACGCCCCCCTTTCTCCGCTTTACGGGTGCTCCCTATTGGGCGGCACGATCGGTGGATCGTTTTGGAGGCCAGCCCCTTGCCGCCATCATCGAGGAGGCGCGGGCGCAGGAGCGCTACTGCCGCGAGAGCGGCGTAGAGGTCTTTTTCGAGGCCGATTCCTATCCCCGCCCCCGCTACGCGGTACCCTCCTCCCTGCTGGAGTGCTTCTCTTTGCCCTTGCATGCCTCGGGCGGTATGGGCGAGCTTGCCTATCTGTTTGACTATCACAGCTCCCCCGCCTATGAAACCGGCTACGTGAAGCATCGCCTTTACAACAAGCCCCTTTACGATTTCATACAGTGTCATTTTGCAGGCAAGACGCCTGTGGGCATTGGCGTTTATCACGAAATGCACAAGATCGGGCAAGCCGAACTTCCCCCCGGTATGAGCGAAAAGGCCATCATGCAGGAGCACTTCAACCGCGGTGCCGAATTGCTTGGCATACACGGCATTCCCACCACCTACGATGCGGCACCCTGCGGCATCGCCTTTGGCGAAGAGGCACGCCATGTCAAAACGCTGCCGCAAAAGCTGATCCTGGATCACCAAGGCGCCAAGATTCTGGCCGCTCGCGGCTTTGACGTGGGGCTGACGGCCTCCGCTCCGGTTCCCACACCCGCCTTTGAGTGGTTTGGTACCGAAAAGGTCTTGCTCTCTTTCGCGGGGGGCGAGGGCTATTACCGTCTCACCCTTTCCCCTGCCGCCACTGTGCTAAGCGAATTTGAAAACGAGAGCGAGCGATTTCCCGCCGCTTATACATATCGGACAAAGGACTGCGAGCTGCTGGTATTTGCCTTTGACGCCACAAGGCTCCCCCACGGGGCGGCTACGCTCCGCTCGTATGCACGCGCCGACCAGCTCCGCCGCTTTTGTCCTCCGCTTCCGTACATCAAAAACGCCCCCTCGTTGTATCAGCTCTGCAAGCAAAGCGAAAACACCCTTGCCATGCTGTTTGTCAACATCGGGGAGGATCCTGTTTTGGACGGTGAGATCCTGCTAAACGGCCATTTTGACACGGCGGAGCTGTGCGGCGCTACGGGTGAGCTGAAGGGTGACAGGATCACCCTGATCGCCCCTATCCCCCCTTACGGCGCTTTTGCCGCAATCGTAAAACGAACATAGATCCCCTGCGCGTTGAGCTGCACACATTTATCGCGGAAATCAACGCTTCTATCTTCACAAGAGGAGCATTACAATGAGAGCTTTTCACGACGTACACATTCACAACTATCTCTCTACCTGTAGCGGCGACAACGGCGCCACGGTAGAAAGCTTCCGCTCACTGATGCAAAACGAGGTGCTGAAAAGCTACAGCGACGATATTCCCGTTTCGATCGCCCATCCCTTTCAGCCGGTGGGCTCCTTCCCGTTGCGAGACAAGATGGTTTCTCTGATTTCCGACCAAACCTTTGGTAAGCTCTTTACCCTGGCGGCAAGCCGTGGCATCGGCCTTGAGCTGAACGGTGCCACCAACTCCCCCGAGGTGTTCCGCATGTTCGGTATTGCCAAGGAATGCGGCTGCAAATTCACCTTGGGTAGCGATATGCACGCCCGAGGCGAGATGTCCAAGGTTTTTGGGGCAGATCACTGCACCGACTATCTGGGACTGACCGAAGACGATATGATGAACTTTACGAGGGGATAAGACATGGCACAAGAATACTCCCGTTTGAAGGCGGCCTGCTATACCGTCAACATCACCATGGCCGCTCTCGGCAATCTTTCCCCCCTTCTTTTTATCACCTTTCATCACGAGTATAATATCTCCTATTCACTCCTTGGGCTGTTGGTGCTGATCAACTTCGCCACCCAACTGCTCATTGACCTGATCTTTTCCTTTTTTTCGCACAAATTCAATATTCCGCTGGCCGTCAAGCTAACCCCCGTGGTCGCCATTGTGGGCCTTGGTGTTTTTGCGCTCTGCCCCTATTTCTGGCCGCAGTATGCCTATGCGGGCCTTGTGGCCGGCACCGTCATTTTTTCCGCGTCAGGCGGGCTTGCCGAGGTACTGATCAGCCCGACCATCGCCGCCATCCCCTGTGAAAATCCGGACCATGAAATGAGCAAGCTCCACTCTATCTATGCTTGGGGCGTGGTCCTTGTGGTGGTGATAACAACTGTCTTTTTGCTTTGTACAGGTGGCCGGTACTGGCATTTTCTCGCCCTTGGTTTTTCGCTGATTCCGCTCACGGCCGCTCTGCTCTTTTGGGGCACCAAGATCCCCCAAATGCCCGCGCCGGAACGCGTTTTTGGCGTATTACAGCTGATCAGAAAAAAAGAACTTTGGCTATGCGTGCTCGCCATCTTTCTCGGCGGTGCGGCGGAATGCACTATGGCACAATGGGCATCCGGCTATCTGGAGCAGTCGTTGGGAATTCCAAAAGTCTGGGGGGACATCGGCGGTGTTGCCATGTTTGCGGTCATGCTGGGGCTTGGCCGTTCGCTTTACGCCAAAATTGGCCAAAATATCGGCAGAGTCCTCTGCCTTGGAGCCATCGGTGCTACCCTGTGCTATCTGATCGCCGCCATTTCTCCCATTCCCCTCCTTGGTCTGATGGCTTGCGGCTTTACCGGCTTTTGCGTTTCAATGCTCTGGCCCGGTAGCTTGATCGTTGGCTCTGACCGCTTTCCCACGGGCGGGGTATTCATCTTCGCCATCATGGCCGCGGGCGGCGATATGGGCGCGGCCATCGGCCCCCAGTTGGTGGGAATTATCACCGATGCGGTAGAGGCCAGCAGCAAAGCCGTGACCCTTGCCGCAAGGCTTGGCATCACCACCGAGCAGCTTGGCATGAAAGCGGGCATGCTGGTGGGTATGCTCTTTCCCTTACTTGCGGTCTTCGTCTATCTTGCTATTTGGAAAGGCAAAAAGAAGCCCGCCCCAAGCAAGGATGCTGAATAAGAAAAGACCGGGCGCATGCGCCCGGTCTTTTCTTATTCGGGAAGCCCCATGGCACAGATCCTTTCCAAATTAGAAAAGATCAGTCCCAGAGCATCATACATAATCTTTCGGTTCTCTTCACCAAGACCCTCGGTTGCCTTTCTGACCGCGACGGTAGCCCGCTTTGCAACAAAGGCGGCGGCTTTTTTTCCTGCCTCGGTTAAAATCAGCGGCGCGCGGTAAAGGGTACCCTTTTCTCCTGCCCGCTCAACCATCCCTTTTTCTGCCAGTTCGGCAACCACACGTGAAACAGCGGCTTTATCCCGATCGCAAACCTCACACAGCTGTGCGGCGGTAATACCTTCGGGATAATGGGTCATCACAATCAGATACTGGGCAAACGCCCCTTTTAACCCGCATTTTTCCAGCTCTTCACGCTCCAGCTTTTGAATCTGACGAAAAATACCCGAAATATAGCCCGCAAACTGCTCAAAACGATCTACCATCAAAGTTTTTACTCCTTACGCAAAGTTGACTGATCAACGATTGACAGCATTATACCCTAAAAAGAGCGATTTGTCAACCACGGGCCCTTACATTTATCACTTTTCGATGCAAAGAGTATCCAAATAGCGGCAGGCGGCAACAGCGGCGGTAGCGCCGTCCCCTGTCGCGGTGGTCACCTGGCGCACGCCCTTGGCACGGCAATCACCTGCCACAAATACGCCGGGCGTGGCGGTGAGACAATCCTCGCCTACGGCAAAGTAACCACGCTCGTCCAGCGCCGCCTGTGTAGCAAACGCCTCATTTTCCGGCACCAGACCAATCGCCACAAACAAGCCGTCAAGCGCCAATGTGGTTTCCTGTCCGTCTGCCACGCGACGGGTCACGATGCCGCCAAACTCCTCGCCGTCCAGAACAGAAGCCACCACCGTACCGGTGATGATCTCTACATTTTCACGACCGCGCAGCACTTCTTGCAAGCGCTGCTCGCCGGTAAGAAAATCCAGATTTTGAATAACATAAACCTTTTTGCTGGTTTCTGAGAGCAAAATAGCCTCCTGCAAGGCGGAGTTACCGCCGCCCACCAGCGCCACCGTCTTATCCTTATAAAAAGCACCGTCGCATACCGCGCAGAAGGAAATACCGTCACCAATGAATTTTTCCTCGTTCTCCACGCCAAGATGGCGATGGCGGGCGCCGTTTGCGATGATCACCGCACGGCACGCATAGCTATTCCCGTCCTCGGTATCCACAAAACGCGTGTTCCCCTCGGTGCGAATGCCGACAACCGTCTCTACCTCTACGTCGGCACCTTGAAACAGCGCTTGAGAAACCAGCTTATCGGCAAGCTCGGCACCGCTGACACTTTCAAATCCGGGATAGTTCTCTACCTTGGGTGAAAAGACAATCTGACCGCCAAAGCTATCCTTTTCCAAAAGCAATACGCTCTTTCCCGCGCGGCGAGCATAGATGGCGGCGGTCAGGCCCGCGGGGCCTGCGCCGACAACAACAATATCATACATGAGAGCTTACCTCATTGGCCTTTGGTCTGCAAAAACGCCTTGACTTCGGGCAAGCCGACAAACTTGGCGATCTCGCCGCCAGACACCGCTACCAGGGTGGGGGCCTGCTTGATCTTCAGCGCCTCAAAGAGCGGCACATTGTCCTCGGCAAACAGCTTTTGATAGGCGATCTCGGTCTTGCCAAGCAACGCCTCGGCAACCTTGCACTTGGGGCAGGTCTTGGAGGCAAAGAGGTAGATGCCATCAGCCAGCAGAGGTTGCTCTGCCTTG
>SVQT01000040.1 GCA_015065215.1 Oscillospiraceae bacterium | reverse complement strand
TGGCTGACCGGCAAGGGCGCCCCCATCGAGGCGGCCAACGCAGGGGATATGTATCTGGATGCGGATAGCGGCGATGTGTATCAATACATGGGGAATAGCTGGAGCTTTGTGATCAATCTCAAGGGAGAAGACGGCAAGCCCGGCGACACCCCTGAGATTGAGATCATTGACGGTTACTGGTACATCAACGACGAGCCCACCGGCGTGAAGGCACAGGGCCAGGACGGCGCCGCGGGTACCATCACCAATCTGATCGAGATCGACACGACCGACGGTACCTGGGTCATCGACGGCGTGGATACCAATATTTCCGCTACCGGCGCGAACGGCAAAACGCCGCAGTTGCGCATCAATCCTGAGAATAATATGTGGGAATATCGGTATGACGCCTCGGAGCAATGGATCTCCATGGGCGTGAAGGCCACCGGCGAAGCGGGTGTTGATGGAAAGACGCCGCAGCTGCGCATCAATCCCGAGAATAATATGTGGGAATATCGCTTTGACGGCGAGGAGCAGTGGACCTCGACCGGCGTGAAGGCCACCGGCGAAGCGGGCGTTGATGGAAAGACGCCCCAGTTGCGCATCAATCCGACCACCAATATGTGGGAATACCGCTTTGACAGCAACGAGCAGTGGATCTCCACCGGTGTGAAGGCCACCGGCCCCAAGGGCGACACCGGCGCGACCGGTCCTCAGGGTCCCCAGGGTGAGCAAGGAGAAACAGGCGCGGCCGGTCCCCAGGGCCCCAAGGGTGATAAGGGCGACACCGGCGCGTCTGCCGACAGCGCGGATCAGTCCAACAGCAGCGGCACCGGCTCCGCCGCAAGCGGCAATGTCGCCACGCAGGCAGGCGGCAACGGTCTGGCCGTGACCGCGATCATTTTGTGCGCGGTGCTCTTTGCGGCTAATATCGCTATGGTCGTGTTCTTCCTTGTAAAGCGCAAGAAAAACACGTAAGCAACGCAAAAACCTCGTCAGTTTCCCCTTGCTGTTGTCATATTTCCCAACAGACGGAGCAATTTATGTAAATAAATTGTGAATACTGCTTTACAGCAATAGACGGGAAATATAAAAATATGGTAAAATAAAAATACCAATTTTGATGGGAGGTATTTATCATGACTTGGTTTAATAAGCAGAGTCGTTTGGTGCAGATTCTTCTGCTCCTGATCCCTGTTGTAAACTGGATCACTGAAATTGCTGTCAGATGGTCTACCTGGCTCAAGAAAGGCGGTTTGATTCGTCTGATTGTTTGTATCCTGGTTACCATCCCCAGCGGTATCGTGTTCGGTTGGATCGACCTTGTTTGGGTACTGCTGTTCAAAAAGCTGTTCTTGCAGTAAGCTCTTACATAAAAGGCCCAAGGCATTTGCCTTGGGCCTTTTATCTTTAAAAAGAGACTGTAGATTATTTTCGCAATTTTTCCAGTGCCACGCACATCGCGTAGGCGGCGTAGGAGGCAAAGCCGTGATCGAAGCTCCCCTTCATTTCCCGATATTCCCAAAGGGTGCCGGTTTTTGCTACCATGCCGCCAAAGAAATCCCCCACCTCATCCAAAAGTAGCCGGTACTGCTCCAATTGAAGCAGCGTTTTGAGGCGCAAATAAAGACCGATGAAGGCATTGACCGGTACAAAGCGGCGGCCGCTTTGCGCCACGTTTTTGCATCCGGAAAGCAAATGCGCTCTCCATTTGGCGTATTGTGGGGCGTCCGGATCAATATTACCAAAGAGAATGGCGTAATATTGGCCTGCCTCTGAGGTGTTGCCGGTGTTATGGAGCACGCCGCTCTCGTCGCGCTCGGCATTATCGGTGAACAGCTCGCCGTCAAAGGAAAGCGCGGCAGTCTGTTTTTGGATGCGCCGGGCTTTTTGTGCCAAGGTGGTGTCGCCATACAGCTCGTAAGCGGCCAACAGAACAGCGGCGTAAAGAAAGTTGGTGGGGTAGTTGACATTTTTCGTCCAACTGTTGGCATCTGACCATTCTACAAAGTTCCAGCTGGGCAGATCCTCTAAAAGACCGTCACTGTTCTCAAATTTGGCAAAATAACCGATGATCCCCTCCACGGTGGGGCGGAAGAGCGCAGGATCTGCCGCCTTGTTGCGCTCGGTTAAATATTCCTTGACCTCCAGCACATACCACATACACCATTGGGGAATATGATGGCCGGTGCCGTCCGGCTCGGGCCTTACGTCGGCGGGGTAACACATAGGCAGCATCCCTTCTGGCAGCAGGGGATCTTTGCATAAGCGATAATTCTCTAAAAAGGCATCCTCAACAGGCACCTTGCCAAAGAAATGGTGTTCGGCGGTGGCTGTAAAATAGGAATCACAAAGCCAACCGGCGCGTTCCCGAGAGGGACAGTCGGAATAAAGATCGACCGCGTTATGGGCAAAGGTGCGCAGAGCGCCCCTGTAGATGTCAGCGTGCGTCTTTTCTTTAAAGGTGACTTGCTTGGCACCGCGCATTTCCCGCTCAAAGGTTTTGACCCCAAAGCCTTGCAGCCTCGCCTCGCCTTTTTTGACCATTACCATGGCAAAGCGCATGGTGTAAGGCTCAAAGGTGCGGACAGTATCCTCATAGCCCTCGGGCAGGATAAATTCCACCACGTTTTGACAGTTCATACGGGTAAAGGAGAAGGTGTCGCCCTCGCAGTACTCAGAAAAAGCGACCACGACATCCGATTGCTTTGCGGCCAGGAGGGACAGCTGCAAGAAACCGCACTCGATTTGGTTAAAATCAAATACCGCATACTCGCCTTCTTTTAAATCAAGCGGCAAGGGAGGCTTTTTCTCAAGCACTGTCTGTGCCTGCTTTTGCACCCAGCGATAGGGCTTTCGTGAAATTTGGCTTTCCTCAAAGCGGCCCCAATGCGCGGGGATCTCCTTCCAGGAATACCGTTGCTCCCGGCAGGGGAGATTTTCGTCAAAGGCAAAAGTGCCGCGGGCGGCGGCGTGCGATTGCCAAACATCCTCATAATGGGGATAAGGGGCCACACGGGGCAAAAAAACAGGGGATTGATCGCTTACCGCAACCGGCATCTCGGCGGCGCTTGGTTTGGTCAGATCCCAGATCTCGCCAAAATGGCGCTGGATCGAAAAACGCTCGACAAGCTGCTCTTTTTGGGTGAGCACACGCCCGGTGAAGTCTTTGCCTGTATAGGCAATAACGGTGCCGTTTTGGCACAGCTCGGCGCAAAGGAAACCGGGTTGCAGGCAAGTGGAAAGCGACTTGCAATAATAGCTTGCCACTTCAACGCGGATGCGGTTGTGCCGGCCGCTGCTGTACGCACAGAGGGGGAGACGGTCCACCCGGGCATAGCCTTGCGCGGTTCTGGCGGGGCCAAACGCCACAAAGGTATCGTTCACAAACAAGCGGTAAAAGATGGCGGCGGTGATACGCAGCTCAGCATTTTGCAGATCGCCCGCTTCATACTCAAAAACAGCGGCAAGATTCATCTCTCGCTCAAGGCCCTCTATCCACACGGGCTTGGCTTTTTGGAACATGTCAATCCCCCCTTGTTTTAGCGTGTGACTTCATTATAATTTACGGCTGCTGTTTTGTCAAGACGAAGCGGAAAGCGCCGGGTGAAAAAAATTTTTAAAAAATGCCGAAAAAAATAGATTTTTGAGCGTTGTGGGGGGTTGAAAAAGTTGGCGGTTTGTGTTACAATATTTTCGTTGAAAGGCATTGTCGCAAAAGGCTTGCGCTCTGTCTGCTTTTTCATTTACAGGAGGGTAACAATGGGCGGTTTTTTTGGTGTGGCATCTAAAAACGATTGCGTGTTTGACCTGTTTTTTGGCACCGACTATCACTCTCATCTGGGTACCAGACGCGGCGGCATGGCCGTTTACGGTGAGAGCGGCTTCGACCGTGCCATCCACAATATTCAAAATTCTCCCTTTCGTACCAAATTCGAGCGGGATGTGGACGAGATGCACGGCAATCTTGGCATTGGCTGTATCTCGGATAGCGAGCCTCAGCCGCTGATCGTGCGGTCGCACCTGGGCAATTTCGCCATTACCACCGTGGGGCGGATCAATAACACCGATGCGCTTGTGAAAAAGGCCTTCGCGGACGGTACTACCCACTTTTTGGAAATGAGCGGCGGCGATATCAACGCCACCGAGCTGACCGCCTGCCTGATCAACCACAAGGATTCGATCGTGGAGGGCATTCGCTATGCCCAGGAGCAGATCGACGGATCGATGTCGATCCTGTTGCTTACCTCTGAGGGCCTCTATGCCGCCCGAGACCGCCTTGGCAGAACGCCGATCCATATCGGCAAGAAAAAGGATGCCTATTGCGCCTCCTTTGAATCTTTTGCTTATTTGAATTTGGGCTATGAGCCGGAAAAAGAGCTTGGCCCCGGCGAGATCGTTTTTCTTACATCGGAGTCAGCCGTCACGGTGGCACCTCCCTTTGAAAAAATGAAGATCTGCACCTTCCTCTGGGCTTACTATGGCTATCCGCCCTCCTCTTATGAAGGGGTCAGCGTAGAGAAGATGCGCTACAATTGCGGCGATTGGTTGGCCATCCGTGACGAAGAGTTGGAGGCCGACAGTGTGGCGGGAGTGCCTGACTCGGGCTTGGCACATGCCATCGGTTACGCCAACAGGTCCGGCATTCCGTTCTCCAGACCCTTCATTAAGTATACGCCGACCTGGCCCCGTTCCTTTATGCCTCAAAAGCAGAGCCAGCGCAAAATGATTGCCCGCATGAAGCTGATTCCCGTGAGCTCGCTGATTGACGGCAAGCGTCTGGTGCTGATTGACGATTCGATCGTGCGCGGCACACAGCTCAAGGAAACAACTGATTTTCTCTATCACAGCGGCGCTAAAGAGGTACATGTGCGCACCGGTTGCCCCCCCATTATGTTCGGCTGTAAATATTTGAACTTTACCAGTTCTAAATCGGATTTGGATCTGATCACCCGGCGGATCATCGAAAGGCTGGAAGGGGACCATGCCGCCAAGCTGGAGCTTTATACCGATCCCAACACGCAAGAATACGCCAATATGGTAGAGGAGATCCGAAAGGAGATGCACTTTACTACCTTGAAATACCTGCGTCTGGATGACATCATTGCCGCCACCGGTCTGCCGGCCGATCGGCTTTGCACCTATTGCTGGACGGGGAAGGAATGATCATAAAAAGAGAAAACGTACCGAAAAAGTCGGTACGTTTTCTCTTTTTACAGTATTTTCGCTTTTTTGACGGTGATCTGCGCAGGTAGGGGCGCGTCGGTGCAGACATATTCTATGTCGTCTATGTGAGCCGATTTGTAGAGAGAGGTGCGTAGAAATTTGCTGCTGTCGCAAAGCAATACGCGGGTGTCGGCGCGGCGAAGCATCTCCCGCCGCAACAGATTGTGCGCCTCGGTGCTGTCAAACAAATCGCCTGTGTCGGATAAGGCAGAGGTGGAGAAAAAGCAAAGGTCCGCGTGAATAGAAAGCAGCATATCCAGCGCGAAGCTGCCCACCGTAACGGTGGCAGAGTCGGTGGGAAGGGCGCCGCCCAAAAGATAGGTGCGGAGTCCGCGAGCGGTAGCATCCAGGGCGGTCTCGATGTTATTGGTAAACAGGGTAATCCCCCGGTGCTCGGCTAAGAATTCCACCATGGCAGCGGCAGTGGTGGAATCATCCAGCAAGACTGACAGGTCATCCCGCAGCAGAAGAGATGCCTTTTTGGCAATGGCGCGCTTTGCTGCCTTGTTGACCTCGCCGCGGATAGCAACGGGAGGCGCTGTGGGGTTGCCGCCTGCTGCCACCACGCCGCCGTAATTGCGCTTGACGATGCCGAGCGCTTCGAGACGTCTGAGATCGCGGCGGATGCTGGAGGGGCTGACGTACAGCCTTGCGGCAAGCTCCTGCACGCTGATAAAGCTTTGCTCCCGCAGAAGGGAGATGATCTGCTCTTCTCGCTCATTTGTTTTCATTTTTGCCTCCGAAATGCTCGTTTGATGGCATGACCGTGAAAAAGTGTCAAAGTCCGCGCCACCCCTTGATTTTGCATGTTACATCGGTTATTATTATAGCAGAAGTCATTTTTTGTGTCAATACGGATTGCTCACAAATGAGCAGACAGGAGGAAGTATGAGCACGACGGTCAAGGTGGATTTCACTAAAAAAACAGGCAAGCAGGTGCAGCAGTTGCACGGCTTTAACTCGGGACCCATGACCAAGGTCTTTACCTACGATGCGCGCCCCCTTTTCGTGGAGGGTGGCTTCCCTTACGTGCGCTTGCATGACAGCGAGTATCCGTACGGCTCGGGCGAATTTATCGACATCCCTTGTATTTTCAAGAATTTCGATGCGGACGAGAACGATCCCGAGAGCTACAATTTCGGCAATACCGACGAGTATATCCGCCAGTGCCTGAACGTGGGCAGCAAGATCATCTACCGTCTGGGTATTTCCATCGAGCATTCTCCCGTCAAGCGCTATACCGCGCCGCCAAAGGACTTTGCCAAGTGGGCCCGCATCTGTGAGCATATCATCCGCCATTATAACGAGGGCTGGGCCGACGGTTATCATTGGAATATCGAGTACTGGGAGATCTGGAACGAGCCGGATCTGGACCGCGAGACCGACAACAAGCGCTGCTGGGGCGGTACCGCCGCGGAGTTTGCCGAGTTTTACACCGTGTCGGCACGCCACCTCAAGAGCTGCTTCCCCCATCTGAAGATCGGCGGCTGTGGCTTTTCCAGTGTGCGCAACACGTTTATTGAGGACTTTTTTAAGGATATTGCCGCACGCACCCCCCGCGTGCCCTTGGATTTCTACACCTGGCACCGTTATAAAGGGGATGCGGCCTCTTATGCAAAGGGTGCCGCCATCGTGCGTGCACTGCTGACCGAGTTCGGCTATGGCGAGGTGGAGAGTATCCTGGACGAGTGGAATCTGATGTATTCCTGGGATCGTGTTCAGCAGGCGGAAAGCTATCGTGCCATGAAGGATCACCGGGGTGCTGCTTTTTATGCCGCAGTGCTCTGCGTTTTGCAAGAGCAAAGCGATGTGAGCATCGCCACCCAGTTTGAGGCCGACGTGGTCAAGGAATTCTGCGGCATTTTCAACGTCAAGGATATGTGCGTCGGCGGTCTGACCTACGGCTCTGCCAAGCTGGCCGAGCTGGAGCCAACCAAGGGCTTTTACGCCTTCAAATCCTTCAATAACCTGTACCGTATGGGCACTTCTGTGTCTATTTGTTGCGATAGTGACAGCGTTTTTGCAACCGCTGCGGCAGGGGATTGTGGCAATGGCGTTCTGGTTTCCAATCAAAGCGGAGAGGCCGCTGACGTGGCACTGGAGCTTTCCGGCGTGCAGGGAGAGATTGTGGTGCGGCTGACCGATGCTACCCACACAAACGAAGTCATCCTGCGCTTGCGCGCGGACGGGAATGTGTGCCTGACGCTACCGATGGCGCCGGATTCCTTTGCCTATGTGGGTACCGACCTGCCCGATCCCATCCCAACTTATCCGTCTTAACAAAAAAGGAGCCGTCGGCTCCTTTTTTGTTATTGCTCACCCAGCTGACGATTGAACCGTTTGCCGGCGTTTTTTGCGCAAAGATAGACGGTGAACCAGATCACGAGGTAGGTTACCACGAAAGCGGCGCAGAAAATCAATAGAACCATTGGCTCAAAGGGGATCCAGGCGTTGGCTATATAGCAAAGGCTATAGGCGGCAAAAAGCGTGAGAAAATGTATGCCCAGGGATTTGGCGATGGGCCAGCTTTCAATTTGGTTAAACACGCTGGCGCCTGCCTGGATAAAAGCCAAAAGATAGGTGGAAATAATGCCCAGCAGCACTTCCCAGCCGGAAAGCGAGAAGTTGTTTAGAGTGGCACCCAAAATCAGGTAGACAATGCCCAAGACGATGGGGCCGAAGCCGGCGAACAGAAGTCCGCGATGCAAAAAAATTTTAACATGACGATTCATTTTGTAAAACCGATCCTTTCCTTCACTGTTTTTAATTGCCGTCTGGATACATAGTCCTTGTATCCATTTTGAAATATGACGATCAGGGCACCGGCAAAGGATGCCTCAAAGCGATTGATCCTTTTGATGTTGGCGATGCAGGATTGATTGATTTTGACAAAGCGCCTGTCCAAGAGCGCCTCCAGAACATAAAGCCGCTGTCGCAATTGCCACTTTTCTGATACCGTTTGGGCGTATATTTTTCCGTCCTCTACACAAATGCAGCAGATGTCAGCCGGCTTGAGCAAAGCAATTTCCTCACCCTTATAACCGATCAGCTCAGTGGCGCTGCCTTCCACTAAGCGCTCGATCTCCTCGACCAGGTCTGTGCGTCGATGGGCATAGATCCATACCGCCTCCTCCTTGTCGGGATCAATAACCGTAGTGCATTTCATCATATCACCTCCTTGCAATGGTATTGTATCATAGCTTGAAAAAAATGCAATAGATTTTCTTCAAACGGTCATTTTGTATAACTATGTGGTTGACTTTTGCCGCCCTCCTCCTGTATAATAAGAAAAATGGGAGGTGCGGAAAATGCGTGATCGGTTACTTTGCTTGCTGCTGGCGATCGCTTTGAGCGTGACAGTACTGGCCGGCTGTAATAGAAATCAAGAGGAACAAGACGTGCTCGTAGACGCCACTTATGTGATTGTTTATGCCGCGAGAGATGAATATGCCTCTGCCGCCGCATATGTACTGTGTGGCGCGATGCGCAAAGCTCTTGGTGAGCGGCCCGGCGTATATGCGTCAGACAAATTCGATCATAATACGGCCGAGGGGAAAGCGATCTATTTGGGAGACGTGCCGCATGTAACGGAATCTGTGGCGGTGGGTGAGAATGGCTTTTCTATTTCACTCACAAAGCAGGGCATCATCATTTCTGCTGCCGATTCTCTGTCCCTCTACTTGGCTACCCAGCAGTTTGCCGCGTTGTGGGGAACGCAGGACTATGGTACTGTTACCGAGAATGGCTTGACCTTAAATCAGCAGATCTGCCAAAAGCTGAACGCTTTGCCGATCGGGCGGGAGACCATGATCACGGTCATGTCTCAGAATGTTCGCTGCAACGACGACGGCGGCAAAAATGATATTGACGATCGAAAGGTGCGCCTGCGTGAGCTGATCGCGGATTACAGCCCCGACTTGCTTGGCACACAGGAGGTGACTCATCGGTGGATGGGGATCTTTGATTCGTATTTTAGCGCTGAGTACGGGATGGTCGGTTGCTCCCGTGACGGAGTCAATGCTATCAGCGGCGAGTGGAACACCATTCTTTATAAAAAGGCAAGATTTGATCTTATACAAAGCGGTAACTTCTGGCTTACCGATACACCCGATACGCCATCCATGACAGAGGGGGCGCTTTGCCGCCGTATTTGCACCTGGGCCATTTTAAAGGATAAGCTTACACAGCGGGAAATTTTATTCTGCAACACCCATTTGGATCACAGCACCGATACGGTACGGGACGCGCAAGCAAAGATTCTGATGCGCTTTGTTGAAGACTATGTGGGAGAGTACACCATTTTTCTAACAGGTGATTTCAATACCACGCCGGGCAAGGCCCCTTACAATACCGTGACCGCAGTATTGGCGGATGCGCACAAACACGCGACGGTTGATACCACGACTGTAAACGGTACCTTTCACGGCTACCAAACAGCGACAAAGGAAATTGACTTCTGCTTTTATGAGCCAAGAAAATCCGATTCGATCGCTTACCGTGTGCTCAGTGATGACTATGACGGCTTTGTGTCGGATCACTATGGCGTGATTTCTTATTTTCAATATAAATGATAAAAAATCTGCCGTTTTGGCGATAGCCCGCGCATAAAATATGATATAAGCTGTCTGAATCCGAGCTTTGCGTATCTACGCACCGTTTTTGCTATGGGCATAGAGCGTGTATTGGAATAAAATTTATGGGATAAAGGAGAAGCAATCATGAAAAAAACCTTTGACATCGAAGACCTGGAATGTGCGCATTGTGCCGCCAAGATGGAGGACGGCATTCGCAAGCTGGATGGCGTACTTTCGGTTTCGGTGAATTTTTTGACCCAAAAGCTGACCTTGGAGACCGAGGACGCGGTGTTTGATCAGGTGCTAAAGCAAGCGGCAAAGATCTGCCGCCGGATCGAGCCGGATTGCCGGTTGATTTTGAAATAAGCATGACACGCAGGCAAAAAAGAAACCTGTATCGCATCATTGGCGCGGCAGTTCTGCTGCTGGCCGCTTTCCTCATCGAGCGGCTTGTGCTGGCAGATCTTCCTGTGGTGTGGCGGCTTTGCCTGTATCTGCCCGCTTATCTTTTGGTGGGTTATGATGTACTTTGGCGTGCCCTGCGCCATATTTCACACGCGCAGGTTTTTGATGAAAATTTTTTGATGACCATTGCCACGCTGGGCGCGTTGGCAATCGGCTTTTTACCCGGTGCTAAGGCGGAATTTGCAGAGGCGGTCTTTGTCATGGTTTTTTATCAGACAGGGGAGCTGTTTCAAAGCATCGCGGTCGGCAAAAGCCGCCGCTCCATTTCCGCTTTGATGGATATTCGCCCTCCGCTTGCCCGTGTGGAGCGCGCGGGGAGAGAAGTTGAGGTGGCGCCGGAGGCGGTTGCCGTGGGAGAGATTCTTTTGATCCGGCCAGGTGAGCGGATTGCGTTGGATGGACGTGTTTTGAACGGCACCTCTGACCTGAACACTCTGGCGCTGACCGGCGAGGCGGCACCCCGGGCGGTTGATGTGGGGGATGCGGTGGTCAGCGGTTGCACCAACTTGACAGGACTTTTACGGATACGTGTGGAAAAGCCGTATTCCGAAAGCACGGTTTCCCGCATTTTACAGCTGATCGAACATATGGGGGAACGAAAGTCCAGAAACGAGAAATTTATTACCCGTTTCGCGCGATATTACACCCCGTTTGTGGTGATTGCCGCCTTATTGCTGGCATTTTTGCCACCGCTTTTTTCAGGGGATTTCAGTAACCATTTTGCTGAGTGGCTCTCCCGTGCCCTGACCTTTTTGGTGATCTCCTGCCCCTGCGCACTGGTGATCTCGGTGCCGCTTGCCTTTTTTGGCGGCATCGGTGGCGCTTCTCGCATGGGCGTACTGATCAAGGGCGCTCAAGATCTGGAGGCATTGGCGGCGGCGGAAATTGCTGTGTTTGACAAAACGGGAACACTGACCTGCGGCAGCTTCACGGTAACCGAGGTGCATCCGGTCGCGTGCACCGATTCTGAATTGATCACCTTGGCCGCCGCCGCTGAGGCGGCCTCCAACCACCCGATTGCCAAGGCATTGCGTGCCGCCGCAATGGGGCGGGAGCTCCCCCTTGCCGATTGTGTGACTGAGGTGGCGGGGCGCGGTGTATTGGCACGCTTTGGCGAGGAGGAGATTGCCGTTGGCAACCTGGCTTTGATGCGTGAGGTGGGTGCAAACGCCGTCGAGGTAGAAACAGATGGAACAGCGGTTTTTCTATCACGTAATGCCACTTATTTGGGATATATTCTGATTTCTGACTGTGTCAAGGAGGGGAGTGCGGAAGCGATTGGCGCGCTTGCCGCGCAGGGCATCCAGCGCACGGTGATCTTAACGGGAGACCGTGAGCGTGTTGCCGCTTCTGTGGCAAAAAAATTGGGGGTGACCGATTGGCAGGCCGCATTGCTTCCCGCGGATAAAGTGCGGGAGGTGGAGGTGTTGCTTGCCGCAAAGCAAAAAGGCACGCTGCTTTTTGTAGGGGATGGTATCAATGATGCACCGGTACTGTCCCGCGCTGATGTGGGGGTAGCCATGGGGGCTATGGGTTCGGACATTGCCATCGAGGCCGCTGATGTGGTGTTGATGGATGATGACCCACGAAAATTACCCAGGGCCATCGCTCACGCGCGGCGCACCCTGCGGATCGTGCGGCAGAACATTGTGTTGGCCCTTGGGGTCAAGGGCGCGGTTTTGCTTTGCGGCGGGTTGGGGCTGCTTGGCGCGTGGCAGATGCCCCTTGCGATCTTTGCGGATGTGGGCGTGGCGATGATTGCCATTCTCAATGCCATGAGAGCGTTGAGCATCAAATAAAAAAGGCACCCCAGCGGGTGCCTTTTTCTATGCCGTTTTGCGGCTTATACAGTTTCAAACTCTTTTTGGGGAGTAGTTGTCTCGGTTTTTGCCGGCTCCGCGGGGACGGCGAAGCGAATGGCACGGGGCAGAACCTCTATGGTGAATTCGTTTTGCTCTACCAATTCGCCATCCAGCGAGAAGGCGAACCCCTGCGGGGCACTGACACGTACCGATTTTCCCCGCCGATAAGCGATCAGATTGCGAAAGCGCGGATCGTCTAAATGCGAGCCTTCTTTATATTTACTGATCAGCTTCACGAAAGTGAAGCGGGAAATGGGATGTACCAAGCAGACCTCAAGCAGTCCGTCATCATTGACGGTATGTGGGGCACAACGGTAGGCGCCGCCTACGTGTGAGCCGTTCGCAACAGTACAAAGTAGCATTTTCCCGTTGTTGAGCTGCTCACCGTCCACCCAAACGGTGCAATCGTTTTTCATAGCGGTCAACAGGGCGGCGATCACGCCTGTGGTATAGGCGTTTCTACCACCGATAATCTTTTTTCTCCGCACCTTTGCCATGGTTCTGGCTACCGCGGTGTCAAAACCGAAGTGCGTTACATTCAGGGCATAACGGTCGCCGATCTGCATAATATCTACCGGGGTCTCGGTAGCGTGTATCAGGGCCTCTACATCCAGAAAGCGCTCGGCCCCCCCATAGTATTTTACATAGTCGTTACCACTGCCGCAGGGGTATATGGTCATAGAGGCGTTGGCTTGCCCCACAAGGCCGTGTACGACCTCGTTGGCGGTACCGTCACCGCCGCAGGCGTAAAACCGCAGCTGCTCATTTGGCTCTTCCTGGCAACGGGAGCGAACGTATGCGGTGGCGTTCCCGGGCTCGGTAGTGCTGTAAAATTCGTAATCGAGCGGTTCCGCCATGGCGGATATTTTTTCTTTCAAGGCGTCTATTGCCGCTGTACTGTTTTTGCCTGCCGCAGGGTTATGGATGAAGATGTGTTTCATAAAAATCTCCTGTTTTGAGCATGTTTGTTTTATTATAACATATCGCTCACTAATTTGCAAGTTATTGTTGATGATATTTGCGGCAAGGATAATTTGACTCTTCGCTTGACAACGCGACCAAACATCCGTTATAATAAAAGCAATGGGGCAGGGGCGCTTGCCCAAATTTTTGAAGGGAGTGTTTTTGATGGCTGAACAAAAAAGCAAGGTGCAAAAGCAGGCAAAAAAAAGCATGAAAAAATGGTTGAAAAAATTGCCCGCGGTTACCAAGGCCGTGGCGCTTATCGCTCTTGTTTTGGGAATTGTAGGCGGTGCTGTTTTTTGCACCCTTGCCTTTCAAAAAGATGATTTTGAACTCAAAGGAACCAAGCAATTTTCCTTGACTGTCTGTGAGGAAAGCTATACGTATACCGAGGAAGGTGTGGTGGCGATCTGCTTTGGCAGAGATGTTTCTGACACCCTCAAAATCGAGTTTAGTGAGGGGATTGTTGACAACGGCAACGGCACCTATACCATCCCTACCGACAAAGCGGGTATTTATACCATCACCTATACGGTGGATTGCTATAAGTTTGGTGAGAACCGTGAGGATGGCACGCCGATCAAACGCATCCGTGTCTTTACCGTGGACGAGGTGGAAGAGGATGGAAGGGCAGCTGGCCTTGATGAGGAGGTGGATAGCTAATGGCAGGTAAACAGAAATTTCCGGTAGCGTTAACCATTTTCCTGGTGGTGATCTGTCTGGTTGTCGGTTCGGTGATCGGTGTTGCCGGCGCGGCGGGTTACGATGCCTTAACCTTCACCAGTGATGAAGCGCCCAAGGCGTTGGTGCAGGGCGAGATGCAGATCCATTTCCTGGAGCTGGGCAATAAATACACGGGCGATTGTACTTACATTAAGGCGGGCGACGTGGATATTCTGATCGACGCTGGCTCCAAAACCTCCAGCATAGGGGTCATTTCTGAATATATCAATCAGTATGTGACGGACAACAAGCTGGAATATGTGATCGTCACGCACGCCCATCAGGATCATTACGCCGGCTTTACACAGCTGGACGGCAGCCTGTTTGATCTTTACGAGGTGGAGGTTATTATTGATTTTGCCAAAACCAAACAAACGCCCAACGGCAGCTCCAATATGTACGGCAGGTATTTGTTAGAGCGAGCCGAGGAGGAGGAGGCAGGTGCCGACCACTTCACCGCTGCCGAGTGGGTAGAGGAGCACAGGGGCGTGGATGGAAAGCCCGGCGCGGTGGCGCTTGGTGACAGCGGCGTGACCATGACGGTACTGGACAGTCATTACTATTATGAGGATGCGCCTTCAGAAAATGATTACTCTGTTTGCACACTCTTTACCTACGGCGATTACAATTACCTGTTCACCGGTGATTTGGAGGAGGATGGCGAGGAATATCTGGTAGAGTATAACGATCTCCCCGAGGTGGATCTCTACAAGGCCGGTCACCATGGCTCTAAGACCTCTTCCTCTGCGGCGTTGCTTGAGGTGATCAAGCCCAAACGAGTCTGTGTTTGCTGCTGTGCCGGTAGCTCGGAATATACCGATACCGATGCCAATCAGTTCCCCACGCAGGCTTTCATCGACCGTGTGGCCCCCTATACCTCCGCCATTTATGTGACCACCCGCTGTGAGGACTACGACGCTGGCATTTTTGCATCTATGAACGGCAATATAACCGTTGTTACCACCGCCGCTGGGATTGAGGTGATCTGCGGTAGCGGTGACTACCGCGTGCTCAAGGAGTGGGAGTGGTTCCGGGAGCATCGCACCTGGCCCGCTAACGGCAAATAAATCTACAAGAAAAGGCCGCTACGCGGTTGATGTCTGCGTGCGTAGCGGCTTTTGTCCCAAATGAGAAATGGCTAAAAGCGCCATATGGAGAATCATTGAAAAACGAGGATAAACTGAAAATGAAAGAAATTCGTTCTGTTGCAGATTTCGAAAAAAGGATCAAGCGTGTGCTCATCACCAAAGAGGAAATCGACGCCGCCATCCAAAAGGCGGGCCGGGAGATCGACAAAATCTATGACGGTCGCCCCATCCTGCTGGTGAGTATTCTCAAGGGTGCCTTTGTGTTTCTGGCAGACCTTTGCCGTGCGGTTTCGGTGCCCTGCGAGATCGGTTTTATGTGCGCCAAAAGCTATTATCAGGGCACCACTTCTACAGGTGTAGTACAGATCACGATGGACCTAGAGCAGAATATCAGCGGTTATCACGTGGTCATTGTGGAGGACATCATCGACACCGGTCGAACCTTACATGACGTGGTCAAGCTGCTACGAGCCAGAAACCCGCTTTCTCTTCGCGTGGTTACGCTATTGGATAAACCCTCCCGCCGTCTGGTGGACTTCGAGGCAGATTATTCGCTTTTTACCATTCCCGACCATTTTGCGGTTGGCTACGGCCTGGACTGCGGTGAATATTTCCGCAATTTGCCGTATATTGCTGTTTTTGAAGAATAAAAATGGCATCGCGCCTCCGATCGGAAGCGCGATGCCATTTTTTACAGGTCGCCACCAAGGGGGGCGGTGAGCGCTTGGGTAAGCTCTCGCCCGTCGGCAAGGGCAAGACAGAGCTTTGCGTAAGCGGCGATGGGAGAGAGGGGGGGCAGCGGTCGCAATCCCAATTCCTCAAAAAGATTACCGCTGGCATAGGCGGTGCCGCCTGTAGGCACACCGGCTAAAAAGATTGGCACGTCGCAGCGCTTGGCGGTTTGGGCAAACTGCCGCAAGGCACCTGTATCGGTGGCCAGGGTCCCGCTATGGTAGGTCTCCAATATAACAGCCGAAAAAGCGGCTGGGTCGGGATAAGCCATGCCCGGGTGCGCCACGAGAAAAAGAACCTTGCCCTCTATGGTAGAAAGATCCTTGCCGGAAAAGGGCTTCTGGCCGTCGGCGGCTTCAGAAAATTCTGAAACGGTATGGATGGCACCGTCGGCCACTTCGGCAACCGGGCCGCCCCGCGAAAAAATCGCGTCATCAAACGCGTGGTGCCGCAACAGTCTTGCGGCTCGGTGAATGGCCGCTGTTTGGCCCGTGTTGCGATAAGCGATATAGACGCCTTTGGCATCGGGCGTTCCCCGCAAAAAGGCTACAGCGGCGGCAAAATTGTCAAGGCCGTTGGCACGGCTGTTGGTTAAGGTATCATTGCTGGAAACCAATACCACCGGAATTTTGCAAAGGCCGAGCAGATAGGAAAGCGCGGCGCCGGTATACTGTAGGGTGTCTGTTCCGTGGGTCAAAATGATGCCATCCCATTCCTTTGCTTTTTCTCTGACGCAGTTCGTTAATTTTTCCAGATGCGTAAAATTCAGATTTTCGCTGAGGATGGTATAGGGCTCAGCGGTGGGAAAGTCATAGATGTCCCGGTATTTTTCGCGATAAAGTGAGAGCAAATGCCGGGGGGCGTCGGTGCTTGGGAGAATGCCTTTTTCGCTATGTCGGCTCCCAATCGTGCCGCCGGTGAAAATGACGCCGATTTTCATGTGTTTCTCCTTTTGATGGCAAGACAGCCAACGCCCTTTGGGGGAAGCGTTGGCTGTCTTAATATCCCCCAAAACGGGGCTTTTTTTCGGCCTTTAGCCTCTGGGAACAAATCCCAGCTTTTTTTGCACTTTAGAAAGCGTTTTGCGCGCGTAGTAGGCGGCCTCGTCCGCCCCCTTCTTCATCTGCGCTTCCAGTCCGGCCTTGTCGGCAAGCAGTTGGGCGAATTTGGCTTGGACCGGTGCCAAGGCGTCGGCGCAGACTTCGCCGACGGCGGTTTTGAAATCACCGTATCCCTTGCCCTCGAATTCCTTTTCGATTTCTGCCATGGTCTGGCCTGTAAAGCAGGAATAAATGGTCATGAGATTGTTGATGCCGTCTTTGCCTTCCGCAAAGCGCACACAGGTATCAGAGTCGGTCACGGCACGGCGGAATTTGCGGATGATGGTATCTTTATCATCCAAAATATAGACCACCGCGTTGGCGTTCTCGTCGGATTTGCTCATTTTTTTGGTGGGGTCTGCCAGCGACATGATCTTTTTTCCGCTTTGCGAGATCATCGGCTCCGGCACGGTAAAGGTGCCGGGATAGATCTGGTTGAAGCGTTCAGCAATATTGCGGCAAAGCTCGACGTGTTGCTTCTGATCAATGCCTACCGGCACCACATCTGTCTGGTAGAGCAGAATATCTGCCGCCATCAGCGTGGGGTAGGTGAAAAGTCCGGCGTTTACATTATCGGCATGCTTGCTACTCTTATCCTTGAACTGGGTCATGCGAGAAAGCTCGCCGAACATGGTGTAGCAGTTCAAAATCCAGCCAAGCTCGGCATGAGCCGGTACATGCGATTGCACATATAAGGTGTTCTTTTCCGGGTCCAGACCGCAAGCCATATAAAGCGCCAGCGTCTCATATGTGCGGCGGCGTAGCTCGGCGGGAATTTGTCGCACTGTGATCGCGTGCTCATCTACCACGCAATAAAAGCATTTATAAGCATCGCTGTAAGCGGAAAAATTGCGAATGGCGCCCAAATAGTTGCCAATGGTCAGATTGCCGCTGGGCTGAACGCCCGAAAAACAAATTTTCTGATCGTTGATCATTTTTACAGTCCTTTCCGGAAAATAACGATAGATTTTATAAACATCTCATATTTTAACATAAAACAAATCTGATTGCAACCCACCAAGCGTAAATTTTTTGCCGCTTGTTGACGGGTAACGGTCTTTTGTGGTAAGATAAAAGAAAAACGGAGGGTTTACAGATGATAGAGCATGTTGTTATGTGGAAATTTACCGATGGAGAGGGGCGCAGTAAAGAGGAAAATTGCGCTTATGTCAAAGAGCGGCTGTTGGCGCTGCCCGCGATCATTCCTGAAATCAAGTTTATGCAGATTGGCAGGGATGTTTCGGGCACTGATATGTCTTATGACATGATGCTGGTGACACGCTTTGAGAATTTAGAGGCGCTGCATGCCTACAAGGTGCATCCCGCTCACGTCGCGGTTTCACAATATGTGAAAAAGGTGCGCACCTCCAGAGTGGTGCTTGATGCCGAATTGGACGAGAAAGGCAACCTTATTTGAACATACTCATAGAAAAGCTGGAAACAAACGTGTAGAAATTGGAATTTCATATAAAAATATTGGAAACGAGAAAACGGAAGCTTGTGTCGGTAAAAACGGCAAGCTTCTGTTTTTTCTTTTCTTCGCACCTTTTACAAGCCTTTACATAAAATGATAGCGAGGGAGAGAAAACGACAAGGCTCCCCACGGCTTTCAAGGAGGATATGGCTATGAACAACAACTGCTTGGGTAATCTGTTTAGCAACGACAACGGCTATTGGATCATCATCATTGCGCTGATCATTCTTTGCTGCTGCTGCAACTAATGGGGCAAAATAAAAAAGAGGGGCTAGCCCCTCTTTTTTATTTGACTGCCTCGTGTCTTGCGGTGCGGCGATAGTCGGAAAGGCGAAGGCGGTTGTAGCGTTTGAAAAATTTGTTCATGGCATATTCATCAGAAAAGCCGCAAAGGGCGGAGATCTCCCCCAAAGACAAAGGGGTGGAGGCGATCAGTTCCTCAATATAGCGGAGCTTTTCGTGATTGATCGCTTCCCGCACGGTATTGCCGGTTTCGGCACGAAAAATGCGGTGCAGGTGCCGCTCGCCAATGCCAAAGCGGCGGGAAAGCTCACTGACGGTCATGCCGATGCCATGATATTTTCGAATGAAATCCAATATGGTGACAACGTGCTGTGCCCTATCGGAAAGCTTTGATTTGCTTTCGCTCAAAGTGTGCTTTTCAGGGGAGAGAATATCGCATAACTCATACAAAAACGCCTCGATCAGTCCGGCGAGAATATGGGCGGTGTGCGGGGCGTCAGCTTGCCCTTTTTGTAAGATCAGGTTGAGCATTTGGCGCAGGGCGGGTGACTCGTGATGAGGAAGGGAGCCCTTTCGCAATAGCTTTTCGGGGGAACTCTCTTGGTGTGAGGTCAGCGAAAAGGCCATAATGAAACGGGCGCCGGTATCGTCGCCGTCAACGATTTGATGGTAGGTATCAGGCGGGATGATGATGAAGTCCGATTCGTCAAGAGTAAAGCGGTCATTTTCCCCGGCAGTGATCACAATCCGCCCCTCTAAGGCGTATTGAATTTCAAAGAAGGTGTGCTTGGTGTAGCCGGTCAGCAAGCTCTCGTTTTCGCTACTGACCACCCTTGCCCAGAAAACCGTGGCTGAAAAGGTGTTATTCTCTATCACAAGATGGTACTTATCCAAATTGGCGGTAGGCGTCAGATGTTTTTTGTTTTGTGACATGGCCGTCCTCTCCTGATAAAGATTGTTATCGCCAGTATAGCATACCCTGCTTTGTTATGCAATAGAAAAAACAAAATGACACGCAAAAAAATGTCTGATTGGTACGGTTTTATGTCCGATTAAAACATTGCGTAAAGAATAGATATATCGTACCATATAGGTGAAAAAAGCAAGAGGGGGGTGACGTATGGGGATATTTCTTGACATGTTAGGGCGTCTTGGCTTATTTGTTCTGCTGGGTGTGCCCGGCTTTGTGTTAACGAAGTGTCATAAGATTGATGAAAAGGGCCGTGCCGCGCTGGTCAATCTGCTTTTATATGTCGCCATGCCGTTCCTTGTCTTTTCCAGCTTACTGGAAACCGACGTCCGCGCCTTGCGGGCCTCAGAGTGGATCACCTGCGCCATTTTTCCCGTGGTGGTCATGGGAGCGGTGGCGGGACTGTCACTGCTGATTTTTCGCGGAGACGGTGATAAGCCAAGGATTTGCCGTTTTTGCTCTACCTTTGCCAATTGCGGCTTTTTGGGGCTGCCGTTGGCGCAATCGCTTTTTCCAGATCGACCTGCTATCGCGCTTTTCATTTCAATCTACAACATTCTTTCCACTGTTTTGCTTTTTGTGGCGGGTGGCGCGATGCTTGCGGGAAAACAGGGAGAAGAAAACAAGAAGAATTGGATCAAAATCCTGCTCTCGCCCTTAACGGTTGCAACCTTGCTTGGCGTGATTTGTTCGCTTTGCTCTGTGGGGGCAAAAGTGCCGTTTCTTGTCACCTTTGCCGAGATCCCCGGCACTATGACCACGCCGCTTTCGATGACGGTACTGGGCTGCCTGCTGGCAACCTTGCCCCGCAGACCCTGGTGGCGTGAGGCGGGACTTTGGCTTTCCGCGCTGCTGAAATTGGTGATCTCACCCTTGATCACAATGGGTGTCTTGCTTTTTCTTTGCCGGCTTTGCCGACTGCCAATCGGCACCGATGCCATGCTTGCCTTATTGCTTTCCACAGCAGTATCCACGGCGGCATCCGCACCTTCAATGGCGGCGGATTATGGGCGAGAACCGCATTACGCGGCGGCCATA
>SVQT01000084.1 GCA_015065215.1 Oscillospiraceae bacterium | reverse complement strand
CGCTGTAAGCGCTCCGGTGGTGGCAATGGCGAGGTCGGTGTCAAATGCTTTTAAAGCTCCCTCAGCCATGGCTTTTGCCACAGGAGCGCTTACAGCGGTATGCGTTTCGATCAAGGCCGGAGCAACATGAAGAATAGCGGTTTTTTCACGGGTTTGGTAGGTCACGGCACCGCCGGCTACGGCAACAGAGCTCCCCGCCACGTCAGTTAACCGCTTGGCGATCAGCCCGCCGGTACAGGATTCGGCAGTGGCAACGGTTAGATTGCGATCGGCAAGAAAATTTACTAAGCTCGCCTCGGCCGAGGGCGTATCAATGCCATAGATGTAGGGGGCAACAGGTGTTTTTTTGACACGCGCTACCATTTCGTCGCACAACGCGGCCGCTTCTTGCGCATTGGCCGCCTTGGCGGTTATACGTAAGCGGACCTCCCCCGCGACACAATAGGGGGCGATGGTGGGATTGGCAGAGTCGAGCATGTCTTTGGGGAGAACATTTTCCACCGCCGATTCCCCCATGCCGGCGATATGGATATTGCGGCTGAAAAGCACCGCGTCACAGCGTTTTTGCAAATAGGGCTCTACCTGTTCACAAAAGAGGGGCTCCAGCTCGCGGGGTGGGCCCGGCAACATTACCAGCACCTTTCCATCCTCACGCTCTAAGGCAAGGGCGGGGGCGGTGCCGTAGTCGTTGGGGAATACGATGGCGCCCTGTGGCATCATGGCCTGTTTTTCGTTGTTCGCGGTCATTTTGCGACAGGTAGCTTTGAAATAATGGCGTATCCGCTCCAAAGAGGGCTCGTGCAGATACATACCGCGGCCGAAAACGGCAGCGGCGGTTTCTTTGGTCAGGTCGTCATAGGTGGGGCCGAGGCCGCCGCTGGTTACGACCAGATCGGCCCGGTCCAGGGCGGTGCGCAGATCCTCGGCAAGCCGTGCGGGGTTATCGCCCACTACGCTTTGACGGTAAACACCAATGCCCAAGGTGGCTAAGCGCCTGGAAAGATAAGCAGCGTTTGTGTTTACAATATCGCCGATCAGCAGCTCGGTACCAACGCACAGAATTTCTGCCCGGCGAATGATCTTTTTTGCCATCGTTGTTGCTCCTTTCAAAGAATAGAACTCTAATTCTTATTGTATCACATTCTTTGGCTTTTTGCACCGCTTTTCAGAGAAATCTTGAAAAAAATTGACAAATATGATATGATGAAAAAGAAATTTGACCAAAAAGAGGGAAACAGACAATGGGATGCCGACTTTGCCCCAGAAAATGTGATATTGATCGGGAGCGTACCGCGGGCTTTTGTGGTGCCCCTGCCGAGCTGCGGGTTGCCAGGGCGGCGCTCCATTATTTTGAGGAGCCGCCAATCAGCGGCGCGCGGGGTTCGGGCACCGTGTTTTTTTCTGGCTGCTCACTTCGTTGTGTTTACTGTCAAAACCGCGCGATACGTCCCGCCGAAAGCGGACGGGCGATGACGGTGAGCGAACTGGGCGAGGTTTTTCTTGCCCTGCAAGAAAAGGGTGCTCACAACATCAATTTGGTCACTCCCACTCACTACGCGGATCAGGTGGCAAGAGCCCTTTTTGGTGTACGAGAGAAACTAACGGTGCCGGTCGTTTATAATTGTGGCGGCTATGAATGCGTGGAGACGCTGCGCCTGCTGGACGGTCTTGTAGATATTTATCTGCCGGATTTTAAATATATATCTCCCCAAATGGCAGGCGATTATTCCGCCGCGCCTCTTTACGCCGATTATGCCACCGCCGCGCTTGTTGAAATGTTTCGCCAAACTGGGAAAGTGCACTTTGATCGTGACGGCATGCTCCAAAAGGGTGTTGTCGTGCGCCATCTGGTACTGCCCGGTGGCAGAAAGGATAGTATCGCGGTGCTGGATCGCATTGCGGCTACTGTGCCGGTGGCCGATATTCGTCTATCGCTCATGCGTCAGTACACGCCGGATTTTTGTCAGGCTGATGTACCTAACCTGTTGAAAAGAAGGGTTACCACATTCGAATATGAGCAGGTGATGCGCCATGCGGTGGCGCTGGGCTTTGAAGGCTATTTTCAAACCAAAGAGGCGGTGGGAAAAGAGTACACCCCTGACTTTTCTGTTCCGGTTTTTCCGGATCAAAGATAAGAAAAGCCGATACAGCTTTGCGTACACTCTGAACCGAGTATGGCGCAAAACGGTATCGGCCTTTTTTAAAGATTTTCCAAATAAGCGATCAGCGTTTGAAAATCACCTTGGGGTCCTTCGGGGAGCTCCCCCTCGGCGATCAGGCAATCGGTGAGCAGAAAGGTAGAAAGCCCTGCCGCCTGTGCCGCCCGAATATCTTCCTCGGCGTTGTTGCCTACCATGAGGCACTGGGCGGGATCCAAATCCAGCTTTTCGCAGATCTCGGTATAATAAGCGGGATTTGGCTTACAGCACCCCGCATTCTCATAAGAGGTGATCAGATCAAATCGCTCGGGGGCGATCTCCGCCCAGGAAAGGCGGGCATCTACCGCCACACGGGGAAAGAAGGGGTTGGTAGCCAGCACTACCTTGTCGGCTTTCTCTCTTGCCAGCGTTACCGCCCGATCGGCAAGAGGGGTGGGCGCGGTATAAATTTTTGCCCCGTGAAATCCGTCGCTGTAAAAAGCGTCAAAATAGGGGATGTGCTCATATACTTTCCGGCCAAGGCCGAGAAGATTAGAAAAAACCTCCCAAAAGACCTGGTCATTGGTACGCTTGCGGTCGTTTTGTACCATAGCGGCCACGCCCTTCCACATGGCGTCAATCATGCTTTTCGGCTCATAGCCCAAATGCGCCACCGCGCCCGCCAGCAGGGTGAGATAGCCCTTGGTGAACACGTCGTTATCCATGGGGAGCAGTGTGCCGTCCAAATCAAAAAAGATGCTTTGATACTTCATATCACGTCCGCCTTTTCGCAAATTATCTTGTTTTTATTATAAGGGCTGGCTGCGAGTTTGTCAACCTTGACAGTGGCACAAAGACTTGCTATAATAAAAATATTGAGGCAAAAGGAGGTGCTTTTATGAACAGTCAGGAGATTGGCCGGATCGTGGCGGCGCAAAAGGATTTTTTCAAAAGCGGCAGGACATTTCCTGTGGCTTTCCGTCGGGCGGCTTTGGAGCGGCTGAAAAAGGTGCTCGTTCAACACAAAGACGAGCTCGCCACGGCGTTGCGAGCCGACCTTGGAAAATCCCCCGCCGAGAGCTATATGTGCGAGATCGGGCTGCTGATCAGCGAGATTGGTTATATGCTAAAGCATTTGACGGCCTTTGCCGCGCCACGGCGGGCTAAAACGCCTTTGGCGCAATTCCCGGAAAAAGCGAGGTGCGCCCCTGCCCCTATGGCACCGTTTTGGTGATGAGCCCCTGGAATTATCCTTTATTGCTTACCGTCGATCCTTTAATGGAAGCATTGGCGACGGGCAATACCGTTGTGGTCAAGCCAAGCGCTTACGCGCCCCATACCGCCGCTTTGATCAAGGAGCTGCTTGAGAGTATCTTCCCCCCAAAATATGTGGCCGTGGTTACAGGGGGCAGAGCCGAAAATACCTGCCTGTTGGAGGAACATTTTGACTATATCTTTTTT
>SVQT01000039.1 GCA_015065215.1 Oscillospiraceae bacterium | reverse complement strand
TTTGTTTTTATGGTTTTGGTTGGCAGACCTCTTCCATTTTAACTCTGGAGGATCTCTTTTGTCTATCCCTTTTATCTAAAGATCTTCCCCTCCCCCGGCATAGCCGGGGGGTTATTTGTGGATACAAAAGAAGGAAGGAAGAACCGTGGTTCTTCCTTCCTTTTTACTCTTTTACTCAAAGCGATATGCCCAGGCATTACGCGGAAAATCCATTCTGGTGGGGTTTTCCACAACACCCTTGGCGCGGAGCGCGGGGATCTCCTCACTCACCATGCGATCCAGGTGGGCAAGCTTCCAGCGCAAATGCGCCGTGTCACCCTTATAATCCATGCTCGGCTCAAAGCCAAGACGGGAGTCAAAATCGGTCAGCGGGATTGTAGCCAATACATTTTCGCGCTCGGCGGCGGCGAGTGCCAGCAGGGCGTCCAGGTGACGGTCAAACGCGCCGTCATCAGAAAGCAGTCCCTGCTTTTCCAGATACCAGCGCTTCACATGATGTACCGTAAGAGCGGTTCTGCCCATAAATTCAGCAACACCGGCAATACGCTGTGCCTCATCCCGCTTGGCAGGCGGCAGACCGGGCAAAAGCGCGCGCAACGCCTCCGCGCCCGTTATCAGGCGATCGGCGGATGCCTTGTAAAGGCGGATCTCCCCCATAAATTGCTCCTTCCGTGCTGCCACGTGCAGTGGGTAGGCGTAATTGGGAAAACAGATCATATTATCCTTATGATGCGCCTTGGGGTTGCTTGGCAGCACCAGCTGATGATCGCGAAACAGCACGAACGGATAGGCGGGGCCGATACGAAGGGGGCCGTACTGCTCCTCATCGGTCATAATGAAATCGTTCACCGCATCGCTAAAGGCTTGATATGCCTTGCGAACGACCGCCAAATTTTCCGCCCCCCAGTCACGCGCGATCAGCCGATCGATCACGGCCTCGCCGTCAGCGCTTTCATCGGTAAACAGGGTTTTTGCCAGATCCGAAATAAAAGAGGGATAAAAACCGTAATGATGGCAGTCCATCGAGCCGCAAAGCCCGTATTCACGGTGGCACATCCGCATGGCATCATAGCGCTTGAGCCATTGATAGGGTGCCGGCTCGTAGGGCACCATGCCCACGTCCCAGGTGAGCCCGCCCGCGTTCGTCATCGAATACAGCGGAATGCCGCGGCGCTTTGCCGCCTTCGCCTCGCTTAAAAAATAAGCGCCGGGACCGGGAAAGGAAATGGTATAATCGATCGAGCGCGAGGAAACGCCGTCGCGCTTGAAGTTTTCAAACATTTCAAAGGTCGCTTGCAAGCTAATATCGGTGGGAAGCGCATCGATCAACGCGATCCGATCCGCTTCGGCACACTTCCCCCAGTTATAGGTCCAGAAAACAATATCCGCATCCGCCTTTTCACGCCGAATGACCTTCTTGACCAGTGCCAGCCAGTCGGGATAGTCGTTGCAGGGGAACCAGCCCGGATCCGGCTTTTGGATGATCTTATTGCCAAAGCGATCGATGTTATCCGTCCGCATTCTGCCCGATGTCCGCTCATCGCGGCTCGGGAACTGCACGCTCTCCCCCACGAACACGATGCCCTTAAAGCCGGGGCATTTGCGGAACAGATTACCGAACAGGCTGTCGTAATACGCCTCCGCTCCCTCGTCAAGCGGATGCATGGCAGTCTTCATATAGCTGTAGGCGTACACATCCAATCCGTAACGTGCCGCGCGAGCGATCAGGTCATTGAAATCCAGCTCGTGCATCGGAGATTTGTTCACATCGCAGGCAAACACCAGAATGGCATTGATGCCGCTGTGAGCAATGGCATTCAGGTGCTCGTCCGGGAAGTCGTCCTCCGCATAGCCGGAATGGACCATGCGACAGCGAAAGATCGGCGCGCGATCGGTCACGCCCGGCATGAGATAAGGCGCCTCCTCCAAATTCAGCACATCCTCCAGAAGATACCCCGCCTGGGCGGCGGCACGCTCGTCCTTGCCAATCAAACGAACCTCCAAGTCGCTTACCTCTGTGCGGTATGCGCCCTCACGCGAAAGCGACTGATCGATTACATAAACAATACGTTTGCCAACGGCGTTTTCCCCAACCGAAAGCGGCAAACCCATCGAAACCGCGAAATAATCCGCCAGATCGGCAGCGCACCTGCCGAGAAAGGCGTTTCCCGCGGGATATGTGATCGTCCACGCCGCCGTGATCTCGATCTTCCCTTTTTCGAGAGGCTTTTCTATGCGGCGATCCGGCCGATGTACCCGCAAAAGCCGTTTTTGAAAGTCGTAATTCTGCTCTGACATTTTTTCTCCTTTCGCCAAAGCGCCTCTTGGCTATGCGCGCGGATTTTTTTGATGATAGGCTGCTCTCGGCTTAAAATACTGATACAGATTGCAAGGGATCATGCCGTTGTAGAGCTTGCGCACCTTGTCGGCGCGGCGGCCGTAGAGCATTTCAAATTTTTCATGAGAGGTCAGCACATAGATCTGCCACGGATCCAACGCCGCAAAGGCGCGGCCGAGGTCGCGATAAAGCGCCTCCACCTCGGGCATTTCCATCATGCGCTCGCCATAAGGCGGATTGCACACCACGGTGCCGCGGCGGTCGGGTGCCGGCTTTTTGATTTCTCTGGCATCCGCCTTAAAAAAATTAACGCAACGGTCAACACCGGCACGTTCGGCATTTTCGCGGGCGTATTGCAACACCTTTTCATCTATGTCCGAAGCAAAGATTTCGGGATGTACGTCATACTTCACCTGCGCCTTTGCCTCGTCAGCGGCGTTTTTCCAGGCCTCACGGGGCACCCAAGGAAACTCCATGGCGGCAAAGCGACGACCGAATCCGGGCGCCATATTCCGCAGGATCATGGCCGCTTCGATCACGATGGTGCCGGAGCCGCAAAAGGGATCCCAAAAAAGAATATCCTCGCGGGGTCTTGCATTCAGCGCCAGCGCGGCACCCAGGGTCTCGCGCAAAGGGGCTGCTCCCGCCGCGGGGCGGTAGCCACGCTTGTGCAGCGCCACACCGCTGGTGTCGATCATCAGTGTGGCCATATCCTTAAAGATAAAAAACTCGATCTGATACTTGATCCCCTCCTCGGGGAACCATTTGATGCCGTAAGCGGCGGAAAGCCGTTCCACCGCCGCTTTTTTGACAATACTTTGGCAATCCGGAACCGAGAAAAGGGCGCTTTTGATGGCATGCCCCTTTACGGGAAAGGCATCGTTTTTGCCAATAAAATTTTCCAGTGGCAACGCGCGAACGCCATCAAAAAGCTCGGAGAAGCTTCTTGCCGGAAAGTGACCAAGTCGTATGAACACACGCTCGGCACAGCGCAAACGGATATTGGCCCTGGCAATATCCGCCATTTCGCCTTGAAAGGTTACACGTCCGTCCATTGTATCCAGGCGCTTACAGCCAAGCGCGTCAATCTCCTCGCCCAACTGCTTTTCCAGGCCAAAAAGACAGGTTGCTACAAGCTCGATCATTGATTTCTCACCAGCCATTTCTTGAGATATTGTCCGGTATAGGAAGCGCTGTTTTCGGCAACCTGCTCAGGGGTGCCTGTGGCAACCAGCGTTCCGCCGCCGTCACCGCCCTCAGGGCCGAGGTCAATGATATAGTCGGCGGTTTTGATGACATCCAGATTGTGCTCGATCACCAAAACAGTATTCCCCGCCTCGACCAAGCGGGTCAGCATTTGGATCAGCTTGGCGACATCGGCGCTGTGCAAGCCGGTAGTAGGTTCATCCAAAATATAAATTGTCTTGCCGGTAGAGCGGCGCGCCAGCTGCTCGGCAAGCTTGATGCGCTGCGCCTCGCCGCCTGACAGGGTGGTAGAAGACTGCCCGATGCCAATATAGCCAAGCCCCACATCATAAAGGGCCTGCAATTTGCGCTTGATCGAAGGAATACCGTCAAAAAAGGCAAGACCCTCCTCTACCGTCATTTGCAATACATCCGAGATGTTTTTGCCCTTATAGTGTACATCCAACGTATCACGGTTATAGCGCTTACCCTTGCAGACATCGCATTTCACATAGACATCTGGCAAAAAGTGCATTTCGATCTTTTTCACGCCATCCCCCTCGCAGGCCTCGCAACGCCCCCCCTTAACATTAAAGGAGAACCGGCCGCTGGTGTAGCCGTGGGCTTTGGCATCGGCGGTTTTAGCGAACAAATCACGAATTTCGTTGAACAATCCGGTATACGTTGCAGGATTGGAGCGGGGGGTACGCCCGATGGGGCTTTGGTCGATGGCAATGACCTTGTCCAAATGCTCCACACCCTCGATGGTGTCATGAGGGCCGGGATACATCACCGCTCTGTTTAGCTTGTGCGCCAAATAGGGGTACAAAATGCCGTTGACCAGTGAGGATTTCCCGGATCCGGATACGCCGGTTACGCAGACGAAGGCACCAAGCGGGATCTTCACGTTCAAGTTCTTCAAATTGTTCTGTCTCGCGCCCTTGATCGAAAGGAAATGGCCGTTGCCGGGCCGGCGCTCCTTGGGAACGGCAATTTTTTCTCTGCCCGAAAGATAGGCACCGGTCAGCGATTTTTCACAGGCCATGATTTCGGCAGGGGTCCCTGCCGCCACAATCTCGCCGCCGTGAATACCGGCACCCGGGCCGACATCCACAATATAGTCGGCAGCCTCCATTGTCTCCTCATCATGCTCAACGACGATGACACTGTTGCCAAGATCACGCAAACGCTGCAAGGTGCGGATCAGCTTGATGTTGTCGCGCTGATGCAGGCCGATGCTGGGCTCATCCAGAATATAGAGCACCCCCATGAGCGCTGAGCCGATCTGGGTGGCCAGTCGGATGCGTTGCGCCTCGCCACCCGACAGCGTTCCAGCCTTACGGGAAAGTGTCAGATAATCCAACCCCACGCTGATCAGAAATCCAAGACGGGAACGCACCTCTTTGAGAATTTCTTTGGCGATGGTCATTTCGGTTTGGGTCAATACCAAGCCGTTAACAAAATCCAACGCCTCGTTTATAGAAAGATTACAGAAATCGTAAATATTTTTACCGCCGACTGTGACCGCCAACGCATTTTTAGAAAGACGCTTGCCGCCGCATTCCGGACAGGGCGCATCCTCTAAAAATTCATCATAATACTCATTGGCATACATCCGCATCCGCTTTTCGATCATAGCGACCAGGCCTTCAAAAACAACAATTTGCTCATGCCGTTCACCGCCGAAATAGCGAACCACATGATAGCGCTCGTCACCGGTACCGTAATAAAGAATACGCAGCTGTTCCGGTGTAAAATCCTTTACCGGCATATCCAGCGTAAATCCGTGCTTTTCACCCACAGCGGCAAAGAGCGGACCGTTCCAGCTCATAGTTTCCAGGGTTTTAAAGCCATTGACAGCAATGGCGCCCTTGGCAAGCGTCAGGCTGTCATCGGGGATCAGCTTATACACCGCGACACGGCGCATTTCACCAAGGCCGGCACAATGGGGGCAAGCCCCTTGAGGATTATTGAAAGAAAACATGCGGGGCTCTAACTCACCAAAGGAAATGCCATGCTCCTCGCAGGCGTAATTCTGTGAGAAAACCAGCTCCTCGGCGGCTTGCTCTCCGTCTCTTGCCACAGGCGCAATCAGCAAATTGCCGTCGGCAAGCGAGAGCGCAGTTTCTACCGAATCACCCAGGCGAGAGCGGATCTCCCCCCGGTTGATCAAGCGGTCTACCACCACCTCTACCGTATGCTTTTTGTTTTTATCCAGCTTAATCTCCTCAGAAAGCTCATACATATTGCCATCTACACGCACACGGGCATAGCCGCTCTTACGGGCATCGGCAAACACCTTTTCGTGCATACCCTTTTGAGCGCGCACCACAGGCGCCAATACCATAAAGCGAGTGCCCTCTGGCATTGCCATGATCCGATCCACAATCTGATCCTTGCTTTGCTGACGGATCTCCTTGCCGCAAACAGGACAGTGCGGAATGCCGACGCGGGCATACAGCAGACGCAGATAGTCATAGATCTCGGTCACGGTTCCCACCGTAGAGCGCGGATTTTTGGATGTGGTCTTTTGATCAATCGAAATGGCGGGAGAAAGCCCCTCGATGCTGTCAATATCCGGCTTATCCAGCTGCCCCAAAAACATGCGGGCATAGGAGGAAAGCGACTCCACAAAACGCCGATGCCCCTCCGCATAGAGGGTATCGAACGCAAGCGATGATTTACCCGACCCGGAAAGGCCGGTAAAGACCACCATTTTATCTCTTGGAATGGTGATGTCGATATTTTTGAGATTATGGACGCGCACGCCCTTTAAAACCAATTGATTTGCCATAGCATTTTATTTCTCTTCCCGCAATTGTTTGATTTTATCACGCAGGAACGCCGCCTGCTCGAATTCCAGCTTTTTCGCCGCTTCTTTCATTTCGGCGGTCAGCGTATCAATCAACTTCTTTTTAGCGGCAGGCGACAGCTTTTCCTTGCCCTTTTTGCCAACCGCCTCATCTGCCGCCTTACCGATCTCGATAATATCATGGATGCCCTTGACAATGGTCTTTGGCACAATACCGTGTTCTTTGTTATAGGCATCCTGAATCTGCCTGCGGCGATTGGTTTCATCAATCGCCCGCCTCATCGAACCGGTGATCACATCGGCATACATGATCACCTTGCCCTCGGCGTTGCGGGCGGCACGGCCGACCGTTTGAATCAGCGAGGTCTCGGTACGCAAAAAGCCCTCCTTATCCGCATCCAAAACCGCTACCAGCGATACCTCAGGCAGGTCAAGGCCCTCTCGCAGCAAATTGATGCCAACCAACACATCAAAATTACCCAGTCGCAGGTCACGAATGATTTCCATACGCTCGATGGTTTCCACATTATGATGGATATAGCGGACACGGACGCCGTTTTCCTCCAGATAGGCGGTTAAATCCTCCGCCATTTGCTTGGTTAGGGTAGTCACCAGCACACGCTCGTTTTTGGCGGCGCGCAATCGGATTTCACCAAGCAGGTCATCCACCTGCCCCTCAATGGGGCGCACATCAATGTCAGGATCCAGCAAGCCGGTAGGGCGAATGATCTGCTCCACCACCTGCTCGGCATGCTGTCGCTCAAACTCAGCGGGGGTGGCACTGACCAAAATGGCCTGCCCTACCCGCTCTTCAAATTCGTTAAAATACAAGGGACGGTTGTCATAGGCCGATGGCAGACGGAAGCCGAAATCCACCAGATTTTTCTTTCTCGCCGTATCGCCGCCGCTCATGCCACGCACCTGGGGAAGCATCACATGAGATTCATCCACGATCATCAGATAATCCTTGGGGAAAAAGTCCAACAAGGTATAGGGCGTGGAGCCCGCCGGGCGCCCCGCCAACACACGGGAATAGTTCTCTACACCAGAGCAATATCCCACCTCCCGCAGCATTTCCAGATCGTATTTGACGCGCTCCTGGATGCGCTGTGCCTCGATGAGCTTATCCTGCGATTCAAAAAAGGCCACCCGGTCCAGCATTTCGGCACCGATTTGGGCCAGTGCCGCTTCCCGTTTCTCATCAGAGACCGCATAGTGCGTAGCGGGAAAGAGGCTGAAATGGTGCAATTCACGCAAAATCTGACCCGTAACCACGCGAAATTCGCATACACGGTCAATCTCATCACCAAAAAACTCCACGCGCACGGCGGTATCGGCAGGGCCACCGGTGGGATATATATCCACCGTATCTCCCCGCACACGAAACTTGGTGCGCACAAAATTCAAATCGCTTCGCTCATACTGTATGCGTACCAGACGGCGCAAAAGCTCGTCTCTGCTCATCTCCATCCCCGGGCGCAGAGAAAGCATCATGGTTTTGTAATCCACCGGGTCGCCCAGCGAATAGATGCAGGAAACACTTGCCACAATGATCACGTCACGCCGCTCCAGCAGCGCCGCCGTTGCAGAATGGCGCAGGCGGTCGATCTCATCATTGATCGAGGCATCCTTTTCGATATACATATCCTTGCCGGGGATATAGGCCTCGGGCTGATAGTAGTCGTAATAGGAAACGAAAAACTCTACCGCCGCGTCAGGGAAAAATTCCCGCATCTCTGAGCAAAGCTGGGCGGCAAGGGTCTTGTTTGGCTCCAAAATGAGGGTGGGGCGGTTCATGCGCTCGATCACGTTTGCCATGGTAAAGGTCTTGCCCGAGCCAGTCACGCCAAGCAAGGTCTGATAGCGCATACCCGCCTCCAGACCCTTGCAAAGCGCCTCGATGGCCTGTGGCTGATCACCGGTGGGCCGGAACGCGCTTTTTAAATGAAATTTTCTGTCATTCACGGTGTTTTCCCCTCCTTTTCCGAGCAAATAAGATACACTGTTTAGTATAGCACATTATACTTTAAATGTAAAGTTGCAAAATCGGGAAATTTCGCTTTCCCTCATTGACACAAGCACCCGTTCGTGCTACAATAAACACAATACTGTTGGGGGATAGATGGCAATGACAGACAAGATCGTTTATTTTTTAAGACACGGCGAGGCGGAAAGCAACGCGGGTCACTTTTTCGCGGGGCAAAGCGACGTCGCCCTAACGACGCTGGGTATTGAGCAGGCAAAAGCAACCGCCCCACTGCTCCGGCACATCACCTTTGACAAGATCTTTTGCAGCGACCTCCAACGGGCAAAAAGCACCGCTGCGCTGGCACTCCCCGGCTATGCGTGTGAATACACCCCCAACATCCGCGAGATCCACGTGGGCGAGCTTGCCTTTCAGTATATCGCCGATTGTGAGGTCAAATACGGCGAGCGCTATCTGAACGCGCGCCGCGCCGGCGACTACTCCTCCTTTGGCGGAGAAAGCCACGAGCAGCTGCGCACCCGTGCGCAGGACTTTCTCGATATGCTTGCCACCATGGAGGATACTCCCATTGTGGGTGCGGTCTGCCACGGCGGCTTCATCCGCGCGACGGCCGGTTGCGTGCTTGGCAGCAGCTCAGGCCTTGCCATGCCGGACAACTGCGCCATCGCCAAATTCACCTACAAGGACGGCATTTGGAGGCTGAACAAGTGGAACGTGACAGTGGAGGTTTGACCGTAAGATAAAAAGCCGGGGAAGCATCCCCGGCTTTTTGGATTTAATACAGCTGTTTGATCAGATTTTCCGCGAAAACACCAAAGCCGAAATCGTTGGGATGTACGGCATCCGCCATAAAATCATCGTTGTGCGGCACCAGCGTCAGGCCGTCTACCACGGTAAAGCCGTGCTGCTTGGCAGCGGCCTCCACCACGGCGCGGCACTGGGAAAAGCTGCCCATCGCTTTGGGCACATCCATATCCGCCCGATAGATCGGCGTGATGGCAAAGCATCTTTTTTTACCGTATTGCTCGGCCACGCGCGAAAAAAACAGATTTGCGTGATGTTCAAGATCCCCCAAGGTTTTATAATGCCCGAAATCGTTGGTTCCGTAAGCCACCACAACGGTATCGGCATCAAAATCCAAGGTATCCGCAGTGCTTTCGTGAAAATACGCGCCACCAATGCCCTGAATGAGACTATTTGCGTCAAAAAAGCTTGTCACACGCCAAGCATAGGACAAACTGTCATAGCGGCTGTTCCAGCCCTGCGTGATCGAATCACCGATGAAAAGAATGTTGCGGCTGTGCTGATGGGGCAAGAGCGTTGCGCCGTCATCCAGCTCAACTGAGGTCAACACGCCCTTGCTATGGCTGGGAAATATCAAGGTAACGCGCTTTTCTCCCTCACCCAACGAAAACACCATTTTTTCGCCCTTAGCACGGTATTCCTCTGCATGCACACGGTAGCGCGCAAGACCGTTGATATGGACCTCAAACTTATCGCCTTCGGCAGCATCTACGGTCAGGTTCTGCGAATCGGTATGAAAATCCAAGCGAATGCCGGTGGTGGTTTCGGCACGCATACCCAGCCCAGCGGAAAGCGCGTGCCACGCGGCCACCTGCTTGGCGGTACATTTGCAAAACAGAAGCTTTTCCCCTTCCTGCTTCACAGACAACGCGCCAAACGTGACAGTTTTGATTTGTTCAAAGGTCAACTTCATCATGTTTCCCCCTCATAAAAGTAAATTTTTTTACTCGGGTCTGCCGTTGTTCTTGACATCCTTGTTTTTTGGGATTAAAATATTGGTAGCATGCAAATTGTAGCTGCCAATGATGTAAGCAATACCGCAAAGCAGCACCGAGGGTAGGATGATCACAAAATAAACCCATGCGTAATCGTGGAATTTCAGCCCCATCAAGGGTTGCGCCATGACCCCCATATACATGCCTTGGATCATGCGCCCGATAAACATAAACGCCTTGCTGAACCCATTTTCCCACCATGCGCCGGGCAGGATGCACAGGGCGCAAAGCAAATTAACGGCATTGCCAATCAATCCGATGACAAACCCACGCCAAAGGCCACGGCTTTGCCCTTTCGCAGTGGCGCTGATACCGTCCTTGGCGCCGATTTCCCACATCACGGCATACTGCAAAAACAAATAAAAAACAATGGCGCCTACGCTGGTGACGATCAATAAGGTGTTATTGCCCGCCCCGGCACAGGCAAAGGCAAGACCGACGCCAAAGAGCGCAATGGCAAACTGATTCAAAAACAGTTTTACCGCAACATAAGAATATCGACCAAAAAACGCTTTCATGCCGCGTCTCCTTTCCAAAATAACTGCCTTTATTATATACAATTACACGCTGTATTGCAAGAAATATGCGAAAGATTTAACATTTTATCGACCATTTTTCACAAAAAACGCCCTTCCCCCTAAAAAAGGAGAACTTATGAATCAAATGTACGCCGTTTCCCTTACGGAAATGCCGGTCACAGCACAGGATTTTGCCGCTTACAAATCCGGTATTCAAAACTGTTCCCCCAAAACCGTCTCTGAATATCTGTTGGACCTTCGTACCTTTTTCCGTTTTATCGTCGCCAACCGTGACGGAATTGATCCGGAATCCGACGATTTTACCGCCATTGATATCCGCGGTCTGGATCTTTCCTTCATGGGCTCGATCCGCACCTCCGAGATCTATGCCTTTTTGCAATATTCCGGATCGGTACGCAAAAATCTTTGGGCGGCAAAAGCGCGCAAGCTGGCTTCGATCCGCATGTTTTACCGCTATCTGGTTCACAAGACCAAGCAATTGGAGACCAATCCTGCCGCCGATATTGAATCCCCCAAGCCCAGAAAATCATTGCCCAAATTCCTGACCCTCACAGAGTCGCTTTCGCTTTTGGAAACCGTCAAAAATGATACCGATTCCCGTACTGTAGTACGGGATTATGCCATCATTACCCTTTTTCTGAACTGCGGTATGCGTGTTTCTGAGCTGGTGGGTATCAATTTATCGGACATCAACCGTGATCTGCGCTCTTTGCGTGTGACCGGCAAAGGCGCCAAAGAACGTGTGATTTATCTCAATGACGCTTGCCACGACGCCCTGGCGGAATACCTTTCGCTTCGCCTTGCCGACAACAATGCGCATAGCGTGAAAGAAAAAGCGCTTTTCCTCAGCAACCAACGCAAGCGCATCAGTGTAAAAACGGTGCAATGGATGGTTTATAAATATTTAGATCTGGCGGGACTTGGCGGCAGACATCTCTCTGTACACAAGCTCCGCCACACGGCCGCCACGCTGATGTATCAGCAGGGGGGCGTGGACGTGCGTGTACTCAAGGACATTTTGGGCCATGAGCAGCTGAATACGACCCAAATCTATACCCATGTCAGCAATGCGGATATGGAGACCGCCATGGCACACAACCCGCTTGCCAAAGAGCGAAGAAAAGACAAATAAGAGGGCCCGCCATGATGGCGGGCCCTCTTATTTGACACGAAGCGCATGGATTTTTTCCTTATCCGGACTGACAATAGCGCTCCAATTGGTGTGATAGATCACAAAGCCAGGCTTGCCACCGGGCGATTTTTTCAGTTGCCGTACTGTCGTATAATCCACCTCGGTCATCGGCGCGCCTTCGGCAGCCGAGAAAAGCGCCGCGATGCTTGCCGCCTCGGTAAAATCGGCGGCAGGTGGCTCTTCCTTGCCCTCCAGCAGCATAACAACATGGGAACCCGGCATATTTTTGGCATGAAACCAATAGTCGTTTTTAGAGGCCAATTTGTGGGTGATATATTCATTTTGAAGATTGTTTTTGCCGCACAGCACACGGTAACCGCCCGAAGTACGGTATTCGGCAAAGGCAGGGGTTACACTCCTCTTTTGGGCGTTCGGCAGCATCTTCCCCCGAGAGGCATAGCCGGAACGTGCCAGCTCCTCGCGAATTTCAGCAAGATCGGTCGGGGTCTCGGCAGTATGCAAGGCGCTTTTCACGCTTTCCAGATAGGCCAGCTCCCGCTCTCCGATCTCGATCTGGCGGGTCAACTCAACCTTGGCGTTTTTGCTTTTGTTATATTTTTTGTAAAAGCGTTGGGCGTTGGCGGTTGGGGGCAAACGGGGATCCAATTCAATCTCCACTTCCCCAAAGCTACCATCCTCTCTCATATCCTCATAATCGGTCAAAAGCACCTTACGCATTCCCTTTTCCAGGCGATAGCAATTGGCTACAATCAAATCACCCGCACGGCGAAAGCTCTCGCCCTCCTCACAGCGGGCCAATTCGCCCCGCTGTAGCTCCAATTTGTGCAAAACACGGGTCAACGCATTATTTACAATATGCAATACATCAGCCGCCCGTTGTTTGACGCGGGCCTCGCGGTCGCGCTTACCAAACCACTCGTCAAGCAACGCGGAAGGACTAACGAAGGGCTTGCTTTCTCCATAATGCGTCAATGGTAAAAAAGCGTATTCCACCGGCTTGCCGTTCTCGTCATAAACCATAGAGGGCGCAAAATTTTCTTTTTTTACGGCGGAAAAGACCTGCTCAAACACCGTGTAGAGCCGATCAAGATCAGCATCACACAGCAACGCGTCGCTCTTGCCTGTGGCCAGATATGAAATTTCTCTGGCGACAGTAGCGCTGATACCCAAAAAAGAGGCGGTGAGCCATTTGTCGACCAGGCGATCACTCTTCTCATACATGGTGATAAAATCCGATCTTTCAACCAGCAATGGATTTCGCTTTTCCTGGGGGGGCGGCATCTCATAGCGCATCCCCGGTAAAACCTGACGCTTGGTGCTGGTTGTAAAGTCCACCGGGCGCAGCACCGCCAGGATTTTTTCTTCTCCATCGGTGAAAATCAGATTGCTGTATTTCCCCATGATCTCGGCGATCAGCAAACGCTTGCACAAAAAGCCCATTTCATCCCTGGTTTCCCACTCGGTCACCAACACGCGCTCAAAACCCGGCTGACGGACATCGGTCAGCTTGGCACCCGACAAATGCTTGCGCAGCAATACGCAGAACTGAGGGGGATTTTGCGGATTTTCCAGCGTGATGGCGGTAAACCCCACGCGGGGATTGGCGGATCCCGCATTGATGAGCAACCGTTTTCCGCCAGCGAAGGTACGCATTTGCAGCACAACGGTATCCCGTTCCGGCTGATAGACCTTTTCGATACGGGCTCCCATTGCGGTCTCTTTCAATTCAGCGGCGAGCGCGGCCAAAAAGCCTGCGTCTAAGGCCATTGCTCTCCTCCTTTCTCAAAAATCCGCTCCCACAAGCTTCTTGTGGGAGCGGAACTTGCGGCTAAAATCAACCAAACATCTCCAAATCGACATTATCCAAAGAATCGTAAACAAAATCGGGCTTATCCGCTACCGCAGCGGCTTCTACGTCCTCGGGCGTGGTCTCGCCGGAAAGAACCAAAACAGCGGTTACGCCATGGCGCTTGCCCACAGCAATATCGGTATAAAGACGGTCGCCGAAAATGCACATTTCGTCGCAGCTAAAGCCGGTTGCCTCACAAATCATCTCGATGGTCTCTTTATAGGGCTTGCCGAAATAGGTGGGCTTTTTGCCGGTAGAGGCAGTCACAAAAGCCGCGATAGCGCCGCTATCCGGAATAAAACCGGTCTCGGTGGGGCAATTAAAATCGGGATGGGTAGAAAGGTATTCCGCGCCGTTGCGCACCAAGCGGCAAGCGTTATCCATTTTTTCATAGGTCAGGGTGGTATCAAAGCTGGTCACCACAATATCGGCCTTCTCCTCTTTACCGGTCAGCATCGGGATACCGTTTTCGCGGAAATTTTCTACCAACTCATCGGTGCCTACCAGATATACCGACTTACCCGCGCGGTGACGCTTTAAAAATTCAATGGTCACATCGCCGGAGGTCATGATTTCCTCTTTTGTAGGAGAAAAGCCCAATTTCGAAAGCTTTTGCACATAGAAATCGGTGGTGTGCGAAGCGTTATTGGTAAAAAACAAAACCTTTTTTCCTGCGGCACGCAGATGATTGATAAAACGAATGGCAAACGGAAAAACCTGATAACCCAGATAAATGGTTCCGTCCATATCAAAAATATAGAGTTTTTTATCCTTTAGGATCTTGGCGTCGGGATTGGTGAAGTTCATAATGGCACCTCTCTTTTTTATTCTTCCCCCATATTATACCATGCCCTTGATTTTTTTGCAAGGCTGTGATACAATAATCTTGTAATTTCTTCCAAAAAGGAGATGTAACCTATGGGAAAAGCCGTTCTTGGCATTGATGTTGGCGGCAGCACCACCAAAATTGTGGGCTTTCGTGAAGAAAACGGCGAGCGCCGGCTGATCGAACCGCAATTCGTTCGCGCCACCGACCCTTTGACCTCTATTTACGGCGCGTTTGGTAAATTTACTATGCAAAACGGACTCGCCCTATCCGATATTGAACGCGTGATGATGACCGGCGCCGGATCCGCTTTTTTAGACAAGCCGCTTTACGAGGGGCTGGACTGCCGCACCGTACCGGAGTTCAACAGCGTGGGGCTTGGCGGTCTTTATCTATCCAACCTGAATGACGCCATTGTAGTCAGCATGGGCACCGGCACCGCCTTGATCCACGCGAGGCATACCGAAAGCGGCACCGATATTGAATATCTGGGCGGTACCGGTGTTGGCGGGGGTACCTTAGTGGGTCTTTCGCGCAAGATCCTTGGCGTGGACACGGTAGAGCATATCGAGCAGCTTTGCGAGGGGGGCGACCTCTCTAACATTGACCTGCGCATCAAGGATATTTCCAGCAAAAACATTTACGAGGGCGTTAACTATGACCTGACCGCCTCCAATTTCGGCAAGCTCAGCGATCTTGCCAACAAGCACGACATTGCCTTGGGTATTGTCAACATGGTGGCAGAAACCATTGGTATGCTGGCCGTATTCGCCGCCAGAAACTACAAATTGGATCGTGTGGTCCTAACCGGCAATCTAACCGGCATCGCCCCCATTCGCCGCACCTTTGAAAGCATGGAAAAGAACTTTGGCATTCAGTTTGTCATTCCGCAAAACGCCCGCTTTGGCACGGTGATCGGTGCGGCGCTCTGCCCCACAAATTGATCATCAAGCGCTAACTTTCAAGTACAAAAAAACGAGATGCATTGGTCGGTTCCCCGTTCAGGAGAAACAGGCCAATGCATCTTTTTTGTCCTATCAGGCTGCCGGCCGCTTATCTACAACCGCGCTGTTGATGTTGGTAGAAAGCTGACAATACACAATTTCCGCATTCCCAACCACATCGCGCAAGGTATAGTCCTTGTCGGCACTGGTAAAGGTCATGGTGGTGTTATACAGATCCGCCACCAAAATCAGTTCAACAGTAGGCAGATTGTACGCAATATCGTGGTCAACTCTGTGGAACCAGTTCGAAGCGGTTGCGCTCTTGGTCCAGCTATTGAAATTTTTGATGCTGGTTGGCCACCAAACCACCTCAGGCGCGATCACCTCATAGGTCTTGGTCGTTACGCCATTCCAGCCATGATGCGCAACCTGTACCATATCCGAATCCAGGGTATCGCCGTACATAGCCAAAATGTGGCTGCCGCCAATGCGCTCCGAGTCGCCGAGCCAGATCATCGTCTCGCCGGTATCGGTAAAGGTGGTACGGAAGATGGTAGAGCTGTTGTTAAAGTACTCCAGACGCTTGGGATAGGAATCCTCATGGGTGTAGAGAATTTCAATCTTGATATTAGCGAAATAGAAGGTTTGACCGGTGTGCATCTTGATGTGCTCAAAGCCGCCGGTTACTTTATTTTTCAGATTGGTCATATAGGTACCGTAAATACCGGAGCCGGGATTGTTGCTATTTACGCGCTCACTGGCGGAAACACCGTTGAAGAGGAAGTAATCAAACTTGAAGGCTGAATCTTTACCGTAAGCGTTCAGGAACTGGGTAAATACAGTAGAGTGATCGCTATGCTCGTGAGACAGGATCCACGCGCGCACATGGATGGGCTTGCCGGAATTCGGGCCATGCGCCTCTTCGTGTAAAGTGCGCAAAACAGCCCACAGATTGTTCAGATCCACAGTGCCGCCCTTGCCAAGACCACCGTCATAAATGATAAAGCTACCGTCAGCCAATGTGATCACATAAGAGTTACCAAAGCTATCATCCGAATAATTTAATTTCAGCTGTGTGATCTTGCTTTGCGTATCCGCGGTGTAGCTTTGCGCGTTTAAAATGCTGCTGTCCGGCATATCCACACTCTTGGTATCAGAAGAAATCACACGAATACTGGGCAACACCTTTTCGGTGTTAAAATTAAAATCAGCGGCGTATTTGTAAGCAGAGTGGTACACATGCAAAGTCACGCCGGTTTCTTCATTGAGATAGGTCCGGAATGTGCTTCCTTCTAAAACCGTCTCACCGGTGATCAGCGAAAAGCCAGCGTTTTCCAATTTTTCGCAATAGGAAAGATAAGCCGCGTTGGTCACACCGGTACCGCTGTAGATATATTCCAAGGAGTTATCGCCAACATCCAAGGTGCCATCAAGCACGATGCCCTCCCCCTCGGGCTTGGGGAAATCGGTGACCCAATTGGAGTTGATCTTGGTTTTGAGTGAGCAGGCGGAAGGCACAGCGCAGCTAATATTGCCATCCTCATCCTTGGTCACGCAAGAATCAATCATTTCCTGGAACAGCTGGGCGGCAGAAGCCAAAGTCACATCATTCCAAGCCAACACCATAATTTTATTGTCTTTGATGGTAATACCGTATTCATCGGCCTCTAATTTGCACAATTCCTCTTTCACATCGGCACGCTCATCCATATTGCCGACAAGGATCTCAAAATCGCCGGCAGGGCCATTATCCAGCTTATTGGGGAAGGTGCTGGAGCGAACACCAAATTTCTGAGAAAGTGTGGTACGGATGCCATCCACAACAGTATAGAGATAGTCTATATCCGGGCCGCCGTTGGTGGGATTGGAATCGTTTTCGTAGTTAACGGTGTTTTTGGTACCGTCTACGCGGTTATCGTAAACCAATTGATATTTGCCTTCTTCATTCTCAACAAAAGACAACGTATCCAATTTGGTCACCAAAACCTTCTGGTTGATCGAAACCGCGTCCCGGACAACTGCCTCCTCTACCATACAGTGATGGATAAAGTAGTTCACAGCCACACGGGTCAAAAAATCGTTGGTGCCGACAATAACAACCTTATTGTCAAACACACGGATCGCCCAACCGTTTCCTTTGATGCCCTTCAAGGTTTTTTCGGTTTCTTTGCGGTAGGTATTGCCCACCAAAATTTCCAGATCGTCGGTAGCGACTACGTCGCTTTCCTCATCTACCCAAGCACGGACATTGGCACCTGTGAGTTCCCTGATTTTAGCGGTAATTTGAACAGCTTCCTGTCTGGTGCCGTCACTCAGGTCCTCGGCGTAAATAAGTGTATACTCGCTGAGGTTGACGTCAATTGTCTTTTTACTGATCTTTGGTTCACCGTTTTCTGCCTTTTTGCAGGAGGAAAACAATGCTACCGAAGAAAGCAGCATCGCAAGGCACAAAATAATGCTTAATGCTCTTTTTTTCATATCGTTGCCTCTGTTTACTATGATTTTTTGATAACCGTGCCGCCGGTGAGTGTGTTGCTGAAAACAATCTGCGCACCGTCCAAGTCATACAAGCTACTCTGCCCGTTGCCGGAGCCGTCAAATTTCATAGTGGTATTATAGGTATCGGCCACCAGAATCATTTTCACCGATGCCAAATTGTTGGCAATCTCATAATCCACACGATTAGACCATTTGGTGGTTGCGGTAGGCGTTTTGACTTGGCCCTTGAAGCTGGAATAAACCACCGGCCACCAAAGGACCTCCGGCTCGATCAATTGATAGCACAGCAGATCCACGCCATTCCAGCCGTGGTGCGCTACCTGCGCCATATCTGACTTCAGGGTCTCGCCGTACAGAGCCGCCAGGCGTCTGCCGCCGATACGCTCCGAGTCGCCAAGCCAAAGCATTGTGGTCTCTTCGGTTTCGCCGTCACCGACCGACTTCACCGTCGTGCGGAAAACGGTAGAGCTGTTATTGAAATACTCCAGTCCCTTGGGATAGGTATCCTCATGGGTATAGAGAACTTCCATTTTCAAATTCGCGAAATAAAAGGTCTGTCCGGTATGCATTTTAATGAATTGGAAGCCGTCTGTCACCTTGCTTTGGATAGAAGCCATGTTGGTCTGAATGGCATATTCCGGATTGTTACTATTCTCACGTTCACTGGCAGATACAGGGTTGAACAGCAAAGCGTCGAATTGCAGGTCTGTACTATCTCCGTATTCTTCACAGAAGCCGCGGAACACCTTGAAATGGTCGCCGTGCTCGTGGGAAAGGATCCAGGCGCGAATGTGAATCGGCTTTTGACTGGTAGGACCGGTCCCAAACGCTTCCTCGTACAAATCATTCAAGGCCTTCCACATATTCCCCACATCATTGCCATCTCCGCGGCCGCCATCATAAACGATAAAGCTACCGTCAGAAAGCGTGTAAATGTATGCGTTGCCAAAGCTACCCGCCTTATAGTCCAGCTTTAACTGGGTCAGCTTGGGCGTTACGACCTTGTAATAGGTTTCATTTTCAAATTGCGTGGCATTCAGCATTTCAGCGCTGGGCAATGTCACCTTTTTGGTGCTGGCAGAGACAACACGGATACCCGGCAATCCGTCTGTAATATTGAACTCGGCCGCATGCTTATAATGGGTATAAGAAAGATGCAGGGTCACCTGTTCCGCCTCATTTACATAGGTGCGGAAGCGGTTATCGTTGATATTCCACTCATCGGCAATGGTTCTGTAGCCCGCCGCCTCCAATTGGCTGCAATAAGCGGTAAAGGCGTCGCTATTGGCACCGTTGCCGGTATAGATGTATTCCAATGAATCATTTGAAACATCCACAACACCACGCAGCACCATTCCTTCCCCCGCGGGCTTGGGGAAATCAACCTCCCAATTACACTCATAGACCTCGGTCATCGTGCAATCATTGGGAATCACATACCGCGATTTGCCGGCACCCGATGTCTCGCGGCAGCCCTCCAGCATATCGTCCAACACATCCAGTGTCCTGGGCAGCACGACATCGTTCCACGCAAGCAGCATGATCTTGCCGTTGCGAATAGCGACACCGTATTCGTTGGCGTTCAGCTTGGCCATTTCGCTGACAAACTCTTCTCTGCCGTCCAAATTACCAACCAAGATCTCCTGATCGGTTTTGGGCGCGGCATCATCCTTCATCACAATGGTTTCGGCACTCAAACCAATAAGCGCCGCAAGCTTATCTCTGACCTGCAAGCTGATCTTATAGGTCTTGTCGGCATTCGGACCGCCGGTGGTGGGGTTCGGGTCGGCGGCATAGTCATAGTTGTCTTTGCCGCCATTGTCATAATCGTCTATAATATCGTCGTAAACAATCTCAAAGGATGCCTTGCCGGAAATATCTTCCACCGTAATAGTAGAAAGATTAGAGCGAATAATCTCTTTGTTTACCTTTAGCTTAGTGCCGTCAATGGCACTTTCTTTTACATAATTTTCAGAAAAATAGGTAATGGCTACACGAGTCAGGAAGGGGGAGGAGCCAACGATAACCAGTTTGTTTCCGATCACGGCAATGATCCAGCCACTGCCCTCAATACGGTTTAAAGCGCGAAAGGTTTCGGTACGGTTGGTCTCACCCACCAAAATTTCATATTCATCGGTAGAAACCTCCTCGTCCTCCTCATCCAGCCAAGCGCGCAGCTTTGTGCCGGTCAGATACTTTAGCTCAGCGGCGAGCAGCCCTGCCGCCTCCTTGCCGCCCTGGGTCAGATCCTTGCCGTAGGTCAGGCTGTATTCACTTAAATCCAACTCTACAATATCACCGCTGACCTGCGTGTCATTGCGGTTTTTACAAGCGGAAAACAAAACCGCCACAGACAGTAGAAGAGTTAGGATCAAGAAAAGGCACGTAACTTTTTTCATAAAATTCACCTCGCATAAGCGCCGCACGGACCGTGCGGCGCTTATTTAAAAATCAGGTTGTGGGCGTTTGTCTTTTATCAATCAGATTTCTGCCGTCGGGGTCTTTCTTTTCCCAATCGTTCACGTCCACAATATTGTCATATTGCGGGCCAGCGGTGGTAAAGGTTAAGGTATAATCGTATCCATCATGCATAATAATCATCTTAACACAGGTCATTTCATGCGCGACGTGGTGATTGACGCGGCTATACCAGTTTGTGCTATTTGCCTGTGAATAGCTACCGGCATAGTGACCACCGCTACTCGGCCACCAGACCAGCTCTGCCTCAATCAGATCATAAAGCTCTTCTTCAACACCGTTATAGCCATGGTGCGCGATCTGCACCTGATCAGCCTTCATGTTCTCACCCCACATGGCGCGCAATCTGCGGCTGCCGATACGCTCCAGGTCGCCAAGCCAGATGCAGTCGGTGGTGGTTTTCTGACCGGCATTGTCGGTGGAGGTCAGAATGGTTTTAAATGTGGTG
>SVQT01000038.1 GCA_015065215.1 Oscillospiraceae bacterium | reverse complement strand
TATCGCTTGCGGCGTGAGTATGAAAGCCGTCCAAGAGTGGTTAGGTCACAGCACTTTCAGCACGACTGCCGACATTTATAGCCACCTGAATTATTCTTCCAAACTCGGTATTGCGGAAACGTTGTCGGACGTATTCAGCGGTAAACCCGTTCCTGTTGATCAAACGAACCCTGAAGCAATGGCTACGATACAAAAAATCTTTTATGCCAGCGACGTTGAAGCCGCCCCAAAGGTTGCAAAGCCCGTTGCGGTGGAATACGAAAGTTGGGACGAAGATGCGGACGATGAAGACGACACCGTGTTTGTTGATACGAGCGATAGTGACGAAGAACTCAAAAACGAACCTATCGAAGCCGTCTTCCCGGAACTGCCCGCCGATAGCGTGTCGGAATTTAAGAAAGCAAAGGAAGAAATGAAGCGTCTTGGCTTTGAAACGCTTGACGAATACTTTGAATATCTTGAGTACAAGGCACGTTTAGACCAAAGAAAAAACACGGCTGGTTCGGGTGGAACAGCCATGTAAAAAGCATAAAAATAAGCCCCGAAAAATCGGGGCTTTGGCGGAAGGTGAGGGATTCGAACCCCCGGAAGCTTTCACTTCTTCAGTTTTCAAGACTGATGCCATCGACCATCTCTGCCAACCTTCCATATAAAAAATATTCAATTTTTGACGAAAATGTGATTTCTACAGATTTTGAAAATCCGAAAATAAATTTGTAGAAATTTTTGTAGAAAATCTGCGTTCCCAAAAATGTTTGTAGAAAATCGGTTGATTTTAGACCGCTTTCATTATACCACAAAACATTAGGAATTTCAAGGAGTTTTACCTATATTCAATAGGGGATTTGAAAAAGTTTGTAGAAACGGACGGGAAATTGAACTACTTGATTTCAACTATATTTCAAGACCGCCTCGTTATGACCGCTTCGATATGCCTCCGTATAAAGTTATTTCATTTTAGAATTGGCGATTTGTTTTAAGACTGCTCCCAAACACGCGTTTTTAAACGGTGCGCGGGGGCGCGAGGAGCCGCCGGGGCGGCTCCTCGGGGAAAGATCAGGCCTCTTTATTTACAGTTTCGCTTTCTTCGCCGGCATTGTCTGCTACCTCGTTGGAAAGGTCGGTATAGCCTTTCAGTTCAGCCTTAACGGCGTCAAAGGTATCGGTAATTTCTTTTTCAGGCGCGGGTGTTGCCAAGCTGATGGCGATGATGAAGAGCAGGGAAACGAGGAATGCGGGGAGCAACTCGTAAATATCCCAAAAACCGCCGAGAGGACGGATGACGTATTTCCAAATAAAGACGACGGTGCCGCCCGAGAGCATGCCTGCCAGCGCGCCCCATTTGTTGGTACGCTTCCAGAACAGCGCGCAAAGCACCAGGGGACCGAAGGTGGCGCCAAAGCCGGCCCAAGCGAAGGAAACGATGCGGAACACAGAGCTGTCTGGGTTCCAAGCAAAGAAAACGGCAATGATAGCGATGACCACAACGGTGCCGCGGGCAACCCACATCTGGGCCTTGTTAGACATGTTCTTCCAAGCAAAACGCTTGACGATGTTTTCTGAAACAGAAGAAGAGGCGGCAAGCAGCTGCGAGTCGGCGGTGGACATGATCGAGGCCAGGATGCCGGCGATGATCAAGCCGGCGATGATGGCGGCAAAGGTATCCAGAGAGCCGATAGCGTCAGCCATGTAAACGATGATGCGTTCAGGGTCAAAGCCTTCGGTGGTCAGGAGACCACTGGTAGAGGCAAAGGAGAAGCCGATGACACCAATCAGAATGGCAATTGCCATCGAAATGACCACCCAAACGGTAGCCACACGGCGGGCAACCTTCAGCTTGTTGCTATCCTCAATAGCCATAAAGCGAAGCAGGATGTGGGGCATGCCAAAGTAACCAAGGCCCCAGGCCAGAGTGGAAACGATCGGCAAGAAGCCGAAGCTGCCATCGGTGCCGGTCAGGCTGAAGTATTTTTGGAAGCCGCCGAACCCGGCCATGCTACTGATGTTGCCGGATACGTTTTGCAAGCCGCCCGCGCTTTCAACACCAAAGCAGATGATCACAAAAAGCGCAAAGGTCATGACGATCGACTGGATCAGGTCGGTGGTGGAAGCAGCGAGGAAGCCGCCGAGAATTGTATAAGCGACCAGTATGATGGCACCCACGATCATAGCAGCATGGTAGGGCACACCAAGAATGGATTCAAACAGTTTGCCGACCGCCGAGAAGCCGGAGGCGGTGTAGGGAACAAAGAAGACCACGATCACGACAGCGGCGATGGCGGTCAAAAAACCTGCCTTGTCACCGAAACGGTCCGAGAAAAAGTCGGGGATTGTGTTGGACTTGGTGCGCGCCGAATAATGGCGGATCCGTTTTGCCACAATCAGCCAGTTGAGATAGGTACCGATCGCAAGACCGATTGCGGTCCAAACAGCCTCAGCAAAGCCGGTGGTAGCGCCCACGAAGGAGGTCGCCAAGGCAAGGCCGGGCAGACCCATTAGGAGCCAGGAGGACATGTCAGAGGCTTCAGCACTCATGGCGGTTACATAAGGACCAAGCTTTCTGCCGCCGAGATAGAAATCGTCGGTGCTTTTGTTTTTACGGGAAAATTTGATGCCAATCCATACGATGTATGCCATATAGGCAAGGATCGAAAGACCGAGCATGGTGTACTTGAGGGAGGGAGCCATAGTTTTCCTTCTTTCTACGGTATAAAAATGTAAAGATGTACACATTATAACATAAGGTAAAGAGGAAGTCAAGGGCATTATTGCGGAAAAGATAAAAAGGGCACCATAAAAAAATAAAAAATTTTTCAACTTGCTATTGCAATTCGAAAAGCTTTGTGCTATAATACCTCTATATTATGTGTCATTGTGCGAAGTTTTGCTTCGCGGATTGTTATGGAGGTATATGATGAATCCGATAATCTATGTTTTGGGCAGTGTCTTGATTGCGATGGCGATCTTTCTTGTGATTGCAGTATTGATGCAGAGCGGTAAGGATAAAAAATTGTCCGGCTCTATCGCAGGCGGCGCTGATACCTATTTTGGTAAAACCAAGGCCAGATCCTGGGACAAGATCCTGTCCCTTGTTACAACCATTATCGCCATCCTTTTTGTCGCGTTGGTGATTGTGCTGTACGTTCTGGTAGCAAGAGCATTTTAAAGAAAAAGAAGTAGCTGCAAGCGCAACCGCTCTTGCGGCTCTCTTTTTTGCCGAAAGGAAGAGAAAATGGAGCTTTTTTTGCCAACCTTAAATCAAATGGGGTATCTGTTCGCGCTGATTGTAATCGGCTATATCCTGATGAAGCTGCGTGTTGTATCGGACAATGCCGCCGGTGTACTGTCGAAGCTGGAAAATAATCTCTTTATTCCGGCATTGGTCATGGGCACTTTTATGACCAAGTTTACAATGGATAATATTCGTTCCCTGGGGCAGTTTTTGCTGGCAGGTGTGATAACCATTGCCATTACGGCACCGTTGGCGGTGCTACTGAGCAAGGGATGCAGTAAGGATCGCTATGTGCAAAAGATCTGCACCTATGGCTTGGCCTTTTCCAATTTTGGTTTTATGGGCAATGCGGTGGTCAAAGGGCTATTTGGGGATGAATTTCTGCTGGTCTATTTGATTTTCACTTTGCCGTTCTGGGCGTTGATCTATACGTGGGGTGTGCCCGCGCTGCTCATTCCGGCCGGTGAGGGCAAGCGCACTGTTTGGCAACGGATCAAGCCTTTTGTCAACCCCATGTTCATTGGCATGATCGTGGGGGTGATCTTAGGCTTGTTTCCTTTTTCCGGACACGAATATACCGATTTTGGCTTTTTCGGCAGTTTGGTCAGGGATCTTGGTAACTGCATGTCGCCCATTGCGATGGTGCTGACCGGTATGACCATTGCCAAGATCGACATTGGCCAAACCATGCGAAACCTCCCTATTTACGTGACATCGGCGCTTCGTTTGGTGGTGATTCCGTTGGTGGCAATCGGCATTTTCGCGTTGGCCTTGCATTTGTTCCCGACACTGTCCAAAGAAGTGGTTTTGTGCACAATTTGCGCGTTGGCCATGCCCTTGGGGCTCAGCACCATCGTGGTACCTGCCGGTTACGGCATGGATACTACTGTGGCATCAGGTATGGCGTTGGTTTCGCATCTGCTTTCCTGCATCACCATTCCGTTGGTTTTTCTCTTGGCCCAAAGCATTGGTATCTTGCCGGTATTGTAATGCCGCGCAGGGCCCCTCGTATGATGGGTCTGCCACATGTGGCGCAGAACAAAAATGCAAGAAAAGGAAATAAAAAAAGCAGCCGCTTTTACTATCAAAAAGATGGTAAAAGTGGCTTTTTTCTCTTTTTCACTTGACATTGTCTTATCATTATACTATGATTAAAGGTAAGAAGCATATGCGAAAACAAATGATAAGGTGGTAAAATGCGATATGATCAAGATCAAGGATATGCAATTGGAATATGGCAACATGGGTCTTTTTGACAGCGACAAGGCATGGGTGCATCCGACAGTGACGGTGAATACCTATGAAATCATCTATGTGGTAGAGGGCCAGGTGCATATTCGCGAAGCGGGGAAAAATTACGATCTTGTTAAGGGGGATATGTTGTTGTTGGAGCCCGGCATTGAGCACGGCGGCACGCAGACCAGTTATGGCCGCACCTCCTTTTATTGGTTGCACTACCATTGCACAAAGCAGGAGGCGCTGGGCTTACCCAAACACTTTGTACCCGACGAGGTTTCTGCCTTGCGCGTTCTCAACGAGTTGATGCATTTGCAACAGGCTAACCCTGTCGTGGCGGAGTTGACCTTGGCCCGATTTTTGTTAGAAGCGGGAAGAGAAGCGGAGTATGGCAACAAGCGCCTGGCAGAGATTACCGCCTATATTCGCGCCAATAGCAGAGAAGCGCTCTCTGTGGTAGATGTGGCAAGCCGCTATGGCTATAGCCCTGATCATCTTTCCCGTATGTTCAAAAAAGAATTCGGCTATGATGCCAAGACCGCCATTGTGAAGAACCGCCTGGACTATATCGAATCTCGCTTGCTCAATTCCGAATATTCTATCAAAGAAATCGCTGCCCAGTGCGGTTTTGAAGATGAGAATGCCTTTGTCAAGTTTTTCAAATACCATACCAAGACAACCCCCACGCTGTTTCGCAACAAGTTTTTTCACGTACATTTGAATAGCAAATAAGGCCGGCGCGGCGAATAGCTTTGACGGGGGTAACGGTTGATATAATGCCATATCCCCGGAAACGGTGCGCGTTTTATAGAAATATCGTAAAAATGTTCTGTATTGAAAAAGGAAGATGTTGAGAATATGACAAAGATCATAGACATCAAGGATCCGGCGCTGACCGCGGGCGAGCTGACAGTCGGACAGGTGGAAGCGGTACGGCAGGTCTGGCGCGACGGCTGGAGTTATGTGGGATTTTGGAAACATCCAAGGCCGAAAAGCGGCTTGGTCTTTGTTTGCTCGGATATACAGGGAACTTTTGAAATGCTGGATGGCGAAAAAATTTCTGTTTCCCGGGGGGATGTGTTTTACGCACCGCGGGGCATCCGCTATCGAGTCAGCTGGAAGGGCGGAAAGGCAGAGAGCCGTGTGGACACCTACACCCTTCATTTCCATTTGTATGACCAGACGGGAGAAGAGATTTTACTCTCGGATCGGGCAACCGTTCTCAAACGGGCGGCGGCCAGTCGCCTTGCTTTTGACGCGGAAGCGGTTTGGCGGGCGGTGCATTTGGCAGATATGCCCCAAAACGTGTTTAAAATCAAGGTAAAATTTCTGGCCTTGCTGGATGAGATCATTGACGAGACAAGAGAGACAGACGCCGGGATCTATCCCATTCGCGCGGGGGTGGACGCCCTGTGTAATGAGTGGGATCGAAATGAGCCAATGAGCCGATACGCGGAGCTTTGCGGCGTTTGTGAAAGCTATTTCTATCTGCTTTTTAAAAAATGGTCGGGCATGAGCCCGGTGGAATATCGCAACCGTATCCGTATGAACAATGCGGGATCTTTGCTGATCAACAGCGATTTGAGCATTGGAGAGATTGCCGCTCTTGTGGGCTTTGCGGATCCTTTTTATTTCAGTCGTGTATTTCGCCGCGCGTTCAGCATGTCGCCTTTGCAATATCGCAAGCACGGTACAAAAGATGAGCGGGGCATTCTGCATCCGTAATTCGCAAGTTTTCCTTGACCCTATCGACAAATTGTGCTATAATAAAACCGCGGCAAGCATGACGCAATGATGGGTGCTTGTCGCAAGAGGTGAAGCCAGGCGGCTTTTGCCTTTTAACAAAGAAGGAGAATGATCATGGCAAACGAACAGATCCCTTATAAGATCTATCTGGATGAGCAGGAGCTGCCGAAATATTGGTACAATCTTCGTGCTGATATGAAAAACAAGCCCGCTCCTTTATTGAATCCTGTTACCCATCGCCCGATGACCAAGCAAGACCTGGCAGGGGTTTTTTGTGAGGAACTGATTGAGCAGGAGTTGGATGATACCACCCCTTATTTCGCGATTCCCGAGGAGATCGGTAATTTTTACAAAATGTACCGTCCGGCCCCCTTGGTACGTGCCTATTGCTTGGAAAAATACCTGCAAACGCCCGCCAAAATCTATTATAAGTTTGAGGGCAACAACACCAGCGGCAGCCACAAGCTGAATTCTGCCATTGCGCAAGCATACTATGCCAAAAAGCAAGGGTTGCTTGGTGTGACCACAGAGACCGGCGCGGGGCAGTGGGGCACCGCTCTTTCGATGGCTTGCTCCTATTTTGATTTGGATTGCAAGGTTTATATGGTCAAATGCTCTTATGAGCAAAAGCCATTCCGCCGAGAAGTGATGCGCACCTATGGCGCTTCTATTACCCCCTCGCCCTCTACCGAGACCGAGGTGGGCAAAAAAATTCTTGCCGAGCATCCCGGTACCACAGGCAGCCTTGGCTGTGCCATCTCCGAGGCAGTGGAAAAAGCCAGTAAAACCGAGGGGTACCGCTATGTATTGGGCAGTGTGCTCAATCAGGTAATGCTTCATCAATCTATTATAGGTCTTGAAACCAAAACCGCTATGGATAAATATGGTATCAAGCCGGATGTGATCATCGGTTGCGCTGGCGGCGGCTCTAATCTGGGCGGCCTGATTGCCCCTTTTATGGGTGACAGGATCAAAGGTAAGCTGGATTGTCAGTTCATTGCCGTAGAGCCCGCCTCCTGCCCCAGCTTTACCAGAGGCAAATTCGCGTATGACTATTGCGACACCGGTATGGTGACTCCCCTTGCCAAGATGTGTACGCTTGGCAGTGGATTTATTCCGGCACCCAGCCATTCGGGCGGTTTGCGGTATCACGGTATGAATTCCACACTCTCTCAGCTTTATGCCGACGGCTTGATGGAGGCAAGAGCGGTACTGCAAACCGAGGTCTTTGACGCGGCGGTCCAGTTTGCCCGCGTAGAGGGTACGCTACCCGCGCCCGAGAGCAGTCATGCCATCCGTGTGGCGATAGACGAAGCGTTGAAGTGTAGAGAAACGGGTGAGGAAAAGACGATTCTCTTTGGCTTGACCGGTACCGGTTACTTCGATATGTACGCATACGAAAAATATCACGACGGCAAGATGAGCGATGACATCCCCACCGACGAGGAACTGGAAAAGGCGTTTGCCAAGCTCCCTCACGTAGAATAAAAGACCGAAGTCCCCGAGGGCGTTTGCCTTCGGGGACGCTTTCTTTGAATATGGGGCATTGCCTTGACAGCGCTCTCGCCGTGCGGTCTTTGATGCCGATCGAGCAGACGATAAAAAATAAAAAAATGTAAAACCCCCTTTTCATGGGCGTTGTTTTATGATAAAATATAAAGTATTAAACCCTTTGCGTGGAATTTGCAAAACACAAAGGGGCTGTTGCGCGCAGCGGCCCCTTTGCTTTGAAAGAGGTAGAGTATGTTTGAGATTTTGAAAAGGGAAGTGCTGAACCCCACGGTAACCTTGCTGGAGGTGGACGCCCCCAAGGTGGCCCGCAAGGCAGAGCCGGGGCAGTTTGTCATTTTGCGCACCGACGAAAAGGGGGAGCGGATTCCGCTGACCATTGCCGACTATGACAGAGAAAAAGGCAGCGTTACCGTGATTTTTCAAGTAGTGGGCGGCACCACCGAAAAGCTAAATCACAAAATGGTGGGGGACTGCTTGCAGGATTTCGTCGGCCCCCTTGGCAAAGCCACCCATACCGAGGGCTTGCGAAAGGTCGCTGTGGTTGGTGGCGGTGTTGGCTGTGCCATCGCTTTTCCGGTTGCTAAAAAGCTCCATAGTCTTGGTTGTGAGGTGCATTCGATCATTGGCTTTCGCAACAAGGATCTGGTGATTTTGGAGCAGGCGTTTGAACAGAATAGCAGTAAGGTTGTGAAAATGAGTGACGATGGCTCCTGGGGTGAGCGGGGTTTGGTGACCGATGCCTTGGAAAAGCTGCTCGGTGATGGTGAGCAGTATGACGAGGTGATCACCATCGGCCCCCTGATCATGATGAAATTTGTGTGCGGCGTGGCCGTGAAGCACGGTGTAAAATGCGTGGCGTCGATGAATCCTGTTATGATCGACGGTACCGGTATGTGCGGCGGCTGTCGATTGACGGTAGGCGGCAAGACCGTGTTCGCCTGTGTGGACGGTCCTGAGTTTGACGGTGCGCTTATTGATTTTGATGAGGCTATGGCAAGAAGCTCGATGTACCGTGATTTTGAGCGCCATCGCTATGAGCAGACCTGCAATCTGTTTGCAAAAGAGGTAGAGTAAATGGCAAATATGTCTATGAAAAAGAATCCGATGCCGACTCAGGCACCCGAGGAGCGCAACCGTAATTTTAATGAGGTGGCGCTTGGTTATACCGCTGAGCAGGCAATTGATGAGGCCAACCGTTGTCTTCGTTGTAAGAATATGCCTTGCGTTGGCGGTTGTCCGGTAAAGATTCATATCCCTGCCTTTATCGCCAAGGTGGCGCAGGGGGATTTTGAAGGTGCCTATCAGGTGATTGCCGAGGCCTCTAGCCTGCCTGCCGTCTGCGGCCGTGTCTGCCCGCAGGAAAATCAGTGCGAGGGCAAGTGTGTGCGCGGCATCAAGGGTGAGCCGGTTGCCATCGGCCGTTTGGAACGGTTTGTGGCAGATTGGCACAACACCAATGCCGACCTCTCTGACCTGGTCAAGCCGACTCTCAACGGGCATCGTGTAGCGGTGGTCGGTTCCGGCCCCTCGGGGCTGACCTGCGCGGGGGAGCTTGCCAAACGGGGCTATGCGGTAACGGTTTTTGAGGCCTTGCATCTGGCGGGCGGCGTGCTGGTTTATGGCATACCCGAGTTTCGCCTTCCCAAATCCATCGTGCAAAAAGAGATCGATGGGCTCAAGGCGCTTGGTGTTGTGATTGAGACCAATACCGTTGTCGGTAAAACCGTTTCTGTTGACGAATTGATGGAAGAATACGGCTTTGAGGCGGTGTTTATTGCCTCCGGTGCCGGACTGCCCAAATTTATGGGTATTCCCGGTGAAAATTTGAAGGGCGTTTATTCTGCCAATGAGTTTTTGACCCGCATCAATTTGATGAAGGCGTACCAAGCAGAGAGTGACACGCCTATTCAGCACGCAAGGCGCGTGGCGGTGGTTGGCGGCGGTAACGTGGCCATGGACGCCGCCAGATGCGCCAAACGGTTGGGCGCTGAGGTCTATGTGGTCTACCGCCGCGGTATGGAGGAGCTCCCCGCGCGCCGTGAAGAGGTGGAGCACGCGATGGAGGAGGGAGTTATCTTTAAGACCTTGACCAATCCCATCGAAATCTTTGGATACCATAACCCTGACGATCGCCGTGATCCTATGAACGGTTTTGTTACCGGCATGAAGTGCGTGGAAATGGAGCTGGGTGAGCCGGATGCCTCCGGCCGCCGCCGCCCCACAGAGAAGGCAAACAGCGCGTTCACCTTAGAGGTGGACTGCGTGATCATGGCGCTGGGTACCTCGCCAAATCCCTTGATCAAATCGACCACCAGTGGGCTGGAGACTGCCAAGTGGGGCGGTATCATTGCCGATGAGCGGGGCTTGACCTCCCGAGAGGGTGTTTGGGCAGGCGGGGATGCGGTGACCGGTGCCGCGACTGTTATTCTCGCTATGGGCGCGGGTAAAACCGCCGCTGCCGCGATAGATGCGTATTTGCGGAATAAATAATCCTGTTTTGCGCACAGGCAAGCAAAAAAGAGGAACGCTTGCAAAAATCTTTGATGTGCGGTAAAATGTATAAGTTGAGTGAAAATTTTTGTAAAGGATAACATCATGGACGAAAGAACGAGAAAAGAAATCGAGCGGCGCCGCACGTTTGCGATTATTTCGCATCCCGACGCAGGCAAAACCACGCTGACCGAAAAGCTGCTTTTATATGGCGGCGCCATTCAATCCGCGGGATCGGTTAAGGGAAAGCAGAGTGATAAGCATGCCGTTTCTGACTGGATGGAGCTGGAAAAACAGCGCGGGATCTCTGTCACGTCTTCGGTGATGCAGTTCCGCTATAACGATTATTGCATCAACATTCTGGATACTCCCGGTCACCAGGACTTCTCAGAGGACACCTACCGTACCCTGATGGCCGCCGACAGCGCGGTGATGGTGATCGACGCGGCTAAGGGCATCGAGCCTCAGACCCGCAAGCTTTTCCGTGTATGCGCCAAGCGGGGCATCCCGATTTTTACCTTTATCAACAAGATGGACCGTGAGGCACGGGATCCCTTTGATCTCTTGGACGAGCTGGAGCGTGAGTTTGGCATCGGCACCTATCCCATGAACTGGCCGATCAGTTGCGGCGTTACTTTCAAGGGTGTTTATGACCGCAGAGCGGGCGCTATTCACACCTTTGATAATTTTCACGGCGGCAGAAACCGCTTGAACGTGATCGCGTGTGACATGACCGATACCGAAAAGCTGGATAGTCTGATCGGTGAAAATCTCCGCGAGGAGCTTTGTGAGCAGGTGGAGTTGCTGGACGGTGCCAGCTTTGATTTTGATCCTGACGCAATTTCCCGCGGCAAGCTCTCTCCCGTCTATTTTGGCTCCGCGCTGAACAATTTCGGTGTAGAGGATTTTTTGGAGGGCTTTTTGGAAATGACCTCGGCCCCGCTCTCCCGTCAGTCGGGTGATGAGACTGTTCAGCCCTTTGACGATGGCTTTTCCGCGTTTGTATTTAAAATTCAGGCCAATATGAACAAAGCGCACCGTGACCGCATTGCCTTTATGCGTATCGTTTCAGGCAAGTTTGAACGTGGCGCGGAGTACTATCATATGCAGGGCAAACGCCCCATCAAGCTCTCCCAGCCCCAACAGATGATGGCCCAGGAGCGTGAAGGGGTAGAAGAAGCCTTTGCCGGCGATATTATCGGTGTTTTTGATCCGGGTATTTTCAATATTGGCGATACCGTGTGTGCCAAGAACAAAAAAGTGACCTTTGAGGGCATTCCCACCTTTGCCCCCGAGCATTTTGCCATGATCGAGCAGATTGACTCGATGAAGCGCAAGCAGTTCGCCAAGGGCATGGATCAGATCGCCAAAGAGGGGGCGATCCGCATTTTCTTTGAGCCGGATGGCGGTTTTGAACGCGTGGTGGTCGGCGTGATCGGTGTGCTGCAATATGACGTTTTGAAATTCCGCATGGAAAGCGAGTACGGCGTGAAATATCTGCACCGGGAGCTGCCGTTTCAGTTCATTCAACGCATCGCCAATGAGGATGTGCATATCCCTACGCTCAATCTGGCCTCTGATACCAAAGTGGTTAAGGATGTGTTTGACCGTTACTATTTGCTTTTTACCGGTCAGTGGAGTATGAAGTGGGCAACCGACAACAATCCCGGATTGATTCTGGAGGATTTTGATCATATTTAAGGTCGTTTTAAGTCGTAAAGGCGCCGTTTGGTTGACAAACGGCGCCTTTTGTGATATAATAAGCAAAATTGCGGCAAGGAGGTGTGCGGTATGTATGTGTGCAAGGCATGTGGCGTGAATTTGCCCGACAATGCCTCGTTTTGCCCGAATTGCGGCATAGAGCTCAACGAGCAAAATATGGGCGAAGCGCCAAAAGCGTTAGAGCCGGTAGAGCAGCCATGCGTCCCCACACAGGCGCCGGATGAATGGATTGACGGCCAAAAACCGGAACCTAACACCGAAAAGGAGAAGCAACCCGATCCTCCAAAAAAGGGAAAATGGAAATTCCAGGCGGCGCATTTTTTGCTGGTTTTGCCTGTGCTGATTTTGACTGCCCTGCTTGTTGTAGTTGTGATTGCGTTTAATACCGATCCTAAAAGCGATGTTGAAGAAAAAGTGGAAATGTTTCACGAGGGGCTTGCTCCGTTGCCTACTGCCGTGGAGGATGGGACGCTCCTTTGGGGATATATCAACAAAGATGGCAAGCTGGTGATCCAGCCACAGTTTGAACAGGCGTTAAACTTTAGCGGTAACGGCCTTGCCGCCGTTTGTCAACAGGGAAAATGGGGATACATCAACAAAAACGGCGAGTTTGAGATCCACCCCACCTTTGAGGCTGCCGATGAATTTGGTGAAAATGAATACGCTCCTGTAAAAATGAACGGCGCCTGGGGATATATAGACAAAAGCGGTGGGTTTGTGATCAATCCGCAGTTTGACGGGGTAGAGCCCTTCGCTGAAAACGGTCTGGCGCTGGTACAGATCGGCGGTAAGTATGGCTATATCAATCGTAAGGGCGTTTATGTGATTGAGCCCAGGTATGAAAATGCCAGAAGCTTTGGCTTGAGTGGCTATGCGGCGGTTTTTGTTTTTCAAAAGTGGGGCATGATCGACAAGAAGGGGGAATATGTGATCAATCCCCAGTTTGACGAGATGAGTCCTTTTGCCAACAACGACCTGGCGTTGGTAGAAATGAATGGGAAATACGGCTATATCAACCGCAAGGGGAGCTATGTCGTAAGCCCCATTTATGAGGATGCCTCTTCCTTTGGCGAAAACGGTATTGCCATGGTCAAGTTAAACGGCAAATACGGCTATATCAACAGTAATTGCCAGTTTGTGATAGAACCGACCTATGATATGGCGTTGCCTTTTTCAAGCGATAACGGCTTGGCCGCTGTTTGTGAAGAAGCCGGCGGCCCTTGGGGTTATATCGGCTATGACGGAAAATATAAGATTGAGGCGACGTATGCCTTTGCGGGCGAATTTAAAAGCGGTGTTGCCGCCGTTACCGATGGCGAGGGCGTCTTTTATATTGACAAGAACGGTAAAGAGATCTTTCGCCCGAGTACCGATTGTATTCACGCCGGTACTTTTACCGAGGATGGCTATGCCGTGATCGATTGCATCAATGAAGAGCGGGATGGCGGATATATAGTTATCAACAAAAGGGGCGATGTGATCGTTGCCTTCACAAGGCTCTTCGCGCGAGAGTAAGCGTTTCTGTCATTGCCGCATCACGAAAAAGCAGGGTGCTCAGCGTGCTCTCTGATAAGGAGAACACGCTGAGCACCCTGTTTTTTTATACTGTAAGCAAAGAGAGCAGATGGCGACCGATCTCTGTCGTATAGCGAAGCCAAGCCTTTGCCGCCGCGCCGTTGGGCACCCTTTGGGGATGAATTTCGTAGGTGAGATGCCCAGCGTAACCCACATCGGCCAGGGCCTGCATCACATTTTTCCAGTCAATGTCCCCAAAGAAGGGGAGCAGATGCTCATCCTGCCCCAATTTGCTGTGATTATCATTGATGTGTACGGCAAAAAGATGCTTGCCGACGGCACGAATAGCGTCCCCCGGTTGCATGCCGGAAATGTTGGCGTGGCCGGTGTCAATGCAGATGCCCACATCTGGGTCATGGATGGTTTCTACCAGGTCAATTAGCTCATAAATATCGCCGCCGCAGTAACGGCGATGACGGCGACCGAAATCGATCATGTTTTCTACGGCAACCTTAACGCCTGCCTTTTTTGCCGCCTCAATATAAGGGGCGAGATAAGCCATGCATGCCTTTTGATTTTCCTTTGCGGAATAAATGCTGCTATGTGCCAGATTAAAGGGGTGCAGGACCATCGAATCCGCCTTCAGCATTTTGGCTGCCTCGACACACCGCAGGGTACAGATGTGGCGAAGCTCCCGGTGGGGGTAGTTCGGGTCGTCCCACTCGGTACCGCCCATGGTATTGCCGTGGGTTTGGTAGACCGGCAGGTCGCAAGCTTGAGAGGCGATGGCAAAGGCTTCGATATGCGCTTTCCAGTGATCCTGCGTCATAGGCCCGCCGGGGTGGCACATCGGCCAAATATTGATGTCTACCGAATCATAGCCGGCGTCTTTCAGGGCGCTCAGACTTTCGATTGGGGAGTATATTCGCCCGGTTTGCGGATCCTGATGATATACCCAGTTGGATGTGGAAAGCTTCATGCTTTTATCTCCTTTTGGCCGTTTTTTTCTATTATAGCATTTTGTGTAGCAAAAAGCAATGCTGAAAAGGAAATCAATACCCTATTGACTTTTTGATGAAAATAAGGTACAATAAAGACAGTGAGAGAGGTGATAAAAATGGATGAAAATAAAAAGAATCCCGAAGAGCTTGAGCAAGAGGCCAATATTTGTTATTTGATGGATGAAGAGGGCGTTGAACACAAGTTCGAGGTCATTGATTCCTGCGAATACAAGGGGGCGACCTACTACGCTATGATCCCCGCGCTGGAAAGTGAGATGGATCAGGAATTTTGTGAGTATGTGATTCTCAAGGAAGTTGTGGATAAAGACGGCGAAGCCTCTTTGATCTCTATCGACGACAATGAGGATGAATTCAATGCCGTGGCAAACATTTTTGAGGATCGCTTTGACGAAGAAATTGATTATGATGCCAATCCCGAACAGGGAAAGAAATAAGTAAAACGCCTGCTTAGCGCGTGATCGCCGCGTTTGTGGAGCCTACACTCATAAAATGGAGCCCGGAGAGAGTCCGACTGTGGTTTGCAGACCTCCCTTTCCACCTTGATTGACTTGTCTCAGGTGGGGCAAAGGACGTTGGGAGCAGTAAAGCGGTTGGCAGGGCACCGCCTTGTTTATACAGGGTTCTCGTCTCGCGGTAGACACGGCTCGGCGGGTTATTTCAACACAGCTACGCCGGTAAAATCGGCACGCTCTGCCCGTTGCGCTCCTCGAAAGGCGACAAGGCCTTCCGTCGGCCCGCAACAACCAGATCGCACGCGATTTTTCGCGCCGGATCTGTGTTGAGGGTAAAAAAGATGTACAGCTGTGCCGGTAAAATCGGCACGCTCTGCCCGTTGCGCTCCTCGAAAGGCGACAGAAAAAGCCTTTGGCGGCAGTTGCGGCAGAAGATAAAAAAACAAGCGAAGGTGCGAGATGCACACCTTCGCTTGTTTTTTCTATACTGTTTGGCGGTTTTTGCTCCTTTTGCGGTAGGCGCTGGGCGTTATGCCCACGAGGCGCTTGAAGCGACGGGAGAAATTGGCATAATCCCCAAAGCCGGCATAGGCGTGCACGGTGCAAACGGGGATGTCGGTGAAGGAGAGCAGATTTTGCGCGTGCGAAAAGCGGATGCTGTCCAGATAGGCTTTGAAATTCATCCCCGTTTGTTGAACGAATAGCTCGGAGAAGTAGGTGGAAGAGAGCCCCAGATGGGCCGCCGTATCCTCCAGCGTGATGCCGCTTCTGAAATGCTCGGTGATATACAGAAAGGCGCGCTGGATGTATGGTAACGGCTTCCGCTCCTCGGCATGGGGATAATAGGCCAGCTTCTGCATTGCGCAGGCCAACAGCGTGTGGGCGTAGCTGATATTGTCGGTATGCACGCGCAAAAGCTCTGTCAGCAGGGAAAGCATCAACGGTCGGTCTGCCTCCTCCAGCAAAAAGAGCGACGAGGGCGGCGCGCAGAGCATGGGCAGAGCGGGGTCGGGGAAGCCGTAGCCGCATTGAAACATGACGTTGATCATCTCCGCATCGGCATCGCGGACAGTGTGCGTGTTGGCAGGGGTCAGCAAAAACAATGCCCCCGGCTCCATTGGGTACGCGCGCCCATCCACCAGGCAGGTGCCGCTACCGGAAATGATATATTCGATCTCGAAAAACTCGTGTATGTGCGTTCTCGCATGGCCCGAGAAGTGCTTGCGCGAGGCGGAGATCACGCTGTTGGCGATCTGTCTCTCTTTTTTTAGTATCTGCACGGCGATCCCTCCTTTTTTATTATTATAGCATAACATCCGAAGAAACGCAATATATTGCCGAAGAAATACTATAGGCAGTATATTGGCAAGGAGATATAATAAAATCAAGGAAAAATCCAATATGGCAGGAGAAACGCTATGAAAAAAGTACATTTGATCGGCAACGCGCATCTGGATCCCGTCTGGCTATGGCAGTGGCAGGAGGGCTTTGCCGAAATAAAAGCAACCTTTCGCAGCGCGCTGGATCGGATGAAGGAATTTGAGGATTTTAAATTCACCTCGGCGTGCGGCGCTTACTATATGTGGATCGAGCAAAGCGACCCTGCTATGTTTGAGGAGATACGCGCGCGAGTGAGGGAAGGGCGTTGGTGCCTGGTGGGCGGCTGGATCATTCAGCCGGATTGCAACATACCCTGCGGCGAATCCTTTGCCCGTCACGCGCTGATCACCCAGCGGTATTTTCAGGAAAAATTCGGTAGGATGGCGGAGACCGGCTATAACGTGGATTCCTTCGGCCACAACGGTAGCCTGCCTATGATCCTGCGGCAGAGCCGCATGAAAAATTACGTATTCATGCGTCCCTCGCCGGCTGAAAAGGCATTGCCTTCTCATCTTTTTCGTTGGGAAAGCGCTGACGGTAGCCGCGTGAACACCTATCGCGTTCCGCACCGCTATAACATCGACGGCATGCGCAACAATCGGGGTGTGGATCGGTTTGGGCAGATTGCCGAGCTTGCCGCCGCAGAGGATAATGATCAAATGGCCTTCTACGGGGTGGGAAATCACGGCGGTGGCCCTACCGTATCCTTGCTGAAAAGAATGCACGAGGAGCTGTCGGAGCAGTTTGTTTATTCCGATCCGGATAGCTACTTTGCCGCGCAAGAGGCGGAGAATGCACCGATCGTGCGAGATGACCTTCAATACCACGCCAAGGGCTGCTACAGCGCCTGCTCTGCCATCAAAAAGGGAAATCGCGGCAGCGAGAATGCCTTGCTTGCCGCCGAGCGTCTGGCGGTGCTTTCCGCACAGTTGACGGGTGCGGCCTATCCCGCCGCCGATCTGCAATATGCCTGGAAACGGGTGCTGTTTAATCAGTTTCATGATATCCTTGGCGGCTGCTCGATTCGTGAGGCATACGACGATGCCGCCGCAGTGCACGGCGAGGCAACGGCCATTGCGGAGCGTGTCAAAAATTATGCCTGCCAGCAGATCTCCTGGCAGGTGGATACCCTGGCAGGGAACGCCCCCGGCCATGTCAGCGAGGCGGATGCGGATGCCATTGGCTATCCGGTGGTGGTATTCAATCCGCTGGATTACGAGGTGGAGGCACCGGTGCATATCCGTAAGAGCTATCAGCGCGTGGCCGACGCGCAGGGGAGAACGTTGCCTTCTCAGCAGGTGAGAGACTCCAAGACCAATCATTTGGATAAATATGCCACGCTCTTTACGGCAAGGGTGCCTGCGCTTGGTTACGCGCTCTACCGCATGTTCCGCACTGCCGACGAGCCGATGGCGGAAAATCCATTGACCGTGACCGCGCGCTCAATGGAAAACGGCCGCCTACGGGTGGTGTTTTCGCCGAACGGCGAGCTCTGCTCGCTATACGACAAGAGGACAAAGACAGAGCTGCTTGCAGCCCCCACCGAGCTGGCTTTGTATAACGACGAAAAGAACGATACCTGGGCTCACGGCGAGCAATTCTTCAAGGACCGCGTGGACTATAGTGTAGCGGGTAGCGTCAAGATCATTGAAGAGGGGCCGGTGCGTGCCGCCATTTGCACCGAGCAGCACTTCGGCGACAGTCATATCATTCGTGATTACTATTTGTATGCGGAAGGCGAAGCGGTGGAGGTTAAGGTCAGGATCGACTTCAGAGAAAAGTTCCGCGTGCTGAAATTTCGCTTTCCGCTAACGGGTGCGGACCACAAAGCGTATGGTAAGATCCCGTACGGCTTTATCGAGCGGCCCACCGACGGTAGCGAGCAGGTCTGCGGCGATTGGATCGTCATGCGGGGAACGAGCGGCGGCATTGGTATTGCCAACGACTGCAAGCATAGCTTCGAGGCCGATGGCAACGCGCTGTCGCTGACGGTGCTGCGCAGCGCATTGTATGCCGACCATTTCGGCGTGCGGGATGAATTTTGCGAGTTCATGGAGCAGGGCGAGCATCGCTTTGCCTATAGCGTCTTTCCCCTGCGCTCGATCTCGGATGCCCAGCACCGCGCAGAGGCGTTGCAGCAGCCCTTGATCGCCGTTCCGGAGACTTTCCATGCAGGGGCGCTGCCCACAGGCTTTGCGGGGATGTGGCTTTCGGCGGAAAACGTGTCGGTCACTGCCATCAAGCAGCATACCGATAGCGCTGGCATCATTTTGCGCTGCTATGAAACGGCAGGCAAGGATACCGACGTGATTTTGCGACTTTTTGATACCGAGCATCGCTTTTCCATTTCGCATCACGCTGTCAAGACCCTGCTTTGGCAGGATGGTTGTGTGACCGAAACAGACTTTATCGAATAACAAAAAACGCATCTCTTGCCATGGCAAGGGATGCGTTTTTTGTGTTTAAAGCTCCTTTTCCAGCTCCGCTACGATGGCGGCAATGGCGCTTTGCTCGTAATGTACCGTTTGCCGCTTGGCCGCGGCCTTGACGTGCGGCAGCGCGTTTTCCACAGCATAGCTGATGTCACCTGCTTGCAGCATCGAGATGTCGTTTTCGTAGTCACCTGCTGTTACCAATAGCTTGGCACCCAGCATTTCTTTCATTCGCTTGGCCGCAACGCCCTTGGTATCCTCGCGGCAGATGACTTCAATTCCCTTTGCCCAACTGCGTGCGATCTCAAACGCGGGGGGCGCACAGGCGATGAACGCATCCTTTAGCATGGCGGTTTCCTCGGCGGTTTTTGCGGTGCAGAGCACATTGTAAAGCGGCATTTCGCACTGATCGCGTAGCTCCTGAACGGTGCGCACACAGTTCTCGCGCGCCTCCCTGTGGCAGGTGAGCGAGCGTGTGGTTTTGTCATGCATGACGATACAGCGCAGGGTCGGCTCGGTTTCCCAAAGTTGCTCTGCCAGATCCAGGGCGAGCATATCCTGTCTGCCACCTGAATATAGGATCTCCCCGGTATTTTCATCCAGAATGAGCGCGCCGTTATAGCCCACCAGAGGGGCGTTGACATGAAAACCGATCTGATGATTTTTTAAAAAGAGAGGATGTCTGCCGCTGATGATGGTAAAGCGACCGCCATTTTGCTGAAAATAATCAATTGCCTTGCAGTTATCGGGGGTTACGACACCGCCGATGCCCATTGTTTGATCAAAATCGGAGCAAAGCAAAATCCCGTCAAATTTTCCCATGATCGTTTCCGTTTCTGTGGTTGCTGATATGCTTCAGTATAACAAAAAGGATGGTTGTTGTCAACCATCCTTTTGTCTTTTTATCAGTTATTATGCTCAATCCCGCGCTTTTTGTCGATCAGGCGGTGAATCAGCTTGACGAGTTCAACGAGCGGGATGATGGCAAAGCCGAGAGCCATGGCGACCAGATATTCCTTCCAGTCGATGGCGGTCATGCTAAAGGCACTTGCAAGAGGCTCGATCAAAACCACCACGGTGGTGAGAATGAGCGAGAGGAGGCCAGCCCCCCACAGCCACTTATTTTGACCCTTCATGGTGAAAATAGAGCCGCGGAGCGAGCGCATGTTAAAGGAATGGAAGACCTCACACATCGCAAGGGTCAGGAATGCCATGGTGGTGCCGTGGACGCTTTCCTGATGAATGTCGAAGTTGCCAGCCTCCATATAATGGCCGATAAAGTAAGAGATCAGTGTAATGATCGTGACCAATATGCCTTGATAGATCACCGCGGCGCCAAGACCGCCGGCAAAAATACCTTCTTTGCTGTCACGGGGCTTGCGCTTCATCACATTTGCCTCGGGCTTTTCCATACCCAGCGCCAGGGCGGGGAAGCAGTCGGTGATCAGGTTGATCCAAAGGAGCTGAGCGGGCTTAAAGATGGTAAAGCCAATGAGGGTAGCGGCAAAGATGGCCAGCACCTCAGAGAGGTTGGAGGCCAGCAGGAACTGGATTGCCTTACGGATGTTGTCGTAGATGCGGCGGCCCTCGCCGGCGGCGGAAACAATGGTGGCAAAGTTGTCATCGGCCAAAATCATATCGGCCACATTTTTGGTTACGTCGGTACCGGTAATGCCCATACCTACGCCAATATCAGCGTTTTTGATCGAGGGCGCGTCGTTCACGCCGTCACCGGTCATAGCGGTGACCTTACCCTTTTTGCGCCAGGCGTTGACAATTCTTGTTTTGTGCTCGGGCTGCACGCGGGCATAGACCGAGTAGTTTTCAACAGCGGTTTCAAACTCCTCGTCAGAGATATTATCCAGTTCGGCACCGGTAATGGCCTGCGAGGCGTTTTCAATGATGCCCAGCTGCATGGCAATGGCGACGGCGGTATCCTTGTGGTCGCCGGTGATCATGATGGGGCGGATGCCGGCAGAGCGGCATTCATCAATGGCGGGCTTGACCTCGGGGCGGACAGGGTCGATCATGCCAACCAAACCCACAAAGCAAAGGTCACACTCTACAGCTTCCGCTTGGTAAACGGCGGGCTCTGCGGTAAGAACTTTTTTAGAGGCGGCAAGTACACGGAGCGCCTGATCAGCCATGTTTTTATTGGCGGTCAGCGCGGCGGCGCGGATTTCCTCGGTCATGTCGACCTCAACACCGCCTACCAACGCTTTGGTGCAACGCTTCAAAATTTCATCGGGAGCACCTTTGGTGAATTGGATGATGCTGTCACCGTGCTGGTGCACAGTGGTCATCATCTTTCTCATAGAATCAAAGGGAACCTCGCCAATGCGCACATATTCCAGCTTTTGATTGTTTTTATCATAGCCCAGCTTTTCGGCGTAGTTGACAAGCGCGCATTCGGTGGGCTCGCCCACGGCGGTTTTGGCATCACGGTCAAATTCCGCGTCCGAGCACATCGACATAGCGGTGGCAAGCAGGATCTCGTCGTCGGCATAGTGATCAACGACTGTCATTTTATTTTGGGTCAGTGTGCCTGTCTTATCCGAGCAGATAATCTGGGTACAGCCAAGCGTTTCTACGGCGGTCAGCTTGCGGATGATGGCGTTGCGCTTTGACATGTTGGTTACACCGATGGACAGCACAATGGTTACCACGGTAGCAAGCCCCTCGGGGATGGCGGCTACCGCCAGTGAAATGGCGATCATGAAGAAGTCCATTACATTATGGAAGGTGAAATCAGCGCCGGTCGCCAGAGAGCGGATGATGTTGA
>SVQT01000083.1 GCA_015065215.1 Oscillospiraceae bacterium | reverse complement strand
CCCTACGCCCCAATTTTGGGGCGTAGGGGGTCGCCTTCCTTAGCGTAGCCGAGGGTGATAACAAGGCGGACGGGGGCATCGAGGTGGCAAAGCGCGCGGAGCTTTTTGTCATCCAGCCAGCCGAGAATGCAGGTGCCAAGCCCCTTGGCGGCGGCTTCGGCGGTGATGAAGGCGGCGAGGATACCGATGTCGATCGAGCGATAGTCATTGCCCTTGACCTTGGCGCCGAGGGCAGCGGAGGCGACGTAGGGCCGCTCTGAGATGACCAGCAGCACCGGCGCGTCGCTGGCAAACTTGTTCATGCCCATGCCCTGCACCGCTTTGGCGGCTTGCTTTGCGGCCTCGCCCTTGCAAACGGTAATATGATAGGGCTGTCCGTTGCACGCCGAGGGAGAAAGACGAGCTGCGGCCAGCACCGCGTCAAGCTTCTCCTGCTCCACGGCACGGTCGGGATCATAACTGCGGCAGGACTGTCTTGTTTTTGCAATTTCGGTAAAATTCATATTGTTTCTCCTTTACTGATCCATCCCGCAAGGGGTGGCTTTTTGAATAAGGGCGCGATCCTGCATGACAGTAGCGTAAAAGCGGAAGCCGCCCGAGAAATTATAGGCGGTATAGCCGTTGCCCTCCAAAATACGAGTGGCAATATAGCTGCGCAGACCGCTTTGACAGATCACGTACACGGGCTTGCCCACCGGCAGCTCGGCAAGGCGTTCACGCAGCTCATCCACCGGGATATTGAGAAAGCCTTCGATATGCCCCATGGCATACTCGCGGCGGGTGCGGGTGTCAAGCAGGGTGACGTCGCTTCTTGCCAAAAGTGTGGGAAGCTCCTCCACGTGCCATTGCTTGAGCGTACCGCTCGCGATATTGTCGATCATAAAGCCCGCCATATTGACAGGATCCTTTGCCGAGGAATAGGGCGGCGCGTAGGCGAGATCCAAGTCCTTGAGGTCGGTGGCCTTGACCCCCGCGTGGATGGCGGTGGCCAGTACGTCGATGCGCTTATCCACGCCCTCCCGCCCCACGATCTGGGCACCGAGCAAGCGATAGGTCTGTTTTTCAAAGATCACCTTTACCGTCATCACACTGCCACCGGGATAATAGCCCGCATGGCTCATCGGCGAGAGGATGATCTTGTCCACGGCAAGCCCCGCTTTTTTGGCGGCGGATTCGTTCAGTCCGGTCGTGGCGGCGGTCAGATCAAAGATCTTGATGACAGAGCTGCCCTGCGAGCCTCGATAGCGGCTGTTGCCGCCGCAAATGTTGTCCGCGGCGATGCGTCCCTGCTTGTTGGCAGGGCCGGCGAGCGAAATGAGGGCATCCTCGCCCGTGACGGCGTTTTTCACCTGCACGGCATCCCCCACCGCGTAAATATCCGGCACCGAGGTTTCCATTTTATCGTTCACAAGGATACTGCCCTTGATGCCAAGAGCAAGTCCCGCATTCTTTGCAAGAGCGGTATCCGGGGTCACGCCCATGGCGAGAATCGCCATATCCGCGTGCAGTGTTTCGCCGCAATCCAGTTGCGCGGCAACGCCCTCTGCCGCCTCGGCAAAGCCCTCAACGCTTCTGCCAAGCAGGAGCTTGACGCCGTAGCGGCGCAGCTCGGCGTGCAAAAACGCCGCCATATCCGGGTCAAAAGGCGTGAGTAGCTGGCGGGGGCGCTGAACGACGGTGACCTCTATCCCCAGCTCGCGAAGGTTTTCTGCCAGCTCCACGCCGATAAAGCCGCCGCCCGCAAGGACCGCGGAGCGGGGACGGCTCGTTTCGATATATTGCTTGATACGCAGGGTATCCTCTACGGTGCGAAGCGTGAACAGCCTGTCACTGTCAAGGCCGGCCACCCGCGGCACCGTGGGTCTTGCGCCGGGGGCAAGCAGCAGCTTATCATAGCTTTCCTCAAATGTGGCACCGCGTTCTAAATCCTTGACCGTCACCGTTTTGCGATCGGGATAGATTGCGATAACCTCGTGGCGCACCTTAACCGTTACGCGAAAACGGGAAAAGAAGCTTTCCGGAGTCTGAAGTGTCAGCTCCTCCTCGTCAGTGATCACGTCACCGATATAATAGGGCAGGCCGCAGTTGGCATAGGACATATACCCCGAGCGCTCAAACACGACGATCTCGGCCTGTTCGTCAAGACGGCGGATCCGCGCCGCGGCCGTGGCACCGCCTGCCACACCGCCTACAATAACAATCTTCATTTCATGCTCCTTTCCTGTTATTTATCTTTATTATACACTATTTCGGTAATTTTGAAAAGGGGGCTTTTTCCCCTCTTTGATTGTAGCTTTCGTGGGCAAAGAATCCTCTCAGTCGCTGCGCGGCAGCTCCCCCAAAAGGGGGAGGCTTTGCCAAATATTCGGCGGCGCTGGGCGGGCGCTTCCATCTTCCGTTTTTACCGCGGGGGAGGAAGGGTGAGCTTTAAAAAATTTATCGAAATTTGATTTTTATATAGCAATCGGAGGCTTGTTGTGCTATAATGGATAGCAGTACAAAAAAAGGAGAGCAAAGCTGTGCAAAAATTAAAAGAAAGCCGCGCGATCAGCTTTACGATCGTGGCCCTGGTCTATCTTCTTGCCTCGGCGGTGGGGATTGGCCTGTATCTGACCTTAACGCCGCATCTGGATTGGTGGCTCAACCTATTGATCGCCGATGTGGCGGCCACTGTTTTCACCTTCCTATTCAGCGTCATCTTCGGCAACGCCTCGGTCTATGATCCCTACTGGAGCGTACAGCCCATTGTGATTTTAGTGGCCTTTGCCATCGGCCGGGAAATCACCCTCCCCCGCCTTTTGCTGTTGATCGCCGTTTGCCTTTGGGGCGTGCGCTTGACCGTAAACTGGGCCTACACCTTCGGGAACCTGACCCATCAGGACTGGCGCTACACCATGCTGCATGAAAAAACCGGCAAATTTTATCCTCTGATCAATTTTGTGGGCATTCACATGGTACCCACCCTGGTGGTCTACGGCTGCACACTGCCGGCGGCATACGCGATGCTCCACGACGCGGCCTGGAATGTGGGCAGTATTCTTTTCTTCTGCCTCTCGCTTCTGGCCATGACCTTGCAAGGCACTGCGGACATTCAAATGCACCGCTATCGCAAAAACAGAACCACCCCCTTTATCCGGGGCGGGTTGTGGAAGTATTCCCGCCACCCCAACTATCTGGGGGAGATTCTGATGTGGTGGGGCGTGGGGCTTTCGGTTGTCTCAATTTACCCCGATGCCTGGTACTTACTGGCAGGTGCTTTTGCCAATACCCTGCTCTTTCTCTTTGTCAGCATTCCGATGGCTGACGGGCGGCAATCCCGCAAAGAGGGCTTTGCCGACTACAAAAAGGATACCCGTATGCTATTGCCGATCCCCCGGTGGCACCGCTGATCAAAGGCTCCCTCTTAGGGAGCCTTTTCTTATTATCTTTAGCAACGGGCGGCTTTTTCGTTTGGTTGATAGGGCAGGATCGCAGGGTCAATCCAAAGGCGGAGGCGTGGCGAACGGGCGAGGCGCGGACGGCCAATGGTCGCCCCTACAGGCTACGTGTCATCCTGAGTGCGGACGACCAATGGTCGCCCCTACAGGCTACGTGTCATCCTGAGTGCGGACGACCAATGGTCGCCCCTACAGGCTACGTGTCATCCTGAGCGGAGCCGAAGTTTTGCGAGGTGCAGTTTTTCTTTTACAAAAAGCCAACAGACCGCGGTCTGTT
>SVQT01000037.1 GCA_015065215.1 Oscillospiraceae bacterium | reverse complement strand
GACGCTCTTCCGATCTTGAAGGTGTAGTGCAGGGCGGCGCTGCCGTTTTTATCGGCATTCATCAGCGGTGCCATACCAAAGCCGGTGGTGCCGTTCAGGGTCCAGACGCGGACCTCGGTCTCATCCTGCCTGTTGCAGGAGGTCAGCAGGGGGAGGGCAATCAGCATGGTGAGTGCCAGTAAAAGCGCGATGATTTTTTTCATGATGGGTTCCTTTCTTTTGTGGATTTATTGATATTTTTTCAGAATTTCTTCCTGTGATACCACAAGGATTTCACGCCCATGGCGGCGGATGAGCCGCTCGCTTTCCAATTTGTCAAAAGCACGGTAAAGCGAGGCTCTGCCAATATCCAACATATCCGCCAGGGCAGTGAGCGAAGCGGGAAGCAGTATTTTTTCATTTTCCTCAGAAACCAGCCACAGTGCCAAACGCCGCTCGGCGCTTCCGGCGGTGAAGCAGAGGATTTTGCGGTTTAAAAACCGCACACGGTTGGAAAGAAAGGTCAGATAGGCATTCCGAAAGCCGGTATCGGTATCCAATAGCGCGTTGACCGCCTCCAACGGTATATATAATACCGCAGTGTCGCTTTTTGCCTCGATGCGGGACATCGGGATGTCTCCGTCACAAAAAAGCGCCGCCGCCCCGAAAATACCGGGGGCTGAAAGCTCGCGTAAAATCACGCTTCGTCCGTTATCCGCCGATTGGATTTGGGCTCTTCCGCTTAGTAAAATCCCCAATTCACGGGCGTTCATATGGTCAATGCGCGCGCCGTTTTCCAGATTGAGCACCGGTAGGCGGTGCTTTTCTAACCATGTGGAAAGAACAACCGGATCGGTTTTTGCGAAAAGCGGAAGCGCTGCCAACGTTTTGGCGAGTTCTGTGGGTATCATAACACCTCCATTGTCTCAAATGAGACAATTATAGTATAAAGGAAAGTGTCTAAAAAGTCAATAGCCCCCCTCATAGTTTTTCTGAAATAATCGAAAAAATTTTCTCTGTGACCGATTTTTAAGTTTTTATGACCAAAAACCTCTTTACTTTCTGTTTGAATAATTGTATAATAATAGCGACCTAAGAATTTCGATGAAGGAGAACATAAAAATGAGCATTCAAAAGCAATTTTTCGGTAAGCTGCCCGATGGCCGCGCTGTCAGCCGTTACACCTTGCAAAACACCAATGGCATGACGGTGAATCTCTTGGATTTTGGCGGTGCCATTCAGCAGATCATTGTGCCTGACAAAAAGGGCAGAATGACCGATGTGGTGGGCGGTTACGACAATGTTTTGGATTACTATTACGGCGACGGGTATCAGGGCGCCCTGATCGGCCGTTGCGGCAACCGCATTTGCCGTGGCAAATTCACCCTGGATGGCGTTACTTATGATAAGCTGTACATCAACAACGGTGTCAACCACCTGCACGGCGGCAAAGAGGGCTTTTCTCACAAGATCTGGGATGCCACCCCCGTTGACGGTGATGAGCCGCAGCTGAAGCTGCACTATGTTTCGGCAGATGGCGAAGAGGGCTATCCCGGCACGCTTGATGTGACCGTGACCTATACCCTCAAGGCGACCAACGCTCTCTCCATCCGCTACGTGGCGACCACTGACAAAAAAACCGTGCTCAATCTGACCAACCATTGCTATTTCAATCTGGGCGGCTTCGCTTCGGGTAAGATCTTCGATCACATTCTGCAACTGGATGCCGATACCTATCTGCCCACCGACGATACCCTGATTCCCACCGGTGAGCTCAAGAGCGTGGCAGGCACCCCCTTTGATTTCCGTACGCCCAAGGCTGTGGGTCGTGATTTTCACGCTGACGATGCCGATCTCAAGACGGCAGGCGGCTATGACCATTGCTTTAATTTCGTTGGTGGCCAGACCAAGGAGCCGGTTTTGCGCGCTACGCTGTTTGATCCCAACAGCGGCAGAGAAATGAAGGTGTATACCAACCAGCCTTGCGTGCAGTTCTACAGCGGTAACTTTTTGAAAAACGCGGAGCATCCCTTTAAGGGCGGTTATCCTCAAAGCCTACAAAACGCCATGTGTCTGGAGACCCAGCATATGCCCGACGCGATCAACCATCCCAATTTCACCAATGTGGTGCTTTGCCCCGGTGAAACCTACGATTATACCACCGAATACGCTTTTTCGGTGCGCGAGAATTAAACAAAGAAAAAGGTTGATCTGACAGGTCAACCTTTTCTCGAAAAGGAGAGCGAAATGACAAGAGAGGAGCTTTGCGCAAAAAAGCGAGAGGCGCTTGCCGCCTATTCTCGCCTTGGCCCCTTCAACAGCTGCGAACGGTATGGCAACGGCCATATCAATGATACCTTTTTGGCAGTGAGCGAGAGCGGAAAGCGCTACATTTTTCAGCGGATCAATCATACCGTCTTCCCAAGACCGGATCAGGTGATGGAGAATATTGCCGCCGTCACCGGACATATCCGCGGCAAGGTGGAGGCGGAAGGCGGAGACGCGGAGCGCTCCACCCTGGTGGTGATCCCCACCGATCTCGGCAAGCGGTTCTATCAGGATAGCATTGGCAGTTACTGGCGGATGTACGCCTTTACCGAGCGCACCAAGGCCTTTGACAGAGCGGAAAGCCTGCAAATGTTTACCGATTGCGCCGAAGCGTTCGGGCGTTTTCAAGGGTGGCTTTCGGATTTTGACGCAACCACGCTTTTTGAGCCGATTGTCAATTTTCATAACACGCCGGTGCGCTATGAAAACCTCATGCGCGCCATAGAAAAGGATCCGCTTGGCCGTGTTGCAGAGGTGGAAAAAGAGATCGCTTTTGTCAGGGCGCGGGCTGATTTTGTCAAAAGCCTGGAAAACGCGAGAAAACAGGGAGTGTTACCGTTGCGTGTGACACATAACGATACTAAGCTAAATAATATTTTATTTGACGAAAAAACCGAGAAGCCGGTTTGCGTGATCGACTTGGATACGGTCATGCCCGGGTATTCGGTCAACGATTTCGGCGATTCAATTCGTTTCGGCGCCAATACAGCCGCTGAGGATGAAACAGATCTTTCTAAGGTCTCATTGGATCTGGCGCTTTACCGTGCCTATGCTGATGGATTTTTGAAGGGCTGTGATGGAAAGCTAACCGATGCCGAGGTTGCGCTGATGCCGATTGGCGCGCGTATGATGACGCTGGAGTGCGGTATGCGCTTTCTGACCGACTATATTGAAGGGGATACCTATTTCCGCATTGCCAGACCTTCACACAATCTGGACCGATGCCGCTGTCAATTTGCCCTGGTTGCAGACATGGAAAAGAAAGAAAATCAAATGAAGCTGATCTGACGGCATTTTTTGCCCCCGAACGACATAAGGTTGTTCGGGGGTGATTTTTTTGAAAAAGATATTGAAAAAAATATTGAAAAAAACCGTTGCTTGCTTGCTGGTATTCCTTTTGACCGTGGCAATGATCCCGTCGGCGGTTGCGCAAACAACCGGGGCGATAGCGGAGAGCGCGGCGCCTGATCTCGCTTTGCCTTGCGCTTCAGCCATTTTGATGGATGCCGCTACCGGGCAGGTTCTTTATGAGCAGAATGCGGATCAAGCATTACCGCCGGCCTCGGTAACCAAAATTATGACGCTTTTGCTGGTCATGGAGGCAATAGACAGCGGTAAAATCAGCTTAACCGACGCGGTTACGGTAAGCGCCCATGCCGCCTCGATGGGGGGCTCGCAGGTCTATCTCAAGGAAGGGGAGCAGATGAGCGTTGAGGAAATGCTCAAATGCGTGGTGATTGCCTCGGCCAATGACTGCGCGGTCGCGTTGGCGGAATTTGTGGCGGGGAGCGAAGAAAGCTTTGTTCGTGCCATGAATGAACGCGCCGCCGCTTTGGGGATGAGCAACACGCATTTTGAAAACACCAACGGCCTGGACGATACCGCGACCAATCACGTGATTTCCGCAAGAGATATTGCCATTATGTCCAGAGAACTGATCTCGCATCAAAAAATTTTGGAATATAGCGGTATTTGGATGGATACCATCCGTGATGGCAGCTTTGGGCTTACCAACACCAATCGCCTGGTGCGTTTTTATCCCGGCTGTACCGGCCTCAAGACCGGCTCCACCGCCAAGGCGAAGTTTTGCATCAGCGCCACCGCCGAGCGAGACGGACTTTCGCTGATTTGCGTGATCATGGCGGCGGATACAAGAGACATCCGCAACGCGGCGGCGACCAAGCTGCTGGATTATGGGTTTGCCAATTATTCCGCCTATAGCGCCCAAGCGGGCGAGGTGGCGGTAACGGTTAAAGGCGGCGCGGAACCGGTTTGTCAAGCGGACTATAAAGGCTTTGGCGCCGTTGTGCCCAAAGGCAAAAGCGAGCGTGTGGAAAAACAAATCATAGTGCCCGCGTCTTTAGAGGCTCCTGTTGCCGCCGGGGAGGAGATTGGTCAGGTGATGTATTACTTAGAGGGCCGCGAGATCGGCTCTGTGCCGATTTTGGCAAGAGAGGAAATTGCCAGAATTGATTTTTCGACGCTTTTTTGCCGTTTGCTGTCGCAATTTTTATTAATATAAAAAATAAATAAAAAAATGTGAAAAAGCCGTTGCATTCTGTGGAAATATATAGTATAATATTTATCAAATAATTGTGACTGTATACTTTTTAGCCACGGAAAGCAGGTAAAAAATGTCGATTCGCCTCGTAGATTCTTATGTAGCACCCTTTGTTGCTGAGCATGAATATGCTTACATGCAGCCCGCCGTTACCGCCGCGCACACCATGTTGCATGAAAAAAGCGGACAGGGCAACGCCTTCCTTGGATGGCTGGACCTTCCCCGTGATTATGACAAAGAGGAATATGCCCGTATCAAGGTTGCGGCTGACAAGATCCGCAAATCCTGTGATGTATTCATCGTCATTGGCATTGGCGGCTCCTATCTTGGCGCCCGTGCTGTTGTGGAATTCCTTAAGTCTCCGCTTTACAACAACCTCAAAAAGGACGGTCCGGATATTTATTTCTCGGGCTGCAACATCAGTGCTACCAATATGCGCGAATTGCTTGAGATCTGTGAGGGCCGTGACGTTTGCATTAATGTGATTTCCAAGTCCGGCACGACAACTGAGCCTGCCGTAGCCTTCCGTATTTTCCGTGAGCTGCTCGAAAAGAAATACGGCGCCGAGGGTGCAAAGGACCGTATCTTTGTTACCACTGACCGTGCCAAGGGCACTTTGAAGGGCTTTGCCGATAAGGTTGGGTATGAGACCTTTGTTGTTCCGGATGATGTGGGCGGCCGTTTTTCGGTTCTTTCCGCGGTCGGCCTTTTGCCCATTGCTGTAGCCGGCATCCATATTGACGAGCTGATGAAGGGCGCCGATGACGCGCGTGTTGCTTTTGCCGACCCGGATATGAGCAAGAACGATTGCTACAAATATGCCGCGCTTCGCAACATTCTTTACAGACAGGGCAAGGTCACTGAGATTTTGGTTGGCTATGAGCCCTTTATGCAGATGTTCTGTGAGTGGTGGAAGCAGCTTTTTGGCGAGAGCGAGGGCAAGGATAAAAAGGGCATTTATCCCTCTTCTGTTATTTTCTCTACCGATTTGCACTCGCTGGGTCAGTATGTGCAGGACGGTATGCGCAATTTGTTTGAAACCGTTGTTTCTGTCCGCAATACCGGTGTGACGCAGGAAATCCCCAACGATCCCGAAAACATTGACGGTCTCAATTTCCTTTCCGGCAAGGATCTGAACTATGTAAACGATATGGCGCAGCAGGGTACACTGTTTGCCCATGTTGACGGCGGCGTGCCCAATATCCTGCTTGAGCTGGAGGATCGCTCGGCACATTCTCTTGGCTACATGATCTATTTCTTTGAGAAGGCGTGCGCCATTTCCGGTTATCTTTTGGGTGTCAATCCCTTTGATCAGCCCGGTGTTGAGGCGTACAAGAAAAACATGTTCGCTTTGCTTGGCAAGCCCGGCTATGAAGAGCAGAAGGCTGCTTTGGATGCCCGCATTGCTGCTCTGTAATTGAAAAAGAACAAAATGCAGTAAATTTTGGCAAAAAAATGCTGAAATTTACTGCATTTTTTATAAAAAACCCCTTGAAATGCGGTTGCATTTCGTGTATAATGGTAGTGTAGACGGGAAAGCACCGTTTAGCATTTCATACTTGGAGGTACAAGGCTATGCTGAAATTGATGATTGGCGTAAAGGGAACCGGTAAGACCAAGACCCTGATTGAAAAGGTGAATGCCGCTTCCGCGGCTTCGCACGGTGATGTGGTTTGCATCGAAAAGGGTACCGGCTTGCGCTTTGATATTAAATCGAAGGTTCGTTTGATCAACACCGAGGAGTATTTGGTACATGATGCCGACGCACTCTACGGTTTCATTGCGGGTATTCTTGCCAGCAACTATGATGTGACCGATCTGTTTGTAGACAACACCTTGAAGATCTGCAACGGCAACGTTGCCGCGTTTGAGGTACTGCTTACCGAGATTGAGACATTGTTGAAAAATCACGATGTTAACCTGTTCATGACCGCGTCCTTGCCTATCGAAGAGGCCAGTGACACCGTTAAGAAATATCTTTAATATAACAAAAAAAGATCCGAGGTTGGCGTGATACTCTTATCGGGGTATCACGCCAATTTTGGATCTTTTTGTTTGTGTGTCAAGTAGGATCCGATTTCGCTGTATCTGTGCGCTGTCGCGATTTGATCGCTTCTTTTTCAGCGAGTAGAATGCATCCCAGCGCCAGAAAATAACCGGCGCATGCGGTGCAAAAGATAAGCAAGATCCAGTAAAGTAAAAGTATCGGAATGTCGTGAAGGCGCAAAAGCGCGCCGGACAGGGTGTAAGCGATCTCGTTGATGATGTAAGTTAAGGTGCGAAAGCCAAGAACAGCGATCATGCCCCAAAAGGCGGAGCGCAAAAGGGGATTGCTACGAGAAAACGGGCGCCGAATGGGAAAGAACTCACCTGTAGGCGTATAGACCTTATCTAAGGTTTTTGCGGCGTTTTTTCGTGTGCGGTTGGCTTGTCTCAAGCCGGAAATCAGCTTGTGCGACAGAAAAGCGACAAAGGCGATCTCAACACATTCGATCAGCAGCGAGATAAGGATAGAAATAAGATCCTCAGGGAAGTAGAAGATGCCCCCTACAAAACCTACGGCAAAAACGCCGGCGATGTATTTAAAGAGAAGCGCGCTGCCCACTAAGATCAGCAAGGGGCGGCATTTTTTTATGCCATAAGCATAAACGCTGTGAATCAAAAAGCCAAAAATAGCGGCAATGATAAGGGTTTCGAGCATATGGGCAAAAAAATCCATGACATCGCCCCAGATGGTGTTGTACCACAGTACCACATCTGAAAGAATATATTGATTGAGCGGCATGATCGCGCAGCTATACAAAGTAACAAGACCGAATATAAAAATAGCGGGTAGGCGTAGAGCTTTTCCGGGCATGGGAGCACTCCTTTCAAAACAATATATATATTATAACACAATTCCGGGTAAAAGGCAACTTCCTTTTGCATAAATCTTGTTTTTGGCGCATAGGATAAAAGAAAACAGGGGTGAAATTGTGAAAGACCATACATTTGATTACGAAAAACTGTGTCAGTTGCTACAAGAAATAGAAAAAGAGCCCGCCGTACAGATCAGCACACTGGGGCGAAGCATCCTGGGGAAAGAAATTCCTTTGCTCCAATTGGGCAAGGGCAAGCAGGCGGTTCTTTATGTTGGCGGTATGCGCGGTACCGAAGGGGCAACCGCCAAGCTTTTGATGGATTTCGCGGCAGAGTATTTGCAGCAGCTGGCGCGTAATGCCACAGTTTTTGAGTATCCGATGCAGTATTTGTTTGCAGAACGCCGCATCTATCTTGTGCCTATGCTCAATCCGGACGGTATTTCATATGCCATAAACGGTATCGGGCAGGAAAACCCTATGCGAGAGCGTGTTTTACGCATGAATGGGCAAAGTGAGGATTTCTGCGCGTGGGGAGCCAATGCCAGGGGGGTGGATTTGGGTCGGAACTTTGATGCCGGGTTTGAAAAAAACAAGCAAAATGAGATTCAAAACGGTATCAATGGCGGCGCGCCGACCGGCTTTAGCGGCGAGTATCCGGAATCTGAGCCGGAGACGGCGGCACTCTGCCGTTTTTTACGTTTTTATAGAGAGGAACTGCGCGGCGTTCTTTCTTTTCAACTGGGGGGCGGTGAGATCTTTTGTGATTGTGATGACAATCTTACGGCAAAAACAATGTCGGTAGGGCGTGTATTATCCCGCTTTACCGGTTACCGCCTGGCGCGCCCCGAGCAATTGACCTCTATTGGCAGCTTGTCAGATTGGTGTATTCGAGAGCTGGCCCGTCCCGCGTTTACCATGAAATGCGGCATAGAAGCGGAAAAATATGATTTAGCTTATGAGCATTTGCGCAAAACACTCTTTTCTTTTCCCTGCATTGTATGACGAATACAACTGTGCCCGTGTAAAGAATGCCGATGGCATGGATCCGCGCCTTGGCTGTCATGATATTTTCAAAGAATAAAATAAAAGGAACAGACTGGGGCTGTTCCTTTTATTTTTGAAAATTTGAAATCCTCGTGTTTTATCCAAAGGTGAAGCAAAGGGATGCATCCTTTCGCTCACCCGGCTGCAAATGAGAGAGATCGGTTCTGTCGCAGATCTCGTGGGGGGCGCCGTCCAGATCGGGGAGACCGGTCCAGGGCTCGATGCAAACGTAGTCGGCGCCGTTCAGCGTGCGGGTCCAGATGCCTACGTAGGGAAATTCGGGATATTCCACCGTTACAAAACGGTCGCTCTTATGAGAGCGCAGGGTGAGCTTGCCGCAGGTGTCGGCAAGGAAGGTGGCATCCTCGGCAAAAAAGTCGCGGGTGAGGTCGATAAAGCGGTCATCACGCATGGGATAGGCGGCGCGCTTACCGTTGATCAGCAGATTTTCGGTGAAAAGGATCTTGTTTGGTGTGTGCGCCTCGGCAAATTCCAGATAGGAGTCCGCAAAGCTACCAATCCCCTCAAGGGGGGCGCAGAAGCCGGGATGTGCGCCGAAAGCAAAGGGAAGCACGCAATCTCCTGTGTTTTTGACCGCAAGCTTGACACCGATCTTATTATCCTTCAAGGTGTAGGTAACCGAAAAGGAAAAATCAAAGGGATACTGTGTCTTTGTCTGTTCGTTTGCGATAAGCGTCAGGGTAAGCGCATCCTCACTTTTGGAAGTGAGCGAAAAGAGAGAGTGACGGGCGAAGCCGTGGTTAGGCAGCTCAAATTCCTTGCCGTTATGGGTGTATTTGCCGCCGGGTAATCTGCCGCAAACGGGGAACATCCAAGGGGCACGACTGGCCCAATAGCGCTCGTCACCTTGCCAAAGGTATTCACAGCCATCTTGCCCCAACACAGAAAGCAATTCCGCGCCAACATCGGTGAGCCGCACTGTCAGTTTGTCATTTTTTAATGTATAAATCATATTTAATCCTCAAAAAAGTTAATTTGTTCGCCGTTTCTGGTTTGATTGCGGTAAGGCAGTCCCAAATGCTCATAAGCCAGTCTTGTGACGCAACGCCCGCGCGGCGTGCGGGAAAGAAAACCGATCTGCATCAGATACGGCTCGTAGACATCCTCTAACGTAATGGATTCCTCGCCGATGGTGGCGGCCAGTGTTTCCAGGCCAACAGGACCGCCATCATAAAATTTAATGATGGTCGAGAGCATACGGCGGTCGATATGATCCAATCCCAGCCCGTCAATCTCCAGCTGTTGCAGCGCGTAATTGGCAATGTCCGAAGAAATTGATCCGTCCCCCTTGATCTGGGCAAAGTCACGGACCCGCTTGAGCAGGCGGTTGGCAATACGCGGCGTACCGCGGGAACGGGAAGCGATTTCAATGGCCCCATCCTCGGTGGTCTCCATATTCAGGATGCCGGCGCTACGCTTCACGATGGTCGCCAGCTCCTCGGGGGTGTATAGCTCCAATTTGAGCAGAACGCCAAAGCGGTCACGCAAAGGGGTAGAAAGCTGACCTGCTCTGGTGGTGGCGCCAATCAAGGTAAACTTGGGTAAATCAATTCGAATGCTGCGCGCCGCCGGACCCTTGCCGATGATAATATCAATGGCGTAATCCTCCATGGCGGGGTACAGGACCTCCTCCACCACACGGGAAAGGCGGTGAATTTCGTCGATAAAGAGGACATCGCCGTCACCAAGATTGGTGAGCAATGCGGCAAGATCACCCGGTTTTTCGATAGCGGGCCCGGAGGTGACACGGATATTGACCCCCATCTCGTTGGCGATGATGTTAGAAAGTGTGGTTTTACCAAGGCCGGGGGGGCCGTAGAGTAACACGTGATCCAGCGCGTCACCGCGCTTTTTGGCGGCATCAATATAAACCTTTAGATTTTCTTTGACCTTTTCCTGTCCCACGTAATCGGAAAGCGTTTGCGGGCGAAGGGGATTTTCCGCGTTTTCTCTGTCCTCGTCGGTGGCGGAGGTGGAGAGAATCCGATTTTCAAAGTCAAATTCATTCTCGTCCATGTTAAAATTCATCGGTTCGGTCCTCCCATCACATCAATTTTTTCAGCGCCGCGCGAATGATGCCCTCAACCTCAAGGTTGGCAGTGTCAATGGTGTGCAACACATTCAGCACCTCAGAACGGCTGTAGCCAAGCACCAGCAAGGCCTCTTGCGCCTCGCTCATTTTGCCGCTTGCGGCAGAAGCGCCCGCGGGAACAGGGGTTGAGATCGTGGCGGCGGAAACCGTGCTGGGCAGTGTACCCTCTGCCATCATCTTATCCCGTAGCTCTAAAATGATGCGGGCGGCGGTCTTGGGGCCGATGCCGTTTGCCTTGGCGATGGCCTTACGATCCTCGGTACATACGGCAAGCGCGAATTTTTCGGGAGTGAAGCAGGAAAGGATAGCCATGGCCGCCTTGGGACCCACACCGGAAACGGTTGTCAAAAGCTTAAAGGTATTCAGCTCCTGCTCGTCAGAAAAGCCGAACAGCTCCATATCGTCCTCGCGAACCGCCAGATGCGTGAAAAGCTTGACATTGTTTTGGGAAGCGGCGGTGGAAAGCGAATCGTAGGTGCGGTCGCTGACCGTCAGCTTAAAGCCAACGCCCCCCGCCTCGATCACGGCAAAACCGGGGCGCAGTAACGCCAGTTTTCCGCTGATGAAATAAAACATAATAAACCTCCGTTTAGATGGTATGACTCTTAAAAAAATGCTTTTTGCGTTCCAGGTAGCATACGCCCGAAAGCAGGGCGACGCCAAGCGTGCTGATCACCGATCCAATGAGCAGCTGTGGCGAGACGTAGCGCAGTTCAACGCGGTGCTCGCCAGGGGTAGCGACAGTAAAAGAAAGCAAAGCGCCAAAGGCTTCTTGCGTTGGGATGCGTTCACCGTCTATAAATACCCGCCAATTGCGATCTGTCGGCACGGTGAACAGCATGTTCTGATTGGATGCCGTTGTGGTGAGCGTGCCTGTGATATGGGTATCGGTAGAGGTGTCAGCGATCCGCATTTGCGTGGCGGAGAGCGTCAGAAGGGCGTTGCTTGCCGCAGCCTTATGATAGAGATAAAAATGATTTTCACCTTTATAGATTTGAATGGGGCGGTTATGATCCGCCATGATCATGCGCACGCTGACCTCTTCACCTGCCTGAAAATGCCCTAAATAGATCATATAGGAGCAGGAGGTATCAAAATGTATGCCCCTGTATTGCTCATTGATGTAAAGCTGGACCGGCGCGGTCATGGGGGCCGGCAAGGTGAAAAAGAGGTCACCCGCGCACACCGCGGTGGTTGTAAAGGTGACAAATGCGGTGCTATCCGCTGTTTTGGGGAGATAGACAAGGGTATTATCAGCAGAGGTGTAAGCACTGCAACCGCCCATCAAAGTACTGCCTTCGGGCAAGGGCAAAAAGGCATTCGTCTCGGTACCGCAAAGGGCTGAGAGCCACCGATTGCAATTGATGGCGGGGTTGACGGTAGGCAAAAAGGCGGTGTTCGCCACACCATAGACAAGCGATAGCGCGTCTGGGTTTTCAAAAGCGCGCAAGCCGTTTTCTTCAAAAAGCGGGGTGTAGAAAGCAATTTCCGCGTCTGATAGCAAATAGCGAACCCCCAGTAAGGCATCGGTTAAGGGATTGACCGAACAGTAAAGGCTTCTGTGCCACCGGGAAGGGAGGCCGATTTGCGAGAGAAAGTTGATAGAGGCGGTGTGTAACGTAGAGGTAGAGCCGGAAAGCCCACGCAGTCCCGCTAACAGGTTGTCGTTGGATTTTAGGTGATTGGTGGATTCCGCTCGCCAAAAGCCGTTGTCTAAAGCCGAAAGTCGCTCGGCGGCGCTGTGTAATGCCAGGCTTTCCCGGTCAAACGTTGTTTGTTTGGTAAAGGTAACATCGTCGTGCAGGGCGTGCAGGCTGTAAATGGCGTTGCAACCGATTTCGGCAATGATCGCAATCGACAAAAAGAGGCCGGTCCATCTAAATGTATTTTTTTGTAACAGGTAGAGGAGCAAAAAAACGGCGGTGGCGATCAAAGCGATCAGGGCAACCGGCAGGAAAGCGGGGGAGGGCTTGAGTAGCGGATCCAGCACCTTCAGTAAAATAATGCCGGTCAGCAAGATGCCGCAAGAAATGGCAAGCGGCGCTACCACACGCTTTTTCTGCCGCTCTCGCGGTGCGCGCAAGGTAAAGGCGGCAATGCGCAGGAGCAGAAAAACAAACAGAAAAGCGTAGCGGCAGGGCAGTCCGTTTGGGGCGCTGAAGCCGTGCCAGACCCGATCCAAAGGCTCAAAAATCATCGAAAGCAAAAGAATGAGCAAAAAGAGGGCTTCCGCAATTTTTCGCCGCTTGGAGAAGTGCTTTGACATAAAGAACAAGGGGAGCAAAAGCAAAGCGAAAAGGCCGCAATACAGAAATGGCGCGCCATCACTCATCACGGTGTCATAGGTGGCTGGCAGCAGCTTTTTCAACAGCTCAGGGAGGGTGACAAGCAGAAAGCTTCTGGCGGTTGGAGTGGCAAAATCGCTTTTTCCAAAGGTGAGGCTGTAGGCGGCCGGTAACAGGATAAACGCCGCGATAAACGCGCTTAAAACAGAGAAAAGAGCAAAAAATGTCGCATTGCGAAACAATTCTCGTCTTTTTATTTTCTCTTTCGAAAACGTATAATACAGGAAGTAGAGCACGCAAAAGAGGGCGACCATATACCCCATGTAGTAGTTGGTGATAAAGGTCAGCGCCAAGGCTACCGTGTAAAAGAGAAATCCCTTGCGGTCAATCAACCGCTCCAATCCGAACACAACAAGCGGCAACAAGATCAAAGCATCCATCCACATCAGATTGCTTTGATAGGCAATAGCAAAACCGGAAAGCGCATAGGCCACCGAAAGCGCGACAGTCAGGGCCTTTGGCAGGCGCCTTATCCGCCCACGCAGATAAAAGCAAAAGGTCGCGCCGGCCGAACCGGTTTTGAGCAGCAGGATCAACACAATGGCCGCCGTGATTTTTAATTTGGGAAACAGTAGTACAAGAAAGGAAAAGGGGGAGGCGAGATAATAGGCGAAGATGCCGAGAAACTCTCCGCCAAGCGCTCTTGAGAAAGAGTAAAGCAAGCTTTTATCGCCAAGCACCGCGTCGCGCAGTCCCTCAAAAAAATAAACATACTGCCCGGCAAGATCCAGCACCAATACAGATTTTTCGCCAAACGGGAAAATGCCGAAAATAGCGTAAGCGGTGAGCAAAAGCAAAAGCGGCACGAAAAAAGAGAGCAAAAGAGCTTGCTGTTTTTTGATCCATGCGCAAAAACGGCTCATGGCGTCTCCTCGTGCTCAGAGATTTTTTTGATCGCCTTTTCCAGCTTGATGCGGTCGATTTCCATATCTCTGCCGCAGGAAAGGCAAACGATGCGGCAGATGCTGCCCACCCGTAAAATGCGAAAGCTCTTGTTCTGGCAAGGGTGTGGTTTTTTCAGCTCCACGACCATATTGGGGCGTAATCTGATGATCTGCACGCTTTTGCTCCTTTTCAAATAATATCCGTTTCAGTATATCATATTTTTGAATGCTTGTAAATATAAAAATATATTTTTTAAAAATTATTATAAAGGGTTTGACGGGCGTGAAAAAATGTGTTATAATATAACACTGTATATGAAAGAAAGTGTTTATGCTTTCGGAAAGGCGGCGCTATGATCATTCTTGGCATCGACCCCGGTCTCGCGATTGTGGGCTGGGGTGTTGTGGATTGTCAAAGGGGCAGATTTAAGCCCCTTGGTTACGGTTCAATCCAAACCCCTGCCGGTATGCGTACCGAGGCAAGGCTTGCCAAGATCTATAAGGATCTTGGCGCTATCATTGATCATTTTCAACCTGAAGAAATGGCGGTGGAAGAGCTTTTTTTCACCAACAATATTACCACCGGCATCCGTGTGGCCGAGGCAAGAGGCATTGTGCTTCTTTGCGCGGAGCAAAAGGGCATTCGCGTTGCGGAATACACCCCCATGCAGGTCAAGCAAGCGGTGGTCGGATACGGCAAGGCGGAGAAAAAGCAGGTCATGATGATGGTGACCTCGCTTTTAAAGCTCCCTGAACCCCCAAAGCCTGACGATACGGCGGACGCGCTGGCAATTGCCATCTGTCACGGACACAGCGGCGGCTCACGTTTGGCGCAATATTACAATCATTGAAAAGGAACAGCTATGTGGTATTCTGAAAACTGGAAAGATTATGAATTGCTTGACGCAAGCGACGGTGAGCGTTTAGAGCGTTGGGGAAAATATATTCTGGTCCGCCCGGACCCCCAGATCATCTGGCGTGGCGCCGGCACTCACGCGCTTTGGAAAAAGGCGGATGCTACCTATCGCCGTTCTTCCGCCGGGGGCGGCGGTTGGAAGCAGAATCGTTTGCCAGAGCAATGGCACATCGGATACGGGGAGCTAACTTTTTTGATCAAGCCCATGGGCTTTAAGCATACAGGCCTTTTCCCTGAGCAGGCGGCCAATTGGGATTGGTTTTCCGAAAAGATCCGCAAGGCGGGAAGACCGATCAAGCTCCTGAATCTGTTTGCCTATACCGGAGGCGCAACCGTGGCGGCAGCTAAGGCGGGGGCGGCCGTCGTCCATGTGGATGCTGCCAAAAACATGGTGGCGCAGGCCAAGGAAAACGCCCGGCTTTCCGGACTTGCCGATGCGCCGATCCGCTATATCGTGGATGACTGCAAGAAATTTGTGGAGCGCGAGATCAAGCGGGGCAATTTTTATGACGCGATCATTATGGATCCGCCCTCTTACGGCAGAGGCCCCTCCGGCGAGGTTTGGAAAATTGAGGACTGCGTGGATGAATTGGTAACGCTGGCTGCTAAAATCCTTTCCAAAGAGCCGCTTTTCTTCCTGATCAACTCTTACACCACCGGGCTCTCCCCCTTGGCGATGAGTTATATTTTGGATTTGCGCGTAAAAGCCCGCTTTGGCGGTAAAACCACCGCGTCTGAATTGGGTATTCCTGTCACCGCTACCGGAAGTATATTGCCGGCAGGTGCCAGCGCACGCTGGGAACTATCTTGAGGTGAGCTATGGGAGAGTTTTTTATTCACGCCAAGGACCTATGGTATTCCTATGAGGAAAATGACCGTAAAATGCCGGTTTTGCGGGGCATCTCCATTGACATTCGCCAAGGGGAGTATGTGGCGATTTTAGGGCATAACGGTTCCGGAAAATCCACCTTCGCCAAGCTGCTCAATGGCATTTTGGAGCCGGAAGCGGGAGCGTTGACGGTGGCGGATATTGATCTTGCCTCGCCGGAGCTCTCTGACGATGATATTTTTAAGTTGCGCCGTGTGGTCGGGATGGTTTTTCAAAATCCGGACAACCAGTTGGTTGCCACCATTGTTGAGGACGATGTAGCTTTCGGGCCGGAAAATTTAGGCGTTCCCTCCGCCGAGATCAGGCAGCGTGTTGATGAGGCGCTTGCCACGGTGGGTATGAGCGCTTACGCCAAGCATGAGCCGCATCGGCTCTCTGGCGGCCAAAAGCAACGCGTTGCTATCGCGGGGTTGATCGCTATGCGCCCTTCCTGCATGATTTTTGACGAATCGACCGCCATGTTAGATCCGGCGGGACGTCGCGAGGTGATCCAGACCTTTGAAAAACTGAACCGTGAGCAAGGGATTACCGTTTTGACCATCACCCACTATATGAACGAGGCGGCACGTGCCGACCGTGTGATCGTGATTGACGATGGCAGGGTTTTGGCTGACGGTACGCCCTATGAAATTTTCGCGGATCCCGGCAGGCTGATCTCTGCCGGATTGGATGTGCCCCAGTGTACCTCGCTGATCCACGCTTTACGCGGGGAAGGCGTCAAATTGGAGGGGGAACCGATTACCCCTGAGGAATGCGCTGATCTGATCTGCCGCGCGTTGGAGGAAAAGAAGAATGGCAACGCTCACGCTTGAGAACATCTCCTATGTTTACGGCCCACGCACCCCCTTTGAGATCAAGGCCCTGGATGATGTGAGCCTGACAGTTCGCGAGGGCAGTGTTACCGGCATTATCGGGCACACAGGCTCCGGGAAATCCACCCTTGTGCAGTTGCTCAACGGTTTGGAAAAGCCAACTCACGGAAAGGTTATGCTTGACGGTGTGGATATTTGGGAAAAGCCCCGGGAAATCGGTAAGATCCGGTTCCGTGTGGGGCTTGTGATGCAGTATCCCGAATATCAGCTTTTTGAGGAGACGATACGGGCAGATATTGCTTTTGGCCCCAAAAATATGCGACTTTCTGAGGAGGAGATCGCGTATCGCGTCAAGGAAGCGGCTGATTTTGTGGGGCTGGACCCGCTCTTGTTGGATAAATCGCCTTTTGATCTTTCCGGCGGACAAAAGCGCCGTGCCGCCATTGCCGGCGTGATGGCCATGAAACCGGAGGTTCTGGTTTTGGATGAACCGGCCGCCGGCTTGGATCCTCAGGGGCGTGATACCATTTTAAACGGGATCCGCTCATACGGAAAAAAAACCGGCTCTACTGTGATTATTGTCAGTCACAGTATGGAAGATATGGCGACCTACTGTGATGACATTGTGGTGATGGCAAACGGGAAAGTGCGTTTGTCGGGCACAAGAGACGAGGTCTTTGCCCATGCGAAAGAATTGACCGAGGTGGGGCTGGATGTGCCTCAGATTACCCGTTTGGCACTGCTGCTGGAAGAGCGAGGCGTTTGTTTGCCTGGCGGCATTTACACGGTGGAGGCGGCATTGAAAGCCTTGAAACCACTATTCCAATAAAGGAACGTATGCTTTGAAATGAAGAATATTGCTTTGGGGCAGTATTATCCTGCCCAATCACCGATCCACCGCTTAGATGCCAGGATCAAGGTGATTTTGGCCATACTGTATATCGTTTGCACCTTCCTTTGCAAAAGCGCGCTTGGTTTTGCGGTATTGGCCCTTTCAGCGATCCTGCTGATCCTGCTCAGTCGGGTTCCGTTGCGTACCGTCTTTCGGGCGATCCGTCCCATCCTCTTCATTATGATGTTTACCGCGGTATTCAATCTCTTTTTGACCAGGGGTGAGGGCGATCCGCTTTGGGCGTGGACCGTTACCCCAAAATGGACCATGCAAATTTTTGAAGAGGGCATTTACAGTGCTGTATTCATGGTGATACGCATTGTGGTGTTGATCCTTGGTACCAGTATTTTTCTGACCTACACCACAACTCCCATCGCGTTGACTGATGCCATTGAAAGCTTGCTCTCGCCCTTGCGTATCATCCGTTTGCCGGTGCACGAGTTCGCCATGATGATGAGTATCGCGTTGCGCTTTATTCCCACCTTGATGGAGGAAACGACCAAGATTATGAATGCCCAAAAGGCGAGAGGCGTGGATTTTGCCCACGGCAGTCTGATCAAGCGCGCCAAAGCGTTGGTGCCTATTTTGATCCCGCTGTTTGTCTCGTCCTTCCGCCGTGCCGATGAGCTGGCCACGGCGATGGAATGCCGCTGCTACCGCGGTGGCAAGGGGCGCACCAAAATGCGGGTGCCCCATCTGCGTTTTGGCGATTTTTTGTCTGTTTTTCTCATGCTTGCCTTTGGTACAGGCCTTGTTTTGCTGAACTATTACGGGTTTGGCTACAGAATGTGAGGGCAACATGGAAGGCAAGATTTTACTGACCGTTGCTTATCTCGGTACCGCTTACTGCGGTTATCAGGTGCAGCCCAACGGGATTACCGTACAAGAAATGCTGGGGCGCGCCGCCAAAGCGCTTTTTGGCTATACCTGCGATGTGGTGGGCTGTAGCCGCACCGATAGTGGCGTTCACGCCCGCGGGTTTTGTGTGGCACTGTCTGTCAAGGGGGAGAATTACTTGCAGACCGCGATCCCGCCCGAGCGGATCGCCAGAGCGCTCAATGCCCATCTGCCCGATGATATTGCGGTTCTTCGCTCACAACGCGTATCCGGCGATTTTCATCCCCGCTACGATGTCCTTTCAAAAGAGTACGAATATTTGATATATAACGGTCGGGAACGAAATCCCTTTCTCACCGACCGTGCTTGGCATTTGCCAACCCTCGTTGATGATGAGGCGTTAAAAAGGATGCAAGCCGCCGCCGCTTATTTTGTCGGCAAGCAGGATTTTTCCGCTTTCCGGGCCGTGGGGGCGGATACCGAACCGGGTGACGCGGTACGCACTGTCTATAGCGCCTCGGTAGAGCGAAAGGGGGATATGATCTCCTTTCGTGTGCGTGCCGACGGCTTTCTTTACCATATGGTACGCATCATGACGGGAACCTTAATCGCTGTGGCAAGGGGGAGGATCTCTCCCGAACAAATACCGGAAATCATGCAAGCCAAGGACCGTGGGAAAGCGGGCACCACAGCCCCCGCCTGCGGGCTTTACCTGGATGCTGTTTTTTACAAGAATATCACCCCATAAAAACGAATAGAAAGGAGGAAGCCCGTGAATTCTCAAGAAAAACCGAGCAACGCATTGGTACCGGTGCAAGAAAGCGAAAAATCACCGGTTGCGGTAACACCCAAAACCAGCTATTGGGGCCGCGTCGCGATCCGCTATACCTGGATTTGGCGGATGCTGCTGATTTTATTGCTGATTTTTGCCGCGCTTTTCATGCTGCTGTTTTCCAGGGCGTTTACTTATGATAGCGTGTTTTGCTTTTTCCGTGATCTGCAAGCGGTCTCTTCCTTCGTGTCTTCGGATTACGGTACCGTGACCTCCACCTATACGGCAGGGGATCAGACGGTGCTTTCCTACCGTGGCGGTATCGCGTTTATCAACAGTGGCGGCGTGGAGATTTATTCGCCCGACGGCGAGCGCTTGCTCAACGCGGAGCGGCCGATGCAAAATCCCCGTGCCATGGCATCCCGAAAGTACCTGGTTGCGTATGATAACGGCGGTACCTCTTTTGTGGTGACCAACTCCTATGCGGAGCTGTTCCGCGGTGAAACCGAATTCCCGATATTGGGCGTGTGTGTTTCAGATTCCGGCCATTTTGCCCTGATCACCTCTTCTGATCAGGTGCTGTCGCAAGTATTGCTATATGATAACAATTTTAATCTGATCCAACGCTTTCAACGCGCCTCCGCGACGGTGGATGTCAGCCTGGCGGATAACGGCAAGCGGATCGCCATTTTGGGCGCTAACGCGGCGCAGGGTACCGTGGCCAGCAAATTGGATATTTTTCAATTGGGCGATACCAATGCGGAGGTCTCGCATTTGTTTCAAAACGAAATCCCGCTATCAGTAGGATTTACCGGCAACCGCAATGTGATGGTGTTGACCAACAAAGCTGTTCGTTGCTGTGATACCGATCAAGAAATCCGCATGGAAATGCCGACAAACGGCACCCCAGTCGGGTTTACTGTCAACGATTACGGCGCGCTATTGGTTTTAGAGACTGATAAAATCACCGGTACGCACCGTGTCCTCGCTTTCGAAAAAAAAGGGGACGTGCTGTATGATGGCAGTCTGGATGCCGATATTCACGCCCTTGCCTTGGGCGATGAAGAGCTCTTTTTGCTTACCAAGGATCAAGTGATCCGATTGGATGCCAATAGCGGGGAAAGCACCGCGAAAGCTATCGGTGAGGGGGCAATCGGACTTTTCGTGGTCGATGACCGCCAAGTTCGTATTTGCTATCCCGCCAAAGCGGACATCCTGCTTTTTGAGAATACCTGAATCAAGAAAGGAATCCCGAAAGGGAAAGTGTAGTCATAATGGTAATGTGTTCCAAATGCCACAAGCGTGTGGCAACCGTCTTTGTAACCAAGGTGGAAAACGGAGAACGGAAAACCGAAGGCCTTTGCATGCGTTGCGCGAGAGAACTGGGCTTGCCCACCGATCAAATGATGGGCAATGTGATGGGAAATGTGATGGGCAACCTGGGCATCACCCCCGAACAGCTGGAAAACATGGAGGCTGAGGTCAACGGTCTTTTGCAAAATATGAATTTGCCAAGCGACAACGACGATAACGAGGATGGCGGCGCGCCGGCCATTGATTTCCCCAAGCTCTTTCGTGAAAGCGGACTGTTCGGCAACCCCGGTCAGGGTGCGGAAGGGGGCAAAAAAGAGGATAAAGAGGGAAATGTGGTAAAAGAGAAGCCTGCCCGCCCCAAAGAAAAAAAGAGAAAGTTTTTGGATACCTACTGCCGCAATCTGACCCGTCGTGCCGCGGACGGCAAATTGGACCGCATTGTAGGCCGTGAGCGTGAGCTGGCACGTGTCATTCAGATCCTGTGCCGCAGACAAAAGAATAATCCCTGCCTCATTGGTGAGCCGGGCGTTGGTAAGACCGCCATTGCGGAGGCGCTGGCCCAGCGCATTGCCGATAACAACGTGCCCTATAAGCTGAAAGGGAAAGAGGTCTATTTGGTGGACCTGACCGCTCTTGTGGCAGGAACGCAGTTCCGTGGCCAGTTTGAATCCCGTGTGCTGGGCCTCTTGCAGGAGGTGACCGCCGCGGGGAATATCATTCTGGTGATCGACGAGGTGCACAATATCGTCGGTGCCGGCGACTCGGAGGGCAGCGTCAACGCCGCCAATATGCTAAAGCCCGCGCTTTCCCGCGGTGAGGTGCAGATCATCGGCGCTACCACCCTCAACGAGTACCGCAAGTATATTGAAAAGGACTCGGCACTGGAGCGTCGCTTCCAGCCGGTCACCGTAAACGAGCCCTCGATTGACGATACGGTGGAGATGCTAAAGGGCATTAAGCATTATTATGAGACCTTCCATTCGGTGCAGATACCCGATGCGCTTTTGCGGCGAGCCGTGGTACTTTCCGAGCGGTATATTACCGATCGCTATCTGCCGGATAAGGCCATTGACCTCTTGGATGAAGCCGCCGCAAACCTTTCGCTGAATAGCTCTGTTTTAAACGAGAGTTACGAAATAAAAGAACAATTGTTAATCGAAAAAGAGAAACGAGAGACTTTGGAAGCGGATGACAAGGCCGATGAGCAGCAGCGCTTTGAGGGGCTTGCCAAAATCAAGGCCAAAGAATTACAGCTCTCCGAGCGGCTTGCGCAGATCGAGCCGGATTGCGGTAAGGTGGTCATGACCGAGGAGGAGATCGCACAGGTGATCGAGATCTGGACCGGCATCCCCGCCTCCAGCATCAGCGAAAACGAGTACGCGCGCATTGACGGCTTGGAAAAGAGATTGAAGGCCCGTATCATCGGCCAGGACGTGGCCGTTGAGGCGGTCAGCCGCGCCATCAAGCGCAACCGCGCGGGTGTCAGCTACAAGCGCAAGCCGGTCTCCTTTATCTTTGCGGGCCCCACCGGTGTGGGTAAG
>SVQT01000082.1 GCA_015065215.1 Oscillospiraceae bacterium | reverse complement strand
GCTGTTGCCGATCGCCATCAGTATGCTGCTGACCAACCTGCCGGGTGCCGAGCTGTTCCATGAGGAAATGTTCATTGGCTCTACCCATGTGGATTTCGGCAACGTTTTGCAAAACGGCGGCCTTTTGGATCTGCTGTATCTGGGCGTTAAGCTGGGGATTTATCCCTGCCTGATCTTTATCGGTATCGGTGCCATGACCGATTTTACCCCCCTGATCGCCAGCCCCCGGAGCCTGATCATCGGCGCGGGTGCCCAATTGGGCGTTTTTGTGGCCTTCGGTATCGCTTTGATGACCGGTTTGTTTGACCCCCAGGAGGCGGCCGCGATCGGTATCATCGCGGGTGCGGACGGCCCCACCGCCATCCTGACCACCAAGACCCTGGCCCCCCATTTGCTGGGTGCCATTGCCATTGCGGCGTATAGCTATATGGCGCTGATCCCCATGATCCAGCCGCCCTTTATGAAGCTGCTCACCACCAAAAAGGAGCGCGCCATCCGCATGACCACCCCCCGCAAGGTTTCGCGCATTGAAAAGCTTTGCTTCCCGGTGCTGGTTACCCTTGTGGTCGGTCTGATCGTGCCTGACGCGGTTCCGCTGGTCGGTTGCCTGATGTTTGGCAATTTGCTCAATGTTTGCGGCGTTACCGACCGTCTTTCCAAGACCGCTCAAAACGAGCTGATCAATATTGTCACCATTTTGCTGGGCCTTTCGGTGGGCGCGACCGCGACCGCGACCAACTTCCTCAAGGGGCAGACGCTTGCCATCGTGGGCTGCGGCCTTGCCGCCTTCTGCGTCTCTACCGTCGGCGGCCTGCTGACCGCCAAGCTCATGTGCTTTATCACCAAGGGCAAGATCAATCCTCTGATCGGCTCTGCCGGTGTTTCCGCTGTACCGATGGCCGCGCGTGTGGCGCAAAAGGTGGGGCAGGAGGAGGATCCTTCCAACTTCCTGCTCATGCACGCCATGGGCCCCAATGTAGCCGGCGTGATCGGCTCCGCTGTCGCCGCAGGTGTCTTCCTGTCCTGGGCGTGGTAATTTGAATGAGGTGAAACTATGTCTAAAGTCAAAATTACAGAAACCGTTCTGCGTGACTCGCATCAGTCACTGATCGCAACCCGTATGACCACCGAGGAGATGCTCCCCATTCTGGAAAAAATGGATGCCATCGGCTACCATTCTCTCGAGGCCTGGGGCGGCGCCACCTTTGATTCCTGTTTGCGCTTTTTGCATGAGGACCCTTGGGACCGTCTGCGCAAAATCCGTGACAAGGTCAAAAATACCAAGCTGCAAATGCTCTTCCGCGGTCAGAACATTTTGGGCTACCGCCATTACTCGGATGACGTTGTGGCGTATTTTGTGCAAAAGTCGATTGCCAACGGCATTGACATCATCCGTATTTTCGATGCGCTCAACGACCCCCGCAACTTGAAAACCGCCATCGAGGCCACCAGACGCGAGGGCGGACATGTGCAGGCGGCCTTCTCCTATACCACCGGCCCCTGCTATACCTTAGATTATTACGCCGCCTACGCCAAGCAATTGGAGGAGATGGGCGCCGACTCGATCTGCATCAAGGATATGGCCGGCCTTCTCAAGCCCTACGAGGCATATGATTTGGTGAGGACCCTGAAGGCATCCACCAAGCTGCCGGTGCAGCTGCACACGCACGCCACCGCCGGCCTTGCTTCCATGACACTGCTCAAGGCTATTGAGGCAGGCGTGGACGTGGTGGATACCGCCATCTCACCGCTGTCCATGGGCACCTCTCAGCCTCCCACAGAGCCACTGGTCGCCACCCTGATGGGCACTGAGCGGGATACCGGTATCTCGCTGTCGGCTTTGGATGAGATTACCCGCTATTTTGCCCCCTTGCGTGAGAAATATCTGGCCAGCGGACAGCTCAACCCCAAGGCGTTGAAGGTGGACGTGAACGCGCTCTTGTATCAGGTGCCCGGCGGTATGCTTTCCAATCTGATGAGCCAGCTGGCCGAAGCAGGGAAGTCTGATCTCTTGCCCGAGGTGCTGGCCGAGGTGCCCCGCGTGCGTGCCGACGTGGGCTATCCGCCCCTTGTGACCCCCTCCTCCCAGATCGTCGGTACCCAGGCGGTGCTGAATGTGATCAGCGGCGAGCGCTACAAGATGGTCACCAAGGAGTTCAAGGGCATTGTCCGTGGCGAGTACGGCAAAACCCCCATGCCCATTGACCCCGCGTTTACCAAAAAGATCATCGGCGACGAGGAGCCGATCACCTGCCGCCCCGCCGATATGCTTTCCCCTGAGCTGGAGGCGCTGCGCGCCAAGATCGCCGGCTATATCGAGCAGGAGGAGGATGTGCTTTCCTACGCGCTCTTTGAGCAGGTTGCCGTCAAGTTCTTTGAGGAGCGTAAGGCCAAGAAATACGGCATTGACGCTGCCGCCGCCGACAAAGCGCTCGGCGTGCATTCGGTTTGATCAGAAATAGCAAAGAGCGGGAGACCCCCTTTTGAGGAAAGGGGCTCTCCCGCTCTTTGCTTTTGCCAGGCAAAAGCAAATTCACACCTGTTCCCCAAAACCTTTCAAAAAAAAGAAATTTGTCGTGCCCCTGACGAAAGTTTTTGTCTCGTTTTTTTAAAATACGATACGCGCCAGCTTGCCATATGGCAAGCAGTTCAAGCCTGACTTGTCACTTGAACGCCTCTATTTGCGGCGCAAACCTCCAAACTTACCCTCTGCGTACCCTCTCTGTAGGAGGGGCGCCTTTCTGCGATCCCCGACCAACCTTCCTGCGAGGCGCGGCATCACAATATCACAATACCATCAAAATTTATCAAAATAGCGGTTGCGGCATAAGGGGCAGCGTGCTATAATGAAATCAATATCAAATCTGTCAAGGAGGGGAACTATGATCTCTTATGAAATTTTGGAGGCCTTGCAGGCGCATCAAAAAAGCTCGCCCTTTGCCGACCGTATTTTGGCCGAGCTGCGCTATGCCTGTAATCTGTCACTGGCGCTGGACGGTAAGCACGATGCTGTGATCGAGGCGGCATTGCAAGCGCTAAAGGCCGCGGCGGATGCTGACGGCGTGATCACCAAAAGCGCCGCTCTTGAGACCGAGCGGCAGCTGCTGCCCCTGCAAGCGGACGCCAAGCAATACCGCGTTCATTGCGTGGCGCACGCCCATATTGATATGAACTGGATGTGGGGCTTTCAGGAAACGGTCGCGGTTACGGTGGATACCTTTCGCACCGTGCTGAATTTGATGAAGGAGTACCCCACACTGACCTTTGCCCAATCCCAGGCCTCTACCTACGAGATCATCGAAAAATACGCCCCCGCCATGCTCCCCGAGATCAGGGAGCGTGTGAGAGAGGGCAGATGGGAGGTTTCCGCCTCCACCTGGGTGGAGCCGGATAAAAATATGCCCTCGGGCGAATCGCTGGCAAGGCATATCCTGTATACCAAGCAATATCTCTCCCGGCTGCTGGAGATCCCCCCGGAGAGCTTGACGTTGGATTTTGAGCCGGATACCTTTGGCCATAACGTGTCGGTGCCAGAGATCTGTGCCGCCGGCGGTGTCAAATATTATTACCATTGCCGCGGCAACGCCGATGACCGCCACGCCTACGTGTGGCGGGGCAGAGCCGGCGCTGAGCTGCTTTGCTACCGCGAGCCCTACTGGTATAACGCCGCCATCGAGCCGGATATGCTCTGGGATATTCCCATGCAATGCAAGGAGCAGGGGATCGGCTGTATGCTCAAGGTCTACGGTGTGGGCGATCACGGC
>SVQT01000036.1 GCA_015065215.1 Oscillospiraceae bacterium | reverse complement strand
CTTCCGATCTCTCGGCACCGTAAGCGGAAAGCAGCTTGCGGCGCTCTACACTCATGGTGTCCGGCATTGTCAGAATGACCCGATAACCGCGAGGGACGCCGATCGCGGCAAGACCGATGCCGGTGTTCCCGCTGGTTGGCTCGATGATAGTGGCGCCGCTTTTCAGCTGTCCCTTGATCTCGGCATCCAAAATCATAGAGAGCGCGACACGGTCCTTGGCAGACCCGGCGGGGTTGAGATATTCCAATTTAAGAAGCACCTTGGCATTCGGGTTGTTTTCCCGATTGAAACGAACCGGCTCAAAAAGAGGGGTGCCCCCCACCAGCTCGGTAATGCTGCGATAGTACATAAAATCACCTCTTGGATTGATTATAGCATTTTGAGGGCGTTCTGTCAATTGTGTAAAAGCAGGGAATTGGCCCTCGCAAAAGTCGCTTGCGCGGAGCAACAAAGATATGCGGCGGTTATGCCGGGGAAGAAAACAAAAACGGCGCATCCTTCGGGTTAAAAGGATGCGCCATATTTGTGTGATGGGTGTTAGCCCATAGCGTTGAGCTTCTTGGTGAACTGGCTCTTTTTGCGAGCGGCAGCGTTCTTGTGCATGATGTTGCGGGAAACAGCCATGTCCAACTTTTTGACAGCAGCCTTATAGGTCTCCTGAGCAAGAGCGGTGTCACCGGCGGCAACAGCTGCTTCGTACTTTTTCATCTCGGTTTTGAGCTGGGTGCGGAACATTTTGTTCTGCATTGTTTTCGCAGCGGTAACCTTGACGCGCTTTTTTGCACTTTTGATATTCGGCATATCATTTACCTCCCTTAAAATTTTTGGTTTGCGACGGCGCCTGAGAGGGTGCGCTATCGATTCATCCATACAGACATGTATTGTAGCATATCTTTTTGCAAAAAGCAAGTGTTTTTTTGAAAAAAATCAAAATATTTTTTCTTTTTGCCGCAAAAAAATAAAAAAAGTGAGAAAAAGGGGTTGACAAGTGACAAACTCTTTGCTATAATATTAAACTGCATTATAATTGCAAACTATGCGCTTTTTATGCTTGTTTGCAAGACTTTGTACTGATATATTTATATACGTGTATCAGTTGTTTTCCACGGTCCCTGCGTCGACGGGCGACGGGACACATCATTGAATGGAGTGATAGAATACATGGTCAACGTCAAAGAGCAAAAACTCGGACAAAACAAAAGAATGAGTTTTTCAAAATCGCGTTACACGTTGGATCTGCCCAATTTGGTTGAGATCCAGACCAAGTCCTTTGATTGGTTCCTCAACGAGGGACTGGGAGAAGTCTTGCGCGACGTGTCTCCGATTACCGATTTGTCCGGTAATTTGTCTATCGAGTTTTTGTCTTACTCGATCGATCAGAAGCCGAAGTACACCGTCGAGGAGTGCAAAGAGCGTGATGTCAACTACGCCGCCCCTTTGCGTGTCAAGGTGCGCCTCACCAACAAGCAAACCGGTGAAGTGCAGAACTCTGACATCTTCATGGGTGAAATTCCGCTGATGACCGAAACCGGCACTTTTGTCATCAACGGTGCCGAGCGTGTTATCGTTTCGCAGATCATTCGTTCTCCCGGTATGTATTACGCTTCCGAGATCGACAAGATGGGCAAGCGCAATTACACCGCGCAGATCATCCCTTACCGTGGCGCGTGGTTGGAGTATGAGACCGATAACAATGGCGTGATCTTTGTTCGCATTGATAAAAACCGCAAGCTGCCGATTACTATGCTGATCCGCGCTTTGGGCGCTTTGGGCGATCGCCCCGAGATTGAGACCCGTGAGGATGTGTGCGCCATCTTCGGTGAAGAAGAGCGTCTGCGCGCAACCTTTGAAAAAGACGAGTCGGAGGGCATTGCGGAGCGCAACCGCACTTCGGTGGGTCAGGAAGCGCTCAAGGAGATCTATAAAAAGCTTCGTCCCGGCGATCCTGCCGTAGTGGATGCCGCCCAGAGATTGCTCTCTGACATCCTTTTTGACAATCGCCGCTACGACATCGCTCCCGTAGGCCGTTATAAGTTCGACAAAAAGGTGGCGCTGTCCGGCCGTGTCGTTGGCAGAAAATTGGCGGCTCCCGCCGTTAGTCCTTTTACCGGCGAGGTCGTTTTTGAAGCAGGAAAGCTCCTGTCCAAAGAGGATGCGCTTGCCATTGAGAATGCCGGCATCAACGAGGTCGTGATCGCGTTGGAGAACGGTGATCAGGTCAAGGTGTTCTCGAATAATACCATTGATCCTGTCTGCCTCTTGGGCTATGACTTGAAGGATTGCGGCATTAACGAAAAAGTTCGTACCGCGGTGCTTTTGGAGATTATCGAGGCTGCTGAGGGAGATGTGGATGCCGTCAAAACGATGGCTCGCACCCGCATTGCTGAGCTTGCCCCTAAGCACATTACCAAGGACGATATTTTCGCGTCGATCAACTATATGCTGTGCCTCATGCACGATGAGGGGATCGGTCAGTATGACGATATTGACCACTTGGGCAACCGCCGTATCCGTAGTGTTGGCGAGCAGCTTCAAAATCAACTTCGCATCGGCTTCACTCGCATGAATAAAACCATCACCGACCGTATGGCGGCGCAGGATATGGATAAGCTCTCTCCCCAGATGCTGATCAACACCCGTCCCGTTGCCACCGGCATCCGTGAGTTCTTCGGCTCTTCTCAGCTCTCTCAGTTCATGGATCAGAACAACCCCTTGGCTGAGCTTACGCACAAGCGCCGTTTGTCGGCACTGGGCCCCGGCGGTTTGTCCCGTGACCGCGCGTCCTTCGATGTTCGTGACGTTCACTACACGCATTACGGCCGTATGTGCCCGATCGAGACGCCCGAAGGTCCTAACATCGGTCTGATCTCGTATCTGACCACCTATGCCCGCATCAGCGATTACGGCTTTATTGAAGCGCCTTACCGCAAGGTTGAGCATATTGATGACGGTAACGGTAACATCAGGCATGTTGTGACCGATCAGGTTGAGTACATGACTGCCGATGTAGAGGATCGTTACATCATTGCGCAGGCCAACGAGCTTTTGGCAGATGACGGTAGTTTTGTCAACAAAGTCGTCAATGTCCGTGATAAAAACGAGATCCGCGAGGTTGAGGCGGATAAGGTTGACTATATGGACGTTTCCCCCAAGATGGTGGTTTCTGTGGCAACCGCTATGATCCCCTTCCTGGAAAACGATGACAACTCCCGCGCGCTGATGGGCTCTAACATGCAAAAGCAGGCCGTTCCGTTGATGGTAACCGATTCTCCCATCGTCGGTACCGGTATGGAATACAAGGCCGCTGTAGATTCCGGCGTTGTGATTACCGCAAAGCATGCCGGTGTTGTGGAATATGTAGATGCCGATAAGATCATTGTCGTTCGTGATAACGGCGAGCGTGATGTTTATGAGCTTATCAAATTTAAGCGTACCAACCAAGGTACTTGCTACAATCAGCGTCCCACCGTCTCTAAGGGTGACCTTGTAGAGGAGGGACGGGTTATCGCCGACGGTCCCGCAACCGCCAACGGCGAAATCTCTCTGGGTAAGAATGCCTTGATCGGCTTCATGACCTGGGAGGGTTATAACTACGAGGACGCCGTTTTGCTTAACGAGCGTCTGGTGCGTGACGATGTATATACTTCCTTGCATATCGAGGAATATACGCATGACGCCCGTGACACCAAGCTGGGTGAGGAAGAAATCACCCGTGAGATCCCCAATGTGGGCGAAGAGGCCTTGAAGGATCTTAACGCGGAAGGTATCGTCAAGAAGGGTACCGAGGTGCGTGCCGGTGATATTCTGGTTGGCAAGATCACCCCGAAGGGTGAAACCGAGCTGACCGCCGAAGAGCGATTGCTCCGCGCGATCTTTGGCGAAAAGGCGAGAGAAGTGCGTGACACCTCGCTCCGTCTGCCCCACGGTGAAGCCGGTATTGTGGTAGATGTTAAGGTCTTTTCTCACGAGAATGGCGATGAGCTGCCTGCGGGTGTCAATAAGCAGGTTCGTGTCTATATCGCGCAAAAGCGTAAGATCTCTGTAGGCGATAAAATGGCAGGTCGCCACGGTAATAAGGGCGTTGTATCCCGCATTTTGCCCCCAGAGGACATGCCTTTCCTGCCTGACGGTACACCCTTGGATATTGTATTGAATCCCCTGGGCGTGCCTTCGCGTATGAATATCGGTCAGGTGCTGGAGGTTCACCTTGGTCTTGCCGCTAAAAAGCTTGGTTGGAAGATCATGACCCCTGTGTTTGACGGCGCCAACGAGAAGGACATTATGGAATGCATGCGTATGGTCGGCATGGCTCGTGAGATCCGTTCCGGCGAAAACGTAGACGGCAAGGAGCTCTTCTTTGAGGAAGTGGATGCCGAGGGCAAGACAGAGTATGTTCGTGTGGACGACCAGACCCGCGCCGATAAAGAAAAGATGGCACAGCTGATCGCGGAAAACAAGGTGAAGGTCATTGACGGCAAGACCACCCTGTACGACGGCCGTACCGGCGATCCTTTTGATAACCCCGTAACGGTTGGCATCATGTACTACCTCAAGCTCCATCACCTGGTAGACGACAAGATCCATGCCCGCGCGAACGGTCCTTACTCTCTGATCACTCAGCAGCCTCTCGGCGGTAAAGCCCAGTTCGGCGGCCAGCGTTTCGGTGAGATGGAGGTATGGGCGCTGGAGGCATACGGCGCGGCTTATACGCTACAAGAGATTTTGACTGTTAAGTCTGACGACATCAATGGCCGCCGCCGTGCTTATGAGGCGATCATCAAGGGTCAGAATATTCCAAAGCCCGGTGTGCCCGAATCCTTCAAGGTTCTTGTGAAGGAATTGCAGGCCTTGGCCTTGGATGTTCGTGTGTTGGATCAAAGCGGCGAGGAGATCAAGCTGTCTACTCTTTGCAATGAGGAAGATGTCAATTCCGCGTTTGCCAACCGTGCCGATGTTGCCGCTATTGAAGCCGCGCTGGAGCAGACTGAATTGCAGGAGAGCGATCTGCGCGGTATGACCATTGAAGATGAAGACGGTGAGATCATTCTTCCCGAAGAAGATTTCAACGATTCCTACGATGATGATGATAATATGTAAGGAGGAGAGAAGGACAAATGGCAAATAATGAATTCGCTTCGATTAAAATCGGTCTGGCATCTCCGGATATGATTAGAGAATGGTCTTACGGCGAAGTGACTAAAGCCGAGACCATCAATTACCGTTCTCTCAAGGCGGAAACCGGCGGCCTTTTCTGTGAGCGCATCTTTGGCCCGACCAAAGATGGCGCCTGCATGTGTGGTAAGTACAAGAACTCTCATGTGAGCAGCCTTTCCAAAGACCGTGTTCACAAATGTGACAAATGCGGTGTAGAGATTACGACCAAAAAGGTGCGTCGTGAGCGCATGGGTCACATTGAGCTTGCTTGCCCTGTTTCCCACATTTGGTATTTTAAGGCCATCCCTTCCCGGATGGCGTTGGTGCTGGATGAAATCTCCCCCAAGCAGCTCGAAAAGGTTCTTTATTTCGCAGAGAATGTGGTGTTGGATCCCGGTATTACCCCTTTGAAGAAGGGCACTGTACTCAGCGAGGCCGCTTATGCGGAATACCGCGAGATGTACGGCAATGAGTTCCGGGTCGGTATGGGCGCTGAGGCAATCAAAGAGCTGCTGGCTTCTATTGATATTGAAGAGCTCTCCAAACAGCTCAAGGCAGAGTTGCAGATCTCTTCCGGTCAAAAGAAGGGGCGTATCATCAAGCGCTTGGAGGTTGTGGAAGCTTTCCGCAAATCCGGTAACCGCTTGGATTGGATGATTCTTGATGTGCTGCCTGTTCTGCCCCCCGACATTCGTCCGATGACCCAGCTGGACGGCGGCCGCTTTGCTTCTTGCGACTTGAACGAACTGTATCGTCGTGTTATCGTTCGTAACAATCGCTTGAAGAAGCTCATGGAGATCCACACGCCGGAGATCGTGGTTCGTAACGAGAAGCGTATGTTGCAGGAGGCTGTGGACGCTTTGATCGATAACGGTCGTCACGGTAAACCTGTGACAGGCCCCTCTAACCGTCAGCTCAAGTCTCTTTCCGAGATGCTGCGCGGTAAGCAAGGCCGCTTCCGTCAGAACCTGCTGGGTAAGCGTGTTGACTATTCCGGCCGTTCGGTTATTGTAGTCGGTCCTAATTTGAAGATCTATCAGTGCGGTTTGCCCCGTGAGATGGCACTGGAGCTCTTTAAGCCCTTCGTTGTCAAGAGATTGACCGAAATGATGAAGGCTACCAATATTAAGGAAGCACAGAAAAAGATCGAGCGCGCTTATCAGCATCCCGAGGTTTGGGATGCGCTTGAAAACGTGATCAAGGAGCATCCTGTATTGCTCAACCGTGCGCCTACCTTGCACCGTCTGTCTATTCAGGCGTTCGAGCCGGTGCTGGTTGAGGGTCGTGCAATCAAATTGCATCCTCTGGTATGCTCCGCGTTTAACGCCGACTTTGACGGTGACCAGATGCCTGTGCACGTACCGCTTTCCGCAGAGGCGCAAGCGGAGGCACGTTTCCTGATGCTGTCCGCAAATAACCTGCTCAAACCCGCTGACGGCCGTGCCGTGGCGGTTCCTACCCAGGATATGATCCTTGGTACCTACTATCTCTTGATGGAAAAGCCCGGCGAGCCCGGCGAGGGCATGTGCTTCCGTGATATGAACGAGGCAAATATGGCTTATGTCAACGGTACGCTTGGCTTGCACGCGCCCGTTAAGATCCGTCTTTCCAAAGAGATCAACGGTCAGACTGTGACCGGTATGGTAGAGACCTCGCTCGGTTGTCTTCTTTTCAACCAGAATATCCCGCAGGATCTGGGCTTTGTGGATAGAAGCAAGCCCGAAAACGCGCTGAAGATGGAAATTGACACCGCGTTCCTGAAGAAGAACAAGGGTAACGTGAAAAAGATCCTTGGTATGCTCATTGACAGCTGCATCAAGTATCACAGCGCCGCCGAGTGCTCGGAAATGCTGGATAACATCAAGGAGATGGGCTATCAGTATTCTACCAGAGCATCCTTCTCGATCTCTGTGTACGATATGACCATTCCTCCCGAAAAGAAATCGATCATTGATGACGCGCAGGCACGTGTGGATAGCATTAACAACTATTTCAAAAAAGGTCTGCTTACCGACGAGGAGCGCTATAACAGCGTGATCAAGATCTGGGCAAGCACCACTGATGAAGTGACCGCGAAGATGATGGCTTGCTTCCACGATCTCAATCCTATCAAGATCATGGCTGATTCGGGTGCCCGTGGTTCTACCAAGCAGATGAGACAGCTTGCCGCAATGCGCGGTTCCATGTTCGCTACCAACGGTAAGACGATGGAAATTCCGATCAAATCCAACTTCCGTGAAGGCATGAAAATCTTGGAGTACTTCATGGGCTCCAGATCCTCCCGTAAGTCCTTGTCGGATACCGCTCTTCGTACCGCCGACTCCGGTTACTTGACCAGACGTTTGGTTGACGTTTCTCAGGAGGTTATTGTACGCGAGGAGTGTTGTGACGCAACCGAGGGTCAGGTGGTTCGTGAAATCAGCAATCCCCAAACTCCCGGATCGCCTTTGGAAAGCCTTGCCGAACGTATCATAGGCCGTTACTCTTTCGGTCCTGTTGTGGATGCGCAGGGCAACGAGATTGTCCCCGCTGACACCATGATCACCGAGGAGCATTACAAGGCCATTGAAGCTGCCGGTATCAAAGAAGTTGAGATCCGCACGCTGCTCAAGTGCCATGCGCGCCAAGGCATTTGCGCGCACTGCTACGGTGCTGACCTTGCCTCTTCCGGCAAGCCTGTTAGTGTTGGCGAAGCGGTTGGTATCATTGCCGCGCAGTCTATCGGTGAGCCCGGTACCCAGTTGACGATGCGTACCTTCCACTCGGGCGGTGTCGCGGGTGCCGATATTACCCAGGGTCTGCCCCGTGTTGAAGAGCTCTTTGAGGCCAGAGCCCCCAAGAAGTCCGCTCTTATCTGTGAACAGACTGGTAAGGTTCTCAGTGTTGCCCATGGCGATAACGTTCTGGTTCACGAGGTCAGCGTTGTTGATGATGAAACCGGTGAAATGCACAAGTATACCGTTCCTTACGGTATGCAGATCGTGGTTCGCGAGGGTGATCATGTAGAAAGAGGTCAGGTTTTGACCGAAGGCAGCAAGGCACCCGCCGACATCATGCGCATTAGCGGTTTGAACAAGGTCTATGAGTATATTCTGGAAGAGATCCAGCACGCTTACCGCTCTCAGGGTGTTAGCGTAAACGACAAGCATATCGAGATCATTGCCCGTCAGATGACACGCAAGGTCTATGTAGAGGATCCCGGCGACACCGATCTGCTGATTGGTACCGTGATGGATGTGCTTGACTTTGAGGAAGTGAACAATGCCATCAAAGAGCGCATTGCCGCAGGTGAAAATCTGCGTGAGGCTTCCGCAAAGCGTTTGCTGATGGGCATTACCAAGGCCGCGTTGCAGACCGAATCCTTCCTCTCCGCCGCCTCCTTCCAGGAGACCACCAAGGTGCTGACCGAGGCTGCGATCAAGGGTAAGATCGACCATCTGCTTGGCCTGAAGGAAAATGTCATCATCGGTAAATTGATCCCTGCCGGTACGGGTATGTCCTGCTACCACAACGTTCATGTCGAAAAGACCGGAGCGGCGGAGATCGAATAAAAGATTACAGAGCATACGCACTGATATAGGGATGAATCCCCTTAGTGTCAAGACTTGAAAAACAAAGTTTTCAAGGTTGCGCTAAGGGGATTGTCTCAGTCATGCGTATGCTTTTTTGTAAATCTCCATATTTTGTTTTCAAAAATCCATGTAAAAGAAGGGAAAATCATGTTATACTGAAGAAAAACACATATACGGAGGGCTTTTTTATGTTGCCATACCGCCAGATCCATCTGGATTTTCATACGTCTGAGGCGATTCAAAAAATCGGTAGCCGCTTTTCCAAAGAGCAGTTTATCGCCGCGTTAAAAGAGGGCAATGTCAATTCGGTAACGGTATTTTCCAAATGCCATCACGGTTGGGCCTATCATCCCACCAAGGTTAATCAAATGCACCCGCATTTGAATTTTGATTTGTTGGATGCTCAACTCTTGGCCTGTAAGGAGGCGGGCATTCGCACCGAGGTCTATATTTCCGCGGGCTTTGATCAAAAATATGCCATGGCACACACCGATTGCGTTCGCGTGAAAAAGGACGGTAGCCGCGGTAGCTTTTTGGAGCCTGGCTATAAGCGGCTTTGCTTTGGCACACCCTATCTCAAGCAGCTGGCGGCGGAGGTGGATGAGGTGATGCGGCTGTATGGGGGGCGTTTTGACGGCCTTTTTCTGGATATTGTTACTACAGGAAAGTGCTATTGCCAATACTGCCTTGACGGTATGCGCCGCTTGGGGCTGGATCCGCAACAGGAGGCTGATGCTCAAAAATACAGCGCCATTGTCTATCAGAACTATGTGGAAACCATCGCGAACGTGGTGAAAAAATACGATCCCGAGTTGCCCATCATTCACAATGATGGCGGCGCTATCTTTCAGGGGCGTGACGTGATGAAATGGAACAATCGCCACCTGGAGCTGGAGTCTTTGCCTACCGGCGGTTGGGGATATGACCATTTTCCGCTCTCTGCCGCTTATGCCCGTACTTTGGGTAAAGAGTTCCTGGGCATGACGGGCAAATTCCACAAGAGCTGGGGCGAGTTTGGTGGCTTCAAGCATCCCAACGCGCTTCGTTACGAGGCGGCCTTGGCCAATGCCTGCGGCGCCCGCTGTTCGGTGGGGGATCAGCTCCATCCTGACGGTGAAATGGACCTCGCTACCTATCGTCTGATCGGTCAAGCCTATCGGGAGGTTGAGGCACGTGAGCCCTGGCTTGCGGATGCAACGGCTGTGGCTGATATAGGTATTCTTACAACCGAGCGTTGCATCCGTCACAAGGAGAACGGCTTGGTAGGCGCTAATCGCATGATGCTGGAAGGACATTACCTTTATAATATCATTGACGAAGAGGCGGATTTTACCGACTACAAATTGCTTTTGTTGCCGGATGATATTTTGCTTGATGGCGCGCTTGCTGAAAAAATACAGCAATATTTGAAAAGCGGTGGAAAAATCCTATGTACCGGCAAGTCCGGAACCAATGCGGAAGGGAACTTTGCCCTTGATATGGGCCTTGCGTTTGACGGGGTAGGGGACTATACCCCGGCCTATTTGCGCCCAACGTTTGCGCTATCTCCTAACGGCATGACCTCTTATGTCATGTACTCCACCAATTATCATGTAACGCCTGCTGCTGATTTTGCCGGCGAGGTGATCGCCCAACGTGTAGACCCCTATTTCAACCGTTCAGCGGAGCGCTTCTGCTCACATCGCCATACCCCCTATGACAGAGAAAAAACTGCCGTTGGTGCTGTTGTTTCAAAGCAATTTGCGTATATTGGTTGGGAAATCTTTACCGAATATGCCAAGGTGGGCGCCATTCATCTGCGTGCGATGGTGGAAAAATGCGTGGATATGCTGTTGGGTAATAGCAAAACCATGTGCACAACACTACCTTCCTGTGGCGTGACTACCCTAATGTGCCAGCAAACAGAGCAAGGCAGCCGTTTGGTCCATCATTTGGTTTATAGCATACCGAAGTGCCGTGGCAACGGGGTAGAGGTGATCGAGGATTTGCCTACCGTGCTGGATACCGCTTGTACACTTAAAACCGACCGAAAGCCAAGGCGTGTCTATCTTGCGCCCAGCGGGGAAGAAGTGGCGTTTACGTATCAGTCTGGCTTGCTGCGTTATACGGTGCCTTCTTTTTGCTGTTCTGTGATGGTTGTAACAGAGTTTTAAACATGATCAAATCTTCTTAAAAGCAAAAGAGCGGAGAAATTCTCCGCTCCTTTGCTTTTAAGAGATGTCAAAGGGTGTTTCACGCAGATATTGTGGATTGATGGCTTGCTTGCCCCAGGTTGCCATCAACAGGACACCGTCACTGTCAGAAAAACCAAGGCCGGTGCGGCCGGCAAGGCCCAAGGCGTCGCCTTTTCCGACAACATGCCCTTTGATCAGATTTACACGAATATCGCCAAGCGCGCAGTACCAGGTGTAAAGACCGCAACCGTGGTCAATGATGATATATCTGCCCAAAATATCATTTTCACCGGTTTCCAATACCGTGCCGGCCGCTAAGGCCCTGACGGTGCCGGAGATTTGATAGAGCTCGAAGGGGAGCTCGCGGTCGGTCACTTCATTGTTATCGGTTATGGTCAAACGGTCGCCAAAGTGAATAGAGGGAAGAGCGTTGTCGGCTATGACACCAAACGCGCCGCCTGGCGTGAATTTGAATGCGGTATCGCTATCTGCCGTGGCACCTTTGCTTGCGATATGAGTGTCTAACCAGCCACCGTTCAGCGCAAGCTCAAAATCGCCGCGCAAGGCACCGTCAGCATATTCGTGATCGGTGGCGTCTGCTTTTTCGGCAATGTTCAGCTTAAAGGTACTGCTGATGGTGCCATAGGTTACCGTCAAAGAACGTTCTCCCACCGTATCGGCAGGAATAGCGGCATAGACCTTATCGCCCCGTCTGAAAACAATGGGGTTGCTTTTTAAAGCGGGGGTAGCGGTAATGACCAGATTTTGCTCGTTTCGCACATTTAGGCAGCAAAGCATCTGATAGTTACCGTAGATTTCCTGATGCGTGGTGCTTGCTTCGGCCGCAATGCCGTTCATAAAGAAGCTGGCAGCCTCTACCACGCTCATGCGAAAGCTGTAAACGGCGCGGCCGTAGTATTTGTTGGCAGAGGTTTGACCGTAAAAGGCCTCGATTTCAAAATCCAACAGCTTGCCTTGTGTCAGCTGTGTCAGGGAAATGCCGTCAACACCGTCTTGATCTACCAGAACCGAACCGTTATCCCAAATGGTCAAATGGCAGCTGGAGGGCTGTCTGGTAAAATAAAACACAATATCGTTTGCGATCGGATAGGTCAAAACTTGATCAGTCACAGAAAATTGTGCCAGATTAGCAAAGGTGCCGTCTTTGGTCTGATAGGACCAGGAAAGCTGCGTGGGAATAATCACATCGGTGGCGGCAGTGGTCAGTACAGGGGGGGTGGATTGCTCATAGAGCTCATAGGCATAGGGACTGTTGAGGAAATATTCGACGCTCGCATCCTCGGTCAACCAAGTAGTGTTATCGTTTTTTGTGATATATGCCGTGCTTTTTTCGGTTGAAAAATAGAAAGTATAGTGCTCCTCACCGATGTTGGTTTGAAACCGCACCTGATATTTGCCGGTATGATTTTCCGGAACACCGGTGGTGTAAATCACATTTTCCAGCATTTTTCGAAAGCTATCAAAAATTTTGCCTTCTTCCGGGTTCATGCTTTCTTGTGAGGCAGGGGATACGGCTAATGCGGTGCCGTTGGGGCCGATCAGCTCCATAGATGTGTAATAGGTGTCGGTGTTTTCCACAGGGGCATTCTTTACCATGATATAGGAGCCGATAGCAAAATAAGTGGGGATCAGCAGCAGAAGGATCACGCCAATATAAGTCAGAATCCGCAAAGCCTTTTTTTGCTTGTCGGATAGCCTTTTCTTAGAGGCAGTCTTTTTCTCCGGACTTGCCTTTTTTGGGGGGACAGGCATAGGGTGACCTCCTTTCCGCATACTTGTTCGCATATTGATTATAGTATAACATATTTTTTGCGTTTTGTGTAGAGGTTTACCGAATTTTATAGCAAAAAAGGATGCCGCTGACGCTCAGCGGCATCCTTTTTATGTGATCACACAGGGTAATCCGTAACTTTTCGCATAGCGCGCGGCATAAGAGTCGGCCTCACAAACCACACAGACATGGGGGCAACCGTCAAACACCGCATAGCCAATCGAGGTAACACTGGTGGGAATGCTTACGTCGATCAGACGTTCACAACCGTAAAAGGCAAACCATCCCACTGCCTCCAGTCCCTGCGGCAAAGTGATGGCGGCAATGTTTTTGCCCTCAAAGGCACGCTCCCCAATGGCAACGACAGGATAACCGTCTAAAGTGCTTGGTACGGTGACAAGGGTTGAGGAGCCCTCGTAGCCGGTCAGAATAGCCTTGCCGTTTTCCAGCCGATAGGTAAAGATCAGCTTATCGCCGACGCTATCCTGCCCGGCGCCGCTTTCGGTATCCGGCGCAAGCAGCGCCAGCTTTCCCTCTAACTCGGCGATTTTGGCCTTGTAGGCGATATCGCTGATGAATTTTTCCTCCTTTTGCTTGGCAAGCTGCGCCTCCAGAATCGCGATTTGCTCCCGGTATGAATTCTCGGTTTCGGATGCGGACGGAGTCATCTCCTTTTCCGGCGCGGGGGCGCAGCTTGTCCAAAGGGGCAAGGACACAAGCAATGCCAATATGACGATGTACAGTTTTTTCATGATCACACCTCCTTTTCTAACAGTATAATCCGCGGGATGCGCAAAAAAGCGCACATACAGGCGATGAAAGCGCAGAAATACTTCGCCCTTTTTCGGCAAGGTAAAAAAGCGGCGGGGAAGTGTGAAAAAGTACTTGACAAAAACAGTTTTTACCGATATAATAAACAGGTATGCGGGCCATTAGCTCAGTTGGTCAGAGCCACCGGCTCATAACCGGTTGGTCCAAGGTTCGAGCCCTTGATGGCCCACCAAACATTCTCGGGAGCATAGCTTCCGAGAATTTTTACTTATTACCTCTTCACTCTTCACTTTTCACTGGGAGCGTTCCTGAGAATTTTGAGATAAGAGGTAATAGTGAAGAAGTAAGAAGCGAAGGTTACATCGGTTCGGATATAACTCCGAATGCTCCACCAAAGAGATCCCCCTGCCGCATGCGGCAGGGGGATCTCTTTTCTATGCTGTTTCGTGTGTTTTGGGTTCGGCGCTCATGAATCAGCCCCAAGTGTCCTATTGGATCAAGCGGTCTTTTCTACAAGGAAAACCATGTCGTTGCCGTTACCGCCCAGTTTTGTAACAAAGGTGATGTGGTCACTGGATGTCTCGTACACGTACAGGGTGGCCGTTTGCCCATTGGCGGTGCCTACAAAATCAAGAGCGAGACACCAGCTTCCGGTGATTGTCATGTAGGCCTTTTCCAAGCGGTAGTTGAAACCCAGATGGCTCATCGTGATCTCCTCACCGTTCTTTTGCAGGCTCCACGCGTTTTTTGCTTCATCAATGGGGTAGCTTGAAAGCGTGATATTGTAATTGCCAAGCAGACTGTCAAGGCTGCCCACCTTAAAGACTGTGTCGGTGTCATATGCCACGATACCGGAATAGAAGTCGACAATATCCACATCGGCTTTTCTCAGAATAGCGGATTTTATTTTGCCAGCGGAGCCGTCGGCATTGTTCATGGATTGCATCCACATGACATTATCCCCGACAATAAAGGCATTTCCGCCGGGGGCGTGATCGACAGTGCTCCAAGTAATCATGGGGTATTTTTTTGTTTTGATATAGTACTCACTTCCGCTTTTCGCCTTGGCGATAGAGGTGTTCCCGTAAACGACGGTAGTGACATTTCCGTCGAGGCCGTATGTGATGCTGTTGCTTTCTTTGTTGAATTCCCAAGTGTAGCCATCCCCCTCGGCCTCCAGGCCGGTGGCGCTGAAATAATGCTCCTGGCCGGAGTTATCCTTCCACTCCTTCAGGGTAGGGTTGTTGAGATGTGTTGCAAGGTTCCATTTTCCGTTCAGATTGTCGTATTTCACGGTTCCGCAACCCACGGCGGAAATACAGATCACAAGCATGAGCGCCGCTAATAGCAGCGAAAACAATTTTTTCATGATGAAAATCTCCTTTGATTTTGAGTTTGATGGTTGTTCGTTTGCTGAGGTGTGAAACGGGGTTAATTGATGTTGTGGAGATGGAAAAGCGGAAAATGCCGTGTGCACCGGCAAAAGGTGCCACATTTCCACTTTCTTTTCTATCAAGCCCCCTTTATCTCATCATAAAAGCTCTGCTTTTTTCAGGATCGCATTGTTGAGCAGTATCAGTATATCATATGGACCGTGGTTTGACAAGTGCTTTGTGAAAATAATACGGAAAAGAGACAATTTTATGCGCGAACTATGTGCAATTTCCTCTTGCTTTTTTCTCATTTTGCGGTATAATGGTGATGGATAGCAATTTCGGCTATTTTCAAGACAAAAATGCAGAAAGAGAGACGAGTTATGAAATTGAGAGCACCTGCCGTACCGCTGATTACCGTAGACCCCTACTTTTCGATCTGGGCCCCCGATACCAGACTGAATGTGGCCAAAACCATGCATTGGACAGGGAAGAGCAATTCGATTATTGGCACCGTTGTGGTGGACGGTGTGGAATATTCCTTCCTTGGCTATTATCGCGATCTGTATAAGATGCGCCAGGTTTCTCTGGAAATTGACGCGCTTTCTACCAAAGCGATCTTTGAAAACGGTCAGATCCGCCTGAGCGTAACGCTGACGACGCCTGTTTTGCCCGACGATTACCGCTTGCTGACCCGGCCGGTCTCATATATGGCGCTTTCCTGGGAAAGCATTGACGGCAACGCGCATACTGTGAGTGCCAAGGTGCTGGCCACAGAGGAGCTTTGTCTGAACAAGTCGGGCGACAGCCCGGTGATGACCGAGGCCTGTGAGGCGTGCGCCCGCGTCAAGGGTATGCGCATGGGCAACACCGTTCAAAATCCCTTGAACCGTTGCGGAGATGACCTACGCATTGATTGGGGCTACTTTTATCTGATGGCCAAGGGCGAGGGCGTTGAGGCCACCGCTGACGAGTTCAAAAGGCAGACCCGTATTGTTGTGACCGCGCCGATGGCCGAGCGAGAGCGCAGACTTTACCTGTTTGCCTATGACGACGTGGAAAGCATTGAGTATTTCGGCCGGCACCTGAAATCCTATTGGAACAAGGACGGCCAGACCATCACCGAGGCCATTTGCGAGGCCGCCGGAGAATATGACGCATTGATGGCACGTTGCAAGGATTTTTCGGATAAGCTGTACGCCGACGCGGAAAAGGCGGGCGGTGAAAAATATGCTGAAATCCTGTCGCTGGCCTACCGTCAGGTAATGGCGGCGCACAAGCTTGTACTGGACGAGAACGGTGAAATTCTCTACATCTCCAAGGAGTGCTTCTCCAACGGCTGTGCCGCGACCGTGGACGTGAGCTATCCCTCCATCCCCCTGTTCCTGATCTATAATCCCGAGCTGGTCAAGGGGATGATGCGCCCTGTTTATCGCTATGCTGATAGCGATGAATGGAAGGTCCAGATGAAATACGACTTTGCCCCTCACGATGTAGGCTGCTATCCTATTTTGAACGGTCAGGTCTATGGCAAAAAGCGCATTGTGGACGAGCGTCGCTACGCCAACGAGGGCGTTTTGGATTATAATAAGCAGATGCCGGTGGAGGAATGCGGCAATATGCTGGTGATGGAAGCCAACGTGGCCAAGGCCACCGGCTCGGCCGACTTTGCCGCCGCGCATATGGACGTGTTACGCATGTGGTGCGAGTATTTGCTCAAATACGGCACCGATCCGGAAAATCAGCTTTGTACAGACGACTTTGCGGGCCATCTTGCCCACAACTGCAACCTTTCCCTGAAGGCCATTATGGGCATTGAAGCGATGGCCGTGCTGGAGGAAATGTTGGGCAACGACAAGGCCGCCGCGTCCTACCGCAGAAAAGCAAGAAAAATGGCCAAGGTGTGGAGGGAGACTGCCCTCAATGCGGACGGCACCTCCAATCTTGCCTTTGATCGCCCGGGTACTTATTCTATGAAGTACAATATGGTTTGGGATAAGCTTTGGGGCAGTAAAATTTTCGGCCGTAAGTTTATGGATGCCGAGGTAGCCGCCAACCGTGCCCATTTCAACGAATACGGCATGCCCTTGGACAGTCGCACCGACTACACCAAGTCAGACTGGATGGTCTGGACCGCCTCGATGGCCACCTCGAAAAAGAATTTCATGAGCTATATCGCGCCGTTGTGGAAGGCGTATGACGAAATGCCTACCCGCGTGCCGCTGACCGACTGGTATGACACTGTCAGCAGCCGCATGGTAAGCTTCCAGCACCGCACGGTGCAGGGCGGCCTGTGGATGCGCGTGTTGATGGAAAAATGGGCAAATAAATAATCACTCAAGGAGATCGCTATGATCCGTTTGCTTCCCACTCCAAAAAGCTGTCAGACCTTCGGCGACGAGCATATATCCCTTGCCGTCGCAGTCTGCACCGATCACAAGGATTTCGCCCCCTGTCAGGCGACCCTTGCCGACTTTTTTGCTCACGCTTTTGAGGCGGCCCTTGCCACCGATACGGCGGGCGGCATCGAACTCCGTTTTGACGCCGCCCTTGCCCCCGATGCCTACGTCATTGATACACAGAATGGATGCTTGGTTTATGCCTCGGCTCCCGAGGGGCTTTGCTATGCCTTTGCCTCGCTGCTTCAGTTGATCGAAGCAGACGGACGGGGCATCACTGTGCCCAAGGTGCGCATTGAGGATCGCCCCGACAAGCCCTACCGCTCGCTGATGGTCGATCTTGCCCGTTGCTGGCACCCCTTTTGGCAGGTGCTGCGGTTCGTGGACGTTTGTTTCCTTTATAAGATCACTTATCTCCATCTGCATTTTGCCGACGATCAGCGCTACACTCTGCCCTCGGCGGCTTTCCCCAAGCTGAACAAGGCAGGGGAGACCTATACCGCGGAGCAGCTCGCCTATCTAAACGACTACGCCGCCGCCCGCGGTGTGCGGCTTGTGCCGGAGATCGAATGTCCCGGGCACGCGGCCATTCTCAACGAGCACTACCCGGAGGTGTTCGGCATTCGTCAGGATAGCGAGGGCGAGGCGCTTTATACCGAGCTTGGTGTAAGGGTGGATCATCGCTCCCTTATCAACGCGGGCAACGAAAGGGCCTTTGAAGGAGTTAAGACGCTGTTCCGCGAGGTCTGCGAGCTGTTTCCCAATTCCCAATATATCCACATCGGCGGCGACGAGGCCGCCATCAAGCTCTGGAATACTTGCGCCGATACCCGCGCTTATATGAAGGAGAAGGGGATCACCGACGTTTATGAGCTTTACAGCGAATACGTGGGGCGTGTAACCGATTACATCCTTTCCCTCGGCCGCACGCCCATGGTCTGGGAGGGCTTCCCGGTCCTCGGCTCCGAGCGCATCGACCGCCGCACCGTGGTCATCGCCTGGGAGAGCCACTATCAGCTTGCCCCTGAGCTGCTGAAGGCGGGCTTTCAGATCATCAATGCAAGCTGGCAGCCCCTCTATCTGGTGCCGTCCCTCACACGTCGCTGGGATTTTCGCGACATTCTCGCGTGGGATGTGTACAACTGGCAGCATTGGTGGGAGCATTCCGCCGCCACTGAGCATCCCATCAACGTAGCACCCACTGAACAGGTGATGGGCTCTATCCTTTGCTCTTGGGAAATGACCTACGAACAGGAAATGGGGCGGCTGATGGAAAATCTGATGGCGATGTCCGAGCGGGTCTGGACAGTGGAGCGCCGCCGTTCGGAAGCCGAATACAAAGCTGCGTTTTCGCATTGCTACGGCGTGGTTTCCCGCATTTTGATGGCAGGTAGCGGTCGCGCGATATAAGGAGGAAAATGATATGATCCAATACCATGTTTACCCCGGTGGCAAAAAGCGCGTTGTCACCTTCAGCTATGACGATGGCTCCAGCAACGATGCCCGACTTGTGGAAATGTTTAACAAATACGGCGTCAAGGGAACCTTCCACCTCAATGGCGGCAAGTATATTGCCAAGAGCGATGAGGAGCTGGCGGCCGTGAGGGAGCTCTACGAGGGACACGAGATCTCCTGCCACACGGTACACCACGGCTGGCCCGCCCGAATGCCGGTGCAATCGGTTGTGAGTGAGGTAATGGAGGACCGTCGGGTACTGGAAAACATGGCCGGCTATCCGGTCATTGGCATGTCCTATCCCAGCGGCTCCTACAGTGAGGAGGCCATTGCGGCTCTGCGCGCCTGCGGTATCGTTTATAGCCGTACGGTAAAGTCAACTAAGAGCTTTCTTTTGCCCGAAAACTTTCTGGAATGGCATCCCACTTGCCATCATAAGGACGCGTTACCGCTATGTGATAAATTTTTGCGTGATCTGGATTCCGAATGGACACACCCGATGTTTTATATCTGGGGCCACAGTCACGAGTTTCGCACCGAGGAGGAGTGGCAGGTCATGGAGCAGATTCTGCAAAAGCTCGCGGGTAACGACAAGATCTGGTACGCTACCAATATCGAGATTTACAACTATATGATGGCGCAGCGGATGCTACAAATTTCAGCTGATGAAAGGGTTTTCTACAATCCCACCGCCACTGATCTGTGGGTGGAAAAGAATAAAAAGCAGATCGTTTGCATTCCGGCGGGCGGCACGGTGACCTTGAGAAACGAGGTGTAATATGCCCGGCTTTCGTATGGAAGAGGTTTCTGAATTGATCAATGACATCAATATCGTTACCAAGATCAACTGCGTCCTGTATGACAAGGATTTTCATGTGTTGCACAACTACAAGGACAGCATGTGCCGCTTTTGCGCGCTTGTCAGAACAGACCCCGCGCATCGTGAAGCGTGCCGTGCCTCTGATGTGCAAGGTATGAAGCATGCCCTGCAAAAGAAAGGGATTTATCGCTATCGGTGTCATATGGGACTAACCGAAACAGTCATTCCCATTTTTTATGACGATATTTCGGTCGGTTTTATGATGGTGGGGCAGCTGCTTTGTCCTGGGGATGAGAAAATAATCTGTGAAAAGCTTGCTGACTTTCCGCAAGCGGAGCTGCGCCGACGGCTGGCGTGTGAGCTGAAAAAAATGCGCCACACCGCACAAGAGGAAATCGCGGCAATGAGCAATGTGGTGGAAATGTGCGTTTCCTATCTGCGCATGAAGAAATTGATCCAATTCAAAGAGACCCCGCTCTCTGTTCTTTTAAAACAGTATATCGAGGATAATTTGGCGGAGGCGTTGGACATCAAAACACTTTGCCGACAGTTCAATTTATCCAAAAGCAGCCTGTATCTGCTTGCCCACGAGATGTTTGGTATGGGTGTAACCGATTATGTCAAAGAATGCCGCATCGCGCGGGCCAGGGAATTGCTGTCTGAAACCGCTTTGCCCGTTTGCGCCGTTGCTGAGCGTGTGGGGTATACCGATACCAACTATTTCACCAAGGTGTTCAAAAAAGCTACAGGCAAGCCCCCCAGTAAATGGCGGAAAACCGAATAAACGGTTAAAAAATAATCCAAATTCCCCATTTTGTGATGGATATTTCTACCCCCTGCGTTTCTTTCATGCTACAATAGGATTATAGAGAAATCCAAACTGCCGATAACCGAAAGGAGAAAAATATGATCTTATCTGAAAAGCTTTTGAAAGAGGGGCAGGGGGTATTGCGTTTGGCGCCCACCTGGGTGCCTCGTGCGTTTTGCATCCCGGGCAAGCGAATCAAATTGCATCCGGATGATTACTATGTACTGGGCTTGGAGCGCGGCGGTATTGACGAGAGATGGTTCGCCTCCACCACCCATGCAGAAAACGGCCCTGCCACGCCGGATGACGAGGGTCTGAGCTATGCGGTCAGCGCCGATGGTAGCGAGCGGATGTTGCTGCGTGATTTGGTCGCCGAGAAAAAGGGAGAGGTGATCGGCGAGGCGCTTTGGAGCAAGTATGGCAGGTGGCCGATGTTTTCCAAGTTTTTTGATAATAAAGGGCCGTTGCCCCATCATATCCACCACAGAGCGGAGCATGCCGCGAGAGTTGGCGCCGACGGTAAGCCGGAAATGTATTTTTTTCCGTCCCAGTGCAATAATCACGGCGGCACCTTCCCCTTCACCTTTTTTGGCCTTAATCCCGCGGTGTCTAAGGCTGAGGTGAAGCAGTGCCTGGAAAATTTCACCAAGGGCGATAATAAGCTGCTGGATCTCTCTCAGGCCTATAAGATCACCCTGGATACCGGTTGGGATGTACCGCCCGGCGTTCTGCATGCCCCCGCCAGTCTTTGCACCTATGAGCCGCAGTTCGCCAGCGATGTGTACGCGATGTACCAATCGGTGCTTTATGGCGGAGAGTGCGTTTCAGAGGACCTGCTTTGGAAGAATTGCCCTGAGGAAGAGAAGGGCAACTTTGATTATTTGATGGACGTGATCGATTGGGAAGCCAATGTGGATCCCGACTTCAAGAAAAACAGATTCATGGCTCCCATGGTCATTCACAAGGACGAGCATTATACCGAGGAATGGATCTGCTACAAGTGTGATACCGTTTGCGCCAAGCGCTTGACGGTGCAGCCCGGTGCCAGAATCGTGATCAAGGATGAGGCTGCCTATGGCATGATCTTGCTGCAAGGTCGCGGTAAAATGGGTGTTTGGGAATTAGAAACGCCCACCCTTATTCGTTACGGCGAACTGACCAACGATGAGTTTTTTGTTACCGAGAAAGCGGCAAAGGACGGTGTGGAGATTGTCAACACCTCCAAAACAGAGCCAATTGTTATGCTAAAGCACTTCTCTGAAAACCCGGAATTGCTTCGGTTCCGTGAAAAATAACCGATGATGAAAGTCCTGCCCTTTCGGGTGGGACTTTTCCGTTTAATATATAGGAAGGAAAAGGAAAGCGAAAAAGTGAAAAAAATTTCAGAAAAACCTTGACAAAGGTTTGACAATGTGCTAAAATAAAAAAGCTGCGCTGAAAAAACGCGGTTATATTACAGGCTTTGCCATGAAAAGCGCAAAAAACTTCAAAAAAAGTTGAAAAAAGGGCTTGACAAGGGCAAGGGGATGTGATATAATACAAAGGTCGCCGCGAAAAAGAAGTGGTGACAAACGGTCTTTGAAAATTGAACAGTAAGAGATAAGTATGAAGCAAGGACACACGAAAGTGTGTAGCAAGTGCGAAGAACATCTCGTGAATTCTGAAAGAGAAAAAACAACTCTAAAAAATAGTAAAAGAGCAATCAAGCTCGGAATTGATTTTATCTCCCATCGCCGGGA
>SVQT01000035.1 GCA_015065215.1 Oscillospiraceae bacterium | reverse complement strand
CCTGCCCACCAGCGTCTTAGAAACGCTGAAGGACCGAAACACCTCTGAGAGGAAGGGGCACCGTTTGATGTGCGTGTGACCCCAGACCGCCAGAATTGCCAACTCAACAAAGCGGGAGGCGACCGTCGCGATCGCGGCGCCCGCCACACCCAAAGCGGGCAGGCCGAGCAGGCCAAAGATCAGGATCAGGTTCAGTACAAAATTGGTCAGAACCGCCGCGATACTGGCAATCATGGGGAGAACCGTTTCCCCGGTTTCGCGCATGGTAGAGGCATACGCTTGCGAAATGGCATAGGGGATCAGTCCGATCAGCATCCAGTATAGATATTGCTGCCCTTGTGCCAGGGTCAAAGCCAAATCGCCTTCTGTACCGCCTTCATGCAAAAAGGTTCCAATCAACCCCGAACCAAAAAGGGCAAAGATCAAAACACCCAAAACGCCGGCCGAAAGATTGATAATCCATTTTAAACGAAAGGTCTGGCGCACCCCCTCGGTATCACCAAGGCCATGATACTGCGCCGTAAAGATGCCTGCCGCCGAAACGGCGCCAAAGATCAGCAAATTAAAAACGAATATAAACTGGTTCACGATCGAAACGCCCGACATACACTCGGTTCCAAGGCGCCCCACCATAATATTATCCAGCAAATTGACCAGATTGGTAAACCCGTTCTGAATCATGATCGGCACCGCTACCGCCAAAACGGTACGGTAAAAGGCTTTATCGCCTATAAACTTTTTGATACACATAAATCACTCCGATTTTATCAATACGCAAGGATGTTCCCCGCTATTTGCCTGCTTTTGTCCCGGTCTGCGCCCGTCGGTATCGAACAGGGGATTGCCCAAACGCTTCTTTAAAGGCACGGCTGAAGGTATAGATCGAGGCATAGCGCAAAAGATCCGCAATCTCCCCTACCGATAACCGCCCCTCGGTCAGCAGTAGCTTTGCCGCTTCCAGTCTTCTAGTGCGGTAATAATGCAACAAGGTATCCGAGGTCACCTTGCAAAAAAGATCTGACAGGTAGCTATAGTTGTAGCTCATGGCGTCCGCCAGCTCAGAAAGGCTTTGCATGGTATAAATATGGGTATCAATATAATGCATCATGCGATAGCAAAGCTCCTCCTGCTTGCCAACATTCGCCGCGTGTCGCGGCTCGCTGATGGTACGGAAATCCCGCAGCATGTATAGCAAAATCTGCTCAAAGGCAGCGCGTAAAATCCGATCTGAAAACTCACCGCCGCCGTTCACCTCGGCTATGGCGTCCGCAATCAGATAGCCGACCCGCTCATCACAAAAAACGCGCTGTGCCGCAGGCATTGCCCTTCTTGTCAACGCCTCCAGCTCCTTAGAAAGAATCGGGGACTGGGTATTAAACGCAAAAAAATCATATTTGAGCGGATCAACGGCATCCGACAGTATGCCGTGAAAATCGCCCGGAAAGGACAAATACAGATCTCCCCGCTTGACCGGCACAGCGGTGCCGTTGGTCAGAACGGTCCCCACTCCGTCATTGATAACAGTCAGCTCAAACCAGTTCAGATGACTGTGCACCGGAACCTCCATCCCCTCGGCACAATGCAATCTGCCAATCTGAAACAATTGCGTTTCGCCAAAAAGCAGCGGATCCATAATATAGGATTTGTTCAAGTGATAGCGCTTTTTCACATCCTTCAAATCCGGAACCACCAAGCCCCCTCCTCTCTTGTTGTAATCTCTATTCATTATACCGCCCGTATTTGAGAAAGTCAATAAAAAAGGCGCATCTTTTCGGCGAAATGGCAGAAAAGAAGGGGGGTATCTAAAAAAATGCAAAATTTTAGGAAAAGAATTGTTATTTACACTCCCACGCTTCTGCCTTATAATAAAATTGTACTCATAAATCTGCGCCATCGGCGCCAAAACGGAGGTTTATCATGAAGAAATACGATTATACCGTTGCCGTAGTCGGCTGTGGCCGCATTTCCCAAGGGGCGCACTTCCCCTCGTTCGAAAAGCTTGGCAACATCCGCGTCAAGTACGCCTGCGACCTGATCGCAAAGAAGGCACAGACCGTAAAGGACAAATACGACTTCGTGGAAAACGCGATTACCGATTACAAAATCGCTCTTGCCGACCCGGAGGTCACGGCGGTCTTCGTGTTCACCCCCAACTACGCCCACTATACCGTCACCATGGATGCGCTCCGTGCCGGCAAGCACGTGATGTGCGAAAAGCCGATCACCGTCAACTACGCCCTGTCCAAGGAGATGGCAAACGAGGCTAACAAGCGCGGGCTGATGCTGAACATCGGCGTGTGCAACCGCTACCACAAATCGGTAGAGCTACTGGAGGAAATGAATCGCGAGGGCAAGTTCGGTAACATCTACCACGTTTACTGCTCCTTCCGCGATTTCCGCTCCATTCCCGGTCTTGGCGGCGACTTCACCAACAAGGCCGTGGCGGGCGGCGGCGTTCTCATCGACTGGGGCGTGCATTTCCTGGATCTGATCCTCTACATTCTGGGCGGTGCCAAGCTGCAAACCCTGACCTGCGACTCCTACAGTGAGATGGCAAAGGATATGAAGGCATACCAATGCAGAAGCATGTGGGCACGTGAAACCGAAAACCCCAACGGCGTGAACGATGTAGAGGACTTCATCACCGGTCACATCCGCACCGACAAGGCCACCATCTCTTTCAACGGCGCCTGGGCACAGAACCTGGATCAGCGGGATATGTATATCGACTTTCTCGGTGACAAGGGTGGTGCCCGTCTGGACTACGGCAAGCAGTTCATCTACTGCAACGGCGAAACGCTGGAAAGCACCGAGACAGACCATCACATCCCCGGCATGTACCGTCTGGAGGATATCGCCTTCCTGGAATCCACCGTCAGCGGCGTAAAAAACCGCAACCACATCGACAACGTGCTGGAAAGCGCCAAGCTGCTGGATGCCCTCTACCGCTCCGCCGAGCAAAAGCGTGAGCTGCGCGGCGACGAAATTTAAAAAAGGTGCCATACGGTATGAAAAAAATCGGTTTTGTAGACTTTTATTTGAGCGAGTGGCACGCCAACAACTATCCCAAGTGGATCGCGCAGGCAAATGAGGTGCTCGGCACCGATTACCAGGTGGCCTATGCGTGGGCGGAGCTGGACGTATCGCCGCGTGACGGTGTCACCACCGTCCAGTGGTGTGAAAAATACGGTGCCACCCCCTGCGCGACCCTGCGTGAGCTTTGCGAGAAAAGCGATGTCATTCTGGTGCTGGCCCCCTCGGATCCGGACAAGCATCTGCCCTATGCCAAGCAGGTCCTGCCCTTTGGCAAGCCCACCTACATCGACAAAACTTTTGCCCCCGACACAGCCACAGCCCGTGAGATATTTTCGCTGGCCCAAAAATACGGCACGCCCCTGTTCAGCTCCTCGGCGCTGCGCTACGCCACCGAGCTGGATGAGATCGCGGGCAGCCGCCGTCTGGCGGTGACCGGCAGCGGCCACAGTGCCGAGGAATACATTGTTCATCAAGCCGAAATGGTGGTCAAAACCCTGCAAACAGGTGCTAAAAAGGTACGTGCAATGCAAATGGGGCTACTCTCGGTCTTCGAGGTCGCGTACGATGACGACCGTGCGGCCACCATGACCTTTTCCCCCAACGCCCTGCCCTTTACCCTCTTGGCCGAGGGAGGCGAGAAACCTCGCTGGCGGCAAGTGAAATCCGACTTTTTTGCCGCTCTCCTTCAGGACATCCTGCGCTTTTACGAAACCGCCACCGTCAGCTTTGACCTTGCGCAAACCGTAGAGGTTATGGCCATGCGTGAAGCGGCGCTGACCGCATACAACACCCCCGGCGAGTGGGTAGCACTCTCTTAAACCAAAACACCACATGCCAAAAAGGCGATCTTTTTAAAAAGACCGCCTTTTTGCTTTAAAAAATCTTGACGATTCGCTTGCGTTCCGGTATAATGAAACTAATAAATCTCTTTTATAAAGGAGCTCCGTTATGGCAAAAATCATCGGCCCCGGATCTTTAAACGTAGACATCACCGGTTATGCCCCCCACCTACCCGTGGGCGGTGAAACTACCAAAGGTACAACTCTTCGCTTCAGCCCCGGCGGCAAAGGCAGCAACCAGATGACCGCCGCCCATCGGGCGGGCGCGACCGTTCGTTTGATTGGCCGCCGCGGCAAGGATGTGCTGGGCGACATTCTGCAAAAATTCTACGCCGCCGAAGGCATGAGCGAGCAATATATTTTCACCTCGCCCGAAGAGGAGACTGGTAGCGCTCTGATCGAGATCGACCAGCGTGACGCCCAGAACCGCATCATTGTCATTCCTGCCGCCAACGAGCGTGTGGACCGTGCCGCCGTTCTTGCCGCCGAAGCGGATTTTGCTGATGCGGACGCGGTGCTGACCCAGTTGGAAACCACCACCGAGGCAGTCATGGCCGCAAAAGAGCTGGCACACAAATACGGCAAGCCCTTTATCCTCAACCCTGCCCCTTACACGCACTTAGACAAAAAAATCTTTGACGGGGTGGATTTTGTCACCCCCAACGAAACCGAGGCAGAAGAATTTACCGGTGTCAAGGTAGGTACGGTAGAGGATTGCCGCCGGGCGGCCACGGTCTTTTTCGAGATGGGCGTGAAAAATGTAATCATCACGCTTGGTGTGCGCGGTGCCTTCTTTACCGACGGCAAAAAGGAACTGCTGCTCCCCGCCATCAAAATGAAAGCGGTGGAAACAACCGGCGCGGGCGATGCCTTTAACGGGGGCTTTGCCACCGCCATTGGCGAGGGGCTTGACGTAGAAACCGCCCTCAAGTTTGCCACCTGTACCTCCGCCATTTCGGTGACCCGTCTGGGTGCGGCACAGTCAATGCCCAGGCGTGAAGAAATTCTGGCACTGCTATCAGAGAAATTCAACATTTCGCTATCATAAAGAAAATTGGCTGTCTCAAATGCAGAGCGTTTGAGACAGCCAATTTTGTAAAAAGCACCAAAACGGTATTAAAAAACAGGATGTTCGGCGATGTATTTTTCCATAATCTCAGCCGCAGCTCCCACTTGTCTTGCGCAGGGGCGGGTGCTGTAGTATTCTTCGGTGCGGGGATCAGGATCCGGAGCGGTATCCTGAGCCTTTTTGGCATCCAGCAGATCCCGGCAAACAATACTGCCATAGACCGCCTTGAACTGGTCACACAGCGAACGGATCAGCCGATAGTGCGCGGCCTTTTCCGTATCGTCCGCCAAGTCGTCATAACCGTAAAGAGCGCCTGCCACCATGCACATCCCCGAAACGGCGCCACAAACCTCCCGTTGGCGGGCAAATCCACCGCCAAAACCGGCAGACATCCGGCACACCGCCTTGAAATCCATCCCCATCAGATCGGCGAAAGCGCCGCAGACCGCTTGCGCACAGTTGGCGCCTTGCATAAACAGCGCAATGGCTCTTTCCTTTCTTGTCATGGCCTTACTCCAATTCTAACGTGTCGCAATTTAAAAAATCATGGGCATCCAGCAAGGAATGGGTCGGCACCAATTTGGTAGCCCCGCACTTTTTACAGGTTACACGCACGCCGTCAGCTAAAATTTCCGCGTCATATTCCCGCTCCTCACCTTCCGCGCAACGGCACTGGATTTTTCCTTCTTCGTCCAGATCCCGGATCACAAAAAGCACGATCTCCAAAACCTGGGGGTCGGTTACACTTTTTTCCGCTTCCTGATGCAAAGCCTCAAAATCGGTAATGCCGCTTTTCTCCATGAGATCAAGCAGCTGCAATTCTGTACGGGAAAGCTCTGCTTTCACATGATTGGTCTCGCCCATGACACAAATATTGATGTCTGAATAGGGGCAAGGCAAGGTAAACAATTCACTGCCAAAAAAGATTTTTTCGCTAACAGTAAACCGATGTGGCGTGGGACAAATCATGCAAGGTACCGCCAAGCGCACCTTACCGTCTTTGCAAAGCTCGGTATCCATAGAGCTGGCACCGCACTCGCATTTCAGCCGCACCAACGAGCCCTTCAAATTGAACAGATTGACCGCTGTCATCACACCGGTGCCGCAATGGGGGCATCGATATGCCAGAGTGGTTTGTTTAGATTCAAGAACCATAGCCAGAAACTCCTTTAGGTAATATCGTAACTGTCGATCACATCATAATTATACCCAAAAGTCAGGGTCTCTACCCAACCGTTTCGCCATTTGGCAAAGGCAATATTGTAAAGACTCATACGGGCAGAAACTTGTGCGTAATTCATACCGTTTCCGGTGTAAAGCAACACATAGGTATAATCACCGACCTCGACACGGCCATAATCGCCAATCTGCCGTTCGGCGGCAAACAGCCAGCTCTTGATCTCGGCTACGCCTGTATTATCCGGTGTCATATGTGCTTCGGCGCCGACCGCGCCGCTTGAGGAAAAGCGATCAAAGGTTGCGCTCTCCGGCGCGCCTTGCAGGGCGGTAAGCACCTCACCCACTTTACTGTCGTCTGCCTTACCGCCGGCATACGGCACCGCGATATAGGCAATATTGCGAGAAAGGGTTCTGTCACTCAGCCCTTCGGCCGCCACATAGTCGTTGATGTCCCGCTCTGTGATCCCCTGCTCCAATTGTTTGTTCACCGTAACAGAATAGGTGGTTGCCAGTAGCTCCAGCTTCAAAACCTCACGCAGGGCATCTCCGCTCATCAAAGGACCGTAAAGGCCCTGCAAATACGCGTCAACTGTCTTGCCGTAATAGGTGGCGGCACTCATGGCAATTGAGGAAAGCTCTTCTTCTATGACGGTCAATTGGGCAGAGGTCAATTCCACCCCATTCGCCATCGCCGCCTCGCAATAGATCAGCATTTCTGAAACCTTGGCAAGCGTTTCGTTCATCATCACATCATACCAGGAAAGGTCGTCCCGATAGATCTGATCGTGCAAAGAGCGGCTCTGATCAAAGGGCTTATATTCTTCCATAACCGTCATCAGCTCGCCGCCGTAATCATAAAAGAAGAATGCCATCATGCCCGGGGTTACCGTAAAGTGATCGGTGCGCATGGCCACATTGTCATCATGCACCGGCACCCCCTCGATCATCGAAAGTCCGGGGCTGAGGGGCAGATCGCTCCCCCGCCGACAAGCGGCAAGGGTGAAAATCAAAAGCGCCGCCAACAGCAAAAAAAGCGCTCTTGCGAGAAAACGAATTCTATTCTTTTGATGCATGCTTGACGTCACTCCTTTCACGCAAATATGGTCCGGGACATCCCGGACCATATTATTTTGTAGATAGTTTATGGCAAAATACTGCCATATGTGCGCGGCTTTAGCCTACGATAAAGCGCAGGTTCTTGCTTCGCAGCTCAACCGGATAAGCTTCCTGCAAGCCATTCAAATACGCAGCCTGGCTCTCATCCGCGATGGTGTTCTTAATCTCGCTCTTCCAGGCCTCAACCTCGTTGCCGCGATAGTACATGATGTGATAACCATAGGTGGTCTTGATGGGTTCCGGATAAGAGATTTCACCCTCCACACGGCTCGCGTCAAAGAGCCAATCCTCAAACTCCTCTACCATCTGCCCCACGGGCACGTCATCATAGAAGACACTGCCATCCTCGGTGTACAGCTCTCCGTACTCCTCAAATACAGCCTCATCGATCTTATAGTACTTGCTGCCATCCTCGCGGGTGATTTCGGTAATCTTACCCTCTTCAAAGAGTGTATCCAGCAGCTCGCCTGCCATAGCGTAAGCAGTTAGCTTGTAATCGGGGTTGTTCTTGTTGCGCTCAAAGAGGCGATCGGCCAATTCCTTCGCCTTGCCGGTCAGCTTCTCAGAGGAAGTCAAATTGTCGTAAGTCTCACTCTTAAACAGGATGTGGCCCACACTGCGCAGGTGGCTTCGATTGCGGTGCATACCGCCCAGATAGATATAAGCGGAATAGGTAGAAGAAACCTTTGCGTAAGCGTCGTCACCCTCTTCATCCACATCAGTCGCGCTCTCAATCTTCTTAACGTCATTTTCCTTGCGCAGGAAGGTGGTTACTTTATCATCGCCCTCACCTTCGGTCTTAGACTCAAAGAGCCAAGTATCCAGATCGCCGCTCTTGTCGTTATCCTTGATATTTTCAAACGTAGCGGTCAGCAGGGCAATGTTTGCTTTCTTGTCACACTCGGCAACCTCTTCATCGGTGAGCTCAGAGACCTCTTTTTCCTTCTCCTTTGCCATCTTGATCTTCTCTTCCGCCAAGAGTTGAGCCTTGAGCGTAGCGGTAAAATCTTCCTTGTTGGTGGCAGCGATCAACTCCTCCACATATCCGGCAAAGCGGCCCTGCTCATCCTTATACTTTTGAGCCAGGTCTTCATTCTCAAGTCTTTTTTCTTCATCTTCCGTCTTGGTAGAAGGATTGAAAGTGGTCGTGAAGGTATAGCCCATATAGTCGCAGTAAAGATCAAATTCATCTTTGTGCTCCTCATAATAAGCGTCGATGTCCCCATCCTGCACAGCTTGCAGGAACTCGTCAGCCTTGCGCTCGGACCATCTGGCCGCCAGCTGCGTCAGCTCCATCATTTTGCGCACATCCTTCAGCCGAACACCTTCACCGTACAGCGTTCTCAGATAGCCCTTGGTCGTGGTGCCGTAAAGGTTGGCATACATCTCCAAAGTTTCCAACTCAAGCTGAATGTTATCAATATCCTCCTGGCTCAGCTCCATCTTGCCTCTCGCGGCCTCACAGCAAGCCAAAATCTGCAACGCGTCCTTTTCCGCGGTCGCGGCAAAATAATCAAACCAAGAGGAGGTCATCACAGTTTTCCCCTTTTCGTCTGTTACAGCCGTATAAGGAATCTCGCGCAGATCGTTGAGCGTATAAGAACCGTTGCTCTTGAGCGCGGTACCGCCCTCGCCAGCACCGATCGAAATACTACCGGAGCCCGAGGTGTACTGATTGTACATCGAAATCAAGTTCTGATACTCGGTAGAAACCAGATAAGACATCATGGGCACGGTGATCTCATAGTTTTCCGAAACGGCGGTTTTCCGCATACGTCCGAACACGCCGGAAGCACTCAGCGCCGTCAGCGTCGTCACCAAAATCAACACCGCCAACACAGCTACCAAAATAGCGGTGCCCGCCCAGGTTGGCATCCCCTTCTTTTTCTTGTTGTCATTGCGGTTGCTCGCGACAACCAGAGCGCTTTCCGCTCTTTCATTTCTTGTTCTGTTTCCTTTTCCCATTGTTGGAACCACCTTTTATTATGTTAATATTTTGCGCAGCCCAGCGAAAACGCTTTCATACGCTCCCACAAGGGACAAAATAATGCAGCTTTTGCTCTTACAAACAAGAACTCTGCCTGAATCGAGAATAAGCAAAATCACTTATTTTGCCGCCGCGGGAAGGCGTGGATTTGCCTTTTCGCTAAGCTAACACAACAACCGCAACCAGTGCGGAATGGGTCATTTATATCATACCGGCCAAATATGTTGCCTGCATGATGGGAACGTGAATTTCTGATCTGTTCCTTTACACGTCCATGATCACCGGCAGGATCATCGGTTTGCGACCGGTTTTATGGAAGAGGAATTTGGATAGATCATCCCGTACCCGTGTTTTTAACCGCATACGGTCTCTGACATCGCCGGAACGGAGTCCCGCCTCCAGCGAACGCTGTACAACCTGCTTTGCCTCCTCCATCAGCGCCTCGTTTTCACGGACATATACAAAGCCGCGGGAGACCACGTCAGGGCCGGAGAGGAGCAGCTTGTGTTCGTCGTCTACCGTCGCAACCACTACGATCAAGCCATCCTGCGAAAGATGGCGACGGTCACGCAATACCACATTGCCTACATCGCCTACCCCATAGCCATCTACCAAGACCTGACCGGCAGGAACCACGCCCGCAAAACGGGCGCCCCGTCCATCTATTTCCAACACCTTTCCGATCTCGGAAACAAAGATATTTTGCGGTGGAATTCCCATTTCCAACGCTAATTCCCGATTGGCCGCCAAATGACGGGATTCACCGTGGATCGGCATGAAATATTTGGGCTTGCAAAGCGCTTGCATCAATTTCAACTCTTCCTGGCAGGCGTGACCGGAAACGTGGACTTCCAGCGCCGAATCGTGGAGCACCTCCACATTGTTGCGGGAAAGCTCGTTGATGATGCGCCCGACCAACTTTTCATTGCCGGGAATAGCGCTGGAGGAAAGTACCACCAGGTCACCGGTACCGAGCGTTACCTGCTGGTGATCTGAGAAGGCCATGCGGTAAAGGGCGGACATCGGCTCACCCTGACTGCCGGTGGTGATCAGCGTGACTTGCTCAGGCTTAAAGCGCTTGATCTCGTTGATATCCACCAACACCCCTTTGGGGACCTTCATGTAACCCAGCTCTACCGCAGCGCTGACAATGTTCAGCATGCTCCTGCCGGTTACGGCCACTTTTCTACCGTGCTCGGCACTGATGTCAATAATCTGCTGAACGCGGTGTACATTGGAGGAAAATGTGGAAATCACGATACGTTTGTCGGGATTTGACTTAAAAATATACTCCAGGGAACGGCCTACCTTCTTTTCGGAAGGGGTAAAGCCGGGCCGTTCCGCATTGGTGGATTCACATAAAAGCATCAAAACGCCCTTATGCCCCAATTCACCAAGCCGGGTCAAATTCATCATCTCGCCTTGAATGGGTGTGATGTCTAATTTAAAGTCACCGGTATGAATAATGGTGCCCATTGGCGTATGAATCGCAAGACAGCAAGCGTCCGCGATCGAGTGGTTGACGCGGATGAATTCCACATTCAAAGCGCCCGCCCGAACAGTATCACCCGCATGAACAGTACGCAGATCCGGCGCAAAGGGGAGCGCGTGCTCCTCCAATTTGTTTTTGACAATACCCAGCGTCAATTTTGTACCATACACAGGGGGCTGCACGCTACGAAGCACGTACGGGATAGCGCCTATATGATCCTCGTGACCGTGGGTTAAAAAAATACCGCGCAACCGGTCACTGTTTTGCTCCAAATAAGTGATGTCGGGAATAACCAAATCCACACCCAACATATCTTCATCCGGGAACCCCAGACCGCAATCTACCACGATCATGTCATTGTCATATTCAATCACAGTCAGGTTTTTGCCAATCTCCTGTAGGCCGCCCAGAGGTATAATGCGAATTTTACCTTTTTCTTTTTTTGTTTTAGGCATAAAATCTCCTTTCCTAAGTTTTTATCTGTAACAGGGTGATAGATGCGGGATCAAAAGCGGGCACACCACGTTTACCGCCGCGCTCTTGTCAAAGACCCGGATCCCAAAGCTCTATCACAGACACCGACACATTACAATCACATTTAATTATACACCAAATCATAAATTTTGTCAATAGTTTCATGATATTACAAGACTTTTTCTGATTTTTTCTGCGGCAAGGCACACTTTTTGCCTCTTACCTGCCGAACAACAAAAACAGCAGGGCGCAAATGGCCGCACCGAAAAAAATACCCAGCAAAAAAGGCCATACCTTTCCAAAGCGGCGACGCTTTTGCAAATACCCACTACCGGCGCCAATCAACCGGTTCGCTTCTGCTAACATATCCGCCGCGCATCCCCCCATCGGCCGCTCACGGCGCAAAATAAAATACGCGCTTTCAAACATGGGATTCTCTTTGGTCTGCAACACGATCATTTCTTTCTGACATCCTTTGATCATCGCTCTCCCCCTCCCTTCCTTCTCCTTCCAGTTTTGCCAATTTTACATTTTTTAATCCCAAAAATCCATTTGCTTCATAAATAGCGTCTCGGAGGCAGGATGCCGTGCGGGATAATCTGTACTTCGACAAGGCTCGACTTTTATAGGGCAAAAAGCAGCGCAAATTGTTAATCTTCCATTAATTACCATTTTTTGCGGTTGACTTTCTGCTTTCGACAAGTTATAATATTGACAGAAGTCGAAAGAGGACAAAAGAGAGCAAAGAAGGGAGAAATATAGCCATGAAATCTACGAGCGCCCGTCCAGTCGATGAATTGGGCCGTATTGTGCTGCCCATCACGGTACGCAGAGCATTTGACATTAAGGAAAAAGATATATTGGAAATCTTCGCGCAGGGTGATTGTATTATCATGAAAAAGGTGCAAAACACTTGTTGTTTCTGTGATAATACCGAAAACATGATTGAATTTTCCGGAAAATATATCTGCCCCCAGTGTTTGGAGCAATTAAAAAATACCTAAAAATTACCGGACGGCGATCTGCTTTAAAAGCAGGTCACCGTCCGGTAATTTTTTATGCCCAGCTCATCGTGGTGGGCTTGGGATCGTTGATAATAATGTTTTTCAGGAATTGAACCGCCTTGCAAAGGCCCTCGTCAATGCTCATCAGGCTATCCTCGTGCTCGATGGAAAGCACACGGTCATACCCAACCAAACGCAAGTTGCTGACAAGATCGCGCCAATAGGTCTCGCCGTTGCCGTAGCCAACCGTGCGGAACACCCAAGAGCGGTGAAGCTCATCGCCATAATGCTTGGTATCCAGCACGCCGTTCTTAGCCGTATTGTACTGATCAATTTTGGTATCTTTGGCGTGAACATGATAAATGGCGCCAGCCAACTCACGAATGGCGGCCACCGGATCCATACCCTGCCAGATCAGATGAGAAGGATCAAAATTTGCGCCGATCACATCACCCACCGCGGCACGCAGACGGAGCAAGGTTTCAGGATTGTAAACGCAAAAGCCGGGATGCATTTCAAAGGCGATATGGGGCACCTTATGCGCCTTGGCAAAAGCGCCCGCCTCTTTCCAGTAAGGAATCAGCTTCTCGTTCCATTGCCAATCCAAAATTTTCAAAAAATCCTCGGGCCAGGGGCAAGTGACCCAGTTGGGGTAGAGCGCGTTTTCGCTATCTCCGGGGCAACCCGAAAAGGTAATCACCGTATCAACACCCAACTTTTCGGCAAGCAGAACCGCATTGCGGAAATCCTTGTCAAACTGTGCGGCAATTGCCTTATCCGGATGAAGAGCATTGCCATGTGCGGCAAGCGCACAGATCTCTACGTCATATTTTTTAAAAGTAGCCACAAAAGCGTCAAACTTCTTTTGATCTGCCAATAATTCTTCCGGATTGCAATGGGCCTTGCCGGGATAACCTCCCGCACCGATCTCTACGGTGTGAACACCCAAGGAGGAAAGAATAGACAAGGTTTCGTCCAAAGATTTTGCGCCATACAAATTGGCAAGAACACTAAGCTTCATAATCATGCTTTCCTTTCGTATTGGTTTGATATTCGCAAAAAGCGTTTCATAAGGTAACGATTTACACTTGAGGATAAGCGACGCAACGCGCGATCGCAAAGGCTTGCCGCAGAAAAATTGTGCGGTGCTATGCTTACCGCAAAAAGCAAGGCGATGGCGTACACCGCGTACGTCGAGGCGCTTTTGAGGATAAGCGACGCAACGCACGATCGCAAAGGCTTGCCGCAGAAAAATTGTGCGGTGCTATGCTTACCGCAAAAAGCAAGGCGATGGCGTACACCGCGTACGTCGAGCCGCTTTTGAGGATAAGCGACGCAACGCGCGATTTTTCAAAGGCAAAAGGGTCACCGCCGAGGCGGTGACCCTTTTGTATAAGGTCCTACCCCTGTTCGGGGTTTTTCATTATTCGGGCTTTTCCTCTTCAGCGGGTGCTTCTTCAGCTACAGGAGCCTCCGCATCAGCAGGGGTCTCGTCCTTGGTCTCATCGATAACCAGAACCTCGCCTTCAGCAGCAACGTCGTCAGAAGCAGTTGCTTTGCCCTTCTTCTTGAGCACAACGACCACGACCACTGCCGCAACGCCGCCCAGAACAAGTACGCCACCAACGATAATCAGGATCAGCGCCCAAGTGGGAAGACCCTTATCATTTTTGTCCTTATTCTTTTTCTTGTCCTTATGTCTCTCTTCCAGTTCTTCACGGGAGACAAAGTTCTCTTCGTAGTTCTTTTTGGTTTCGTCCTTTACGATCTCATCTTCGATCTCAGCGACATAGTTTCTTTCAAAGTTAACCATTGCCTGCGCTTGCCAGGTCGTCTCGCCGGTCTCGGCAAGCAATCTGCCGCTCTCGGCTTTGATGTCCGCATTGCTCAACCAGTCGCTTACAAACTTGTTCATGCGATTGTTGAACAAGGAGGAAACGGTAATGTCCTTAGCAGACTCCTCGATCGTTCCAGCATCAATCATATCTTCCGCCTCAGCTACAGCGGCAGCGTAAATCTTGCCTTCCAATACGGGCAAGCCATGGCTGTGCTGACCGCTAACGGTAACAGGATCCACATACATCCACTGCCATGCGGGCATACCGCCGGGAGTGGGCTCCTCGGTAAAGCTGACAATAGCGGTTTCCTTAAAGCTATGTGCGTAGCCGATGTCTACATAATTTACAGCCTCGGTAAAGGTCTTCCACTTGGTAGGATCAGCCTTGAAAGCAGCCTCAGCAGCCTCGTCAAAGGTTTCGCCCTTTTCTATAGCTTCTTCCTTGGCTCTTTCCAAAGCGGTCTGATTTTCAGAATCAACAACCGCCTTCTGGTTCTTATTGTACAGATGGGGAACGCAGCCGGCAGGGAGATAATATGCGGAAACGTCATCCATATTATCGGTGGTAACGATACCAACAGGAGTATATGTAGCGTATTCAGCCATGCATGCAATGCGGGAGTTCAAGGTCTTGTTGCCACCGCTTATGGTAACAGCGGACTGATTTCTCTGCACCATGCCTGTGCCCTGGGTGTTATCAACCAAAGCGTAAATCCAACCGGCCTTCAGATCGTTGAAGATATTCTCGTTACCCGAGCTGGTTTTTGCGTTGGTAACAAAAACCTTTACATCGTCATCAAGTTCGTAGAAGTCACGGAAGTAGGGGAAAGTACGGTCATCACCGGTTACTCTGCCACCAACATTCGCTCGGCTGCCCAAGGTGCTGCACAAGGTATCGGTAGCGGAGGTCCAGAACCAAATGACAGCGAATTCACCGGGATTGATGTAACCGTCGGTACCGCCATTGGGGTTAGAGCAGCTGTTGTATTCCTTCTGAGAACCGCTGGCAGCTCCTGCCTCAGCAGAGTGAATGTCGCCGGGGAAAATCACATTCTGCTTGGTGAACTTGTACTTGTTGGCCTCATTAACAGCCAGGGTATTGTTCTGGTTGTCGCCAGTAAAATCTCTGGCAGGGGCAGACATGATAACATAGTTATAAATGTTGACCGGCTGTGTGCCTCTGTTGTAGATCTCGATATAGTCAAAAGCGTCAGGAGACGAGAAAACCGACACCGAACCCGCAGCCTGTTGATTATCCAGGGATTCTTGACCGGTTTTGGAGTTGACCAGCATCTCAGTGATGACGAGGTCGATCTTCGCATCGCTCTTGGTACCGTCAAAGCTGGAGGTTGCGACCGCGGCCGAGGTAGGCAGCGCGACAAGCACACCCGCAAGCATCATGACAGTTAGAAGAACTGCAAGAAATTTACGCATAGTTAGCACCTTCCTTTTTATTTTGGTGAGATTATTATAATACATCTTTTGCCGTTTGTCAATAGGTTTTCGAAATTTTTTGTTCATTTTTTGTTCAAAATTATCAAATGTCTGTGAACACCTCTCTTCCAAACCCTTTCATCTTCTGTTCTCCCCTTTTTCCCTCTCCCCGCTCTGGTCCCTATCGGCAAAGTCACCAAAGAAGAGACTTCACGCGCGCATGAATATATAAAAGTAGAAAAAAGTTGCGCAAAGGTCTTGCAATGGCCCTGCTTTTGTGCTACAATGATTTTGCGTGGGATTTTTTCCCAAAACCAAAATAACAAGAACGGAAGGTATCAAGCAATGGCAAAAACCAACATTGTCGATTGGACCACAATCACCAACTTCGTTGTCGACTCTTTTGTCGGCTACGGCATTCCCCGTGAGGACGCGATCATCTGCGCAGATGTTCTGCTGGAAAGCGACAAGCGCGGCATCGAGTCTCACGGCGTAAACCGCTTCAAGCCCATCTATCTGGATCGCATCAAGGCAGGAATCCAGAATCCCGTTACCAACTTTGAGATCATCAAGGAGACCGAGACCACCGCGGTTGTTGACGGTCATGACGGTATGGGTCAGGTCATCGGCTACAAGGCTAACAAGATGGCCATTGAAAAAGCAAAGAAGTACGGCATGGGTATGGTTGTTGTGCGCAACTCCTGCCACTACGGTATTGCCGGCTACTACCCCTGGATGGCCTGCAAAGAGGGATGCATCGGTATCACCGGCACCAACGCTCGCCCCTCTGTTGCCCCCACCTTTGGCGTTGAGGGTATGTTTGGTACCAACCCCCTGACTGTCGGCATTCCCACCGACGAGGATTTCGACTTCCTCATTGACTGCGCAACCTCCACCACCCAGAACGGCAAGGTCGAGTACTACGAGCGCATTGGTGAGCATGTTCACCCCGGCACCATCATCGGTCTGGACGGCGGCGCTGTTGAGGGCGACGCGGGCGTAGCACTGAAGATGATCCGTAACGGCACCGCGGCTCTCACCACCCTGGGCGGCATCGGCGAAGAGATGGCCGGCTACAAGGGCTACGGCTACGCTATGGTCGTTGAGCTGCTCTCCGCTGTTTTGCAGGACGGCTGGTACGGCAAGATGCTGGACGGCAAGGATGAGAACGGCAAGATCCGTCCTTACCACCTGGGCCACTTCTTCATCGCTATCGACACCAACCACTTCCTCGGTGAGGAGCTTTGCCGCAAGAAGGCTGGCGAGATCATCCGCGAGGTTCGCGCCTCCAAGAAGGCTCCCGGCGCGGAGCGCATCTACACCGCAGGCGAGAAGGAGCACCTGGTTCGCCTTGCCCGCAAGGACGGCGTGCCGATCAACGAGTCTGTGCAAAAGGAAATCATCGCCGTTCGCGACGAGCTGGGCCTGACCCAGTACAAGTTCCCCTGGGAGAACTGATTCCTACATTTTAATATGTAGAGACGAGAAAAGCACCCGCATGGGTGCTTTTCTTTTGCTTTTTACGGAATCAGCAAATAGCGCACACCGTCCAGCGATGATGCCGCGCCGGGCGCCTCTGCTGAGAGCGCGTTAGCGTTTGCCACCGCCACCGGGGCGACACCGTAGCGCTTGCTCACATTCCATAAGGTCTCTCCCGGGGCGGGATAGCAAATCTCCATATCCGCCGTTTCACGCTTTTCACCGGGCGTGAAGCGTGCCTCAGCCAAAACGGCGTTCGGCTCTTGTTTAGAGCTGCGCAAAGAGAGATAAACCTCTGCGTCTACGCGCAAGCTTTCCCCATCCCGAACAGGCGTGATACGACACACCGGGAGGTTGCAAGAAAGCGAGACACGATCCCAAGCGCCCTCCAAAAAGGTGCGAAACGGTATCGAAAAATCGCAAATCGCATACTCTCCGCCCCGCCGATAGAGCAAATGGCAACACAGATCTCCCGCAATCAGCGTTTTATCGCCCTCAGCACGCTTTTCGCGGATTTCGCCATCGCAAACCAAAAAAATCCGCTCCGCGTCGGTCGCAAGTCCTATCTCGGCAAGACTCTTTTCACCGGATACCGTAAAATTGCGGTTGCCGCACGGCCCCGCCCGCCAGAACCGTTCTTCGGCAAAGCGATAGTCTGCCACCTGCCCCGGGGAAAAGAGATCCTCACACAAAAGAACGCTCTCCTCGGTCTGCCCTTCAGCAGTCAGCATCACCGTTGCCTCTACCGATACATTGTCTTCCTCCACGGCGCTTTGCATTTCACCCACCACGCCAAAAGCTCTGACCGATACATCCGGTGTCACGCCCTCCAGCGTCAGGTCTTTTTCAAACGGAATGCGGCACTCCGTCACAAAAGGCACAGACGCCTCACCGTTTTCCCGTACCATCAGAAATTCCATCACCGCCTCGCCGGCGCAATGCACATTTCCGTCACCGGCAGTCACACGAGAAAGGAGCAAATTGCCATTGGTAGAAATGACCCGCAATTCCCCTTCTCCCGGCTCCACCGTGATCCGGTTACCCAGCTCCAAGCGTTCCGCTTCTCCAAAGAGCACCTTCCCGTTTTCCACGCCGCGGCAAAGGCGGTAGAGCTCCCCCTCTCCCTGTAGACGTGGCGTGAGATTTTTGACCGCGTAGCCCTGCATTTGCGCCCGCAAGCGGCACCGCACAGAAAGCTTGCGCGGACCAATGACCCGGCTGACCACCGCGTCCGGGATCATTTCCACCGAAATTTCAGCACCCTCACCGCTTTCAAAATCCGCAAGAGACTCCAACGGAAGCGAGAAAGCGTAGCTCTCCTCGTGATCGGCGCTGTACAAGGCGCCGTCGGGACCCACATAAAGAATATGATAGCAAATCGGACCGGAAAACTCAGCCTTTCCGCCCCCCACAAAGCGTGTCGGCGGCAACAGGACAGGACGCACCCACAAAAGGCGACTGATTTCACTGCGATAATCCGGCAACGAGATCTCGGCTGTCAGCTCTACCGGTTGGTTCTTTTCGGCAAATGGCAATTGCACCCGCGCGTTTTGTTCCTCATTTCTTTCCATATGCATATCTCCTTTGCAAAAATAAGTCAGTTCACTATATGCAAAGGGAGGCAGAAATATGAAAATCCCCGAAAACGTGACACGTTTCCGGGGATTTGCTCAAGGAGCGCTCGCAAAACACAGATGCATAAGATCCGTAGCACCGATCTTTGGTTTGCCGCTGTATAGGCGCGCCATTCATTCGCTTAGCAACCTATCGCCGCTCTTAAACAGCTTGCGAGCGCTTGGCCGTTTTTGGCAGAATCACGGCCTCGAGCCCAGCAGCCAGCAGGGCATCTACATCACAGGCTCCGGCGTAATAGATCGTTGCACTATTCGATCAGTTTATGGTGTTACAAAAACCAGCCTTGCCGCATAGAGCGCATTATTTTCATCCCCCACAACAATATTGTGCCACTCTGCCGTTGTACCGGTAAAACAAACGGTATCCAGCGCTTTACACGTTGCAAACGCCCCTGCGGCGATTCGTTTGAGCGATGCGTGAAGCGCCAATTCTCTGCTATTGCGTCCTGTGGGGCAGTACAGTAGGGTGCCGCCGTCAGCGGTATAAAGAACGCCGTCAAATTCGACCAAATATTCGCTCCCAGCCGCCACCCGCACATAAGCCAGACGCTGGCAATCGGCAAAAGAGGCGGCGGAAAGGATCTGAACCGTTGTGGGGATTTCTACCGAGCCAACGATACTGCCCGCAAACGCATAGGGCAGAATCTCTATCACCTTATCACCCCCGGGGCTTTGCGGTGGGATCAGCACACAAGCAGCGGTGCAATCTCCCATGCCTGCCAGCGCGCAAGTGCCATCCCCGTTGCTACGGAAATACAGCCCCTCGCTATAAGTTTTGCCGGTCTCGGTGCTGCTATCCCCGACAGGAGAGGTTACCTCTCCCTTGTTCTCGGGCAATACCTCCTGTTGCCCCCCGTCAGGGCGCTCCTCCTGCTCCGCGGCGGCAACCTGCGTGTTTTTGCCCATCACCACGCATCCGCAAATGATCACGCAGAGCAGCAACAGGCATCCTGTCATTTTCCAAACCTTCATTTTTTCTTCCTCCTTTCACCGATTTCTATCGGCGTGTGCTACCGATACTATCACAAGCCGTTACCGCCGTCAAGTACCATTCGCTCGCCGAAAAACGACGGCGGAAAAGAAAAGAGTTGGGGGTTTAGCACCTTTTGGTCGAAGAAAACACCGGGACGGGAGAGGCGTGTTGTATTTTGCGATGAAAAGTTGGTATATTTTCCTCACTCCGCTTTTCAGCGTTCTCTTGACACTTTCCCCCATTTTATGATATGATAAAAAGCAAGACTACACAAAAGAGGTAACAAATGAAGCTTCTGTTTATCGGCAATAGCCATACTTATTATAACGCCATGCCCGAAACGGTGCTGCGTTTTTTTGAGGCAACCGGCCAAAAGACGCATGTCACCATGCTGGCTGAGGGCGGCAAGGACCTGATCTATCATGCCTCTGTGCCCAATGTACCGTTTAACATCCGTTGCGGCAAATACGATATGATCATTGCGCAGGACCGCGCCACCGGATTTGATCCGGCCGCCTTTCGCGAGGGTGCCAAAGCACTCAAGGAAATGGCCGACAAGGCAGGCTCGCAATTCTTCTTATATATGCCCTGGGCCGGACGGGAGAACCGTGAGGCACAGCACATCATGACCGAGGCCTACCACAGCTTTTCTCAAGAGAACGGCTGCCCCTTCGCGCCGACGGGTGAGGTCTTTTCCCGTATATTGCTCAACGAGGAGCCATCGCTTATTTACCGTGAGGACGGCAATCACGCCACACCGCTTGGTAGCTATATCGCCGCCGCAACGGTTTTCTATACCGTCACCGGTCGCAAGCGGATCATCAATGTCAATGCGTTGGATGACCCCGGCATCGCGGCAGGCTTCCCTGCTGAGCTTTGCCAACGGATCCACACCGAGGCATGCCGCACGACACGCCTTTATAACGGATGATGGCGAGCTTGCGATTTGGCTCTGTCGTTTTGCCCCACGGCTTGATGCTGGCGCCAATGGCAGGGGTCACCGACGCCTCGTTCCGCATGCTTTGCCGTCGGGCGGGCGCGGAATATACCGTTAGTGAAATGGTCTCAGCAAAAGCGCTTTGCTTTGAGCAAAAAAGCAAAAGGGCACAAGCTGTCCGTACCGCCCCGTTGGCGGCGGTTAGCAAGGAAGAAGCCCCAATGGCAGTACAGCTGTTCGGCAGTGAACCGGATTACATGCGCGAGGCGGCGCTTCTGCTGGAGAGCGGCAACTATCTGGGGGCCACAGGTGATCTGCCCCCCGCCGCCATCGACATCAACATGGGTTGCCCCGTCCCCAAAGTCGTGACCAATGGCGAGGGGAGCGCTCTGATGAAGGATCCCAAGCGTGCCGCCGCCATCGTTACCGCTATCAAACGGGCGATCTCGCTCCCTGTCACGGTCAAAATCCGGGCAGGATGGGACGAAAACAGCAAAAACGCCCCTGAATTTGCCCAACGCATCGAGGCGGCAGGCGCTGATTTGATTGTGGTACACGGCCGCACTCGCCAGCAGTTTTATGCGCCCTCCAGTGACAATCGCGTCATTGCCGCCGTCAAACAAGCGGTTAAAATTCCGGTGGTCGGAAACGGCGATTTATTCTCCGCCGCCGATGTGAAAAAGATGTATGATGAAACCGGCTGTGACGGTGTGATGATCGCCCGCGGCGCTATGGGCAATCCTTTCCTTTTTACCGAAATCATCGCCGCCGAGGAAAACCGAGCCTACCAACGCCCTACTGATGAAGAGCGCTTGGCCCTGGCCCTTTCCCATGCTGCTGATATGGTGGCGAAAAAAGGCACAAGAGTGGGACTCGCCGAGGCTCGCAAGCATATGCTTTGGTATTGTAAAGGCCTGCGCGGTGCCGCACCGGCCAGAGAAGCGCTGACTCACGCTGAAAGCCTTGAAGAAATCCGCACAGTATTCGATCAATTATTGGAGAAGCGCAAATGAGTATTGTCATACAGGTAAAGGAACCGACGCTTGCCCGCATGCTGATGTTAGAGGCCAAGCGTTGCGGCTTTTACGAGGGCAGAGGGCCATCGCTGATCCTTATCGATCTGGATCATTTTCCAACACCGGTGGCGGCGGAAAACACGCTGATCATTGGCATCTCCGCCAAAACGGAGACGCTCTCCAAAGCGCAGAAAAACAGCGTTTTCGCTTTGCTTCCCTTACCCTTTTCGGTACGGGAATTTGAAGAAATCGTATACCAATACCGGCAAAATGCCAAAAAGCGCAATATTTCACGCGAGGGAAATCTGTTGCTGATCAATGGCAAAACTGTTCGGTTGAGCAAAACCGAGGCACGGCTTTTTGATCTGCTTTACCGCCACCGCGATCGGGTGGTCACCGAAGCGGAAATGAAAGCGGCTCTTGGCGATAGCGCCGCTCACACCAACACCGTTGCAGTCTATCTTTACCGATTGCGCCGCAAGCTTTTCGGCAGCGGAGCGCAAATCCGCACCCTGCGGGGAAGCGGGTGCCAATGGATCGAAGAGGAAATGAGGTAAACCGATGAAAAAACGCATATTGGCGCTTCTTTTGGCGCTTTTGCTGCTTGTTCCCCTTGGCGCGTGCAAGCGAAACAAAGGAGATGAGCCCCCCTATACCCCAAACGGCGGTACGGAAAGCATCTCCGATGGGGAGGAAAATGAAGGCAACAGCCAAGACGGCCCTTTGCCTGTGGGCTTCTCGCTTTATTTTGTCGGCGAGGGAGGCTACGGCCTGGATATTGCCAACAACCGCTTGTTGCATGGAGCGGAAAGCAAAAATTTTGATTTTTCCGCTATTCTGAACGCGCTTTATTACGATATGACCGAATGCAACATTTATGCCATCTGTAGGGCCACCCCGGATCTGACCTACAAGGCCATTTCAGGCCAGGAGCCCACCGGTGAAAACGAGCTCTATCAACTCACTTTTACCGACAACGGTGAGACCTATTCCATCAAAACCGACAAGGCGGCATTAGCGAGATCGGAAG
>SVQT01000034.1 GCA_015065215.1 Oscillospiraceae bacterium | reverse complement strand
GGATGCAGATATCTGCCGATACCTAAAAAATATGGGAGCGAGTTCGTTGTGACAAGTGATTCGACGGAAGAAGTGTTCTAAGCGAAGAGCGTGTTGTAAGTTTAGAAAACTTGAGGAATAAAGCATTGAAGGCTACCTAATCAAAGGATGAAAAATTGAAGATGTGTTGCGAGTTTGATTGTATGTTTTGGAGTCACTACTTACAACACATTTCTTTGACAAAAGTCAATGGTAGCAGTGCTTCCAGTGATATTGTTGTATGTTGTATGTTTGCGGTCCAAACTATTTGTAATTATCAATTGTGTTTTTTTAGAGAACAAAACACTGTGAAAAAAAACACAACACACACAATAAAACCAGTGTTGGCAGCATACATACAACACATACAACAAAATAGACGAGAACCGAAATTCTCGTCTAAATATTAAGCGATATAGAGTCTAACCCACCGATAAAAGGTGGTTGAAGTGATGTTGAAGGCTCTTTGAATGCTTACAGCAGTCCTTTCTTTATTTCTCCATTCTTTGCACATTCGCAAAAATTTGGGCTTGTCGAATTCCATAGGTTTTCGTCCTTTGTAGATGCCGTTGGATTTAGCTATGGCGATACCTTCAGATTGTCTTTGCAGAATACTTTCCCTCTCCATTTGAGCAAGCGCCGCAAAAATCGTGAGCATAAATTCTCCTTGCGGTGTTGAAGTGTCAATAGATTCTTTGAGAGAGATGAATTTAACACCTTTACTGTTGAGCTCATCTGTGATAGAGAGCAGATCTCTCGTGTTTCGGGCGATACGGCTAAAACTCTCACACACCACAATATCCCCATCTCGCACAAAAGCCAACATCTTTTGCAGTTCAGGACGAGCAGTGTCTTTTCCGCTTGCCTTATCAACAAAGACTTTATCGGCGCAGTGCTCTTGAGCCATAGCCAACTGTCGTGCCTCATTTTGCTCCAAGGTAGAGCAACGAACATAAAATACTTTCATAATGCCAAAATCCTTTCAAAGTGTTATTTTAGGGTGTTTTGCTAAAAAGTTGTGTAACTAAATTCGAAATTCAAGTCTATTGTTGCAAAAACAAGGAATGACTTATAAGTATACTCTAAAGTGCCATTACAATCAAAAAAAGTGAAACAAAAAATTGTATATATATAGTGAACGATAAAAATCGTCGAAAATAAAATTCAAAGGAGAACAAAAATGGATTCAAAGACAAGAGAAAATCTTCCGCTACTACTGAAACGAAAGCATCTCAAGGACATAGGTATATCGGATGGACTTTACTACAAGTTAGTGAAAAGCAAGGAATTGCCTGTTGTGAAACTTAACGGCAGAAACTACATTAACCGCGATGCTCTTTTTGCATTGATTGATAAGGTGAAATGAACAGCATACAAATCCGAGAAGTAAACGACCACAAGTATCTATGCTTTTTTGAGACACATGAAGAAAAGCATCCAGCTTCGCGAGCGATTTTTACGCATCAAAAATTGTCTGCATTTCCACGCGGCTCATCAAGGCGGATTTTGAATACTGGAGCAAGCGTTTCCGTTTACAACATAACAATGATAGATATTACAGATGTAGGAAGGGATTGAAAAATGATATTTAAGAAATTGAATTATGATGAAAGCCTGGATGATATGGGATTTGATATGCCTGCTGAAGAATCGGCGAGTTACTTTGTGAGCGAAGACGGTGTGTTTTTAGTAGAGTTATCACAGGAAGAACTGGAAGGTGTTCTTGAAATCGCAGGGTTTAACATTCCAGTTTTGGTTGCGTCACCTCAGTTGATGATGTATGAGACATTAAAAAGACTGAGTAAAGGGGAATCGCTCAATGAAAACCAAAAGCACCGTGTATGATATATGTGCCATTCCAAAGAAATCGCTGAGGGTGGCACTTAGAGAATATGACTCTTTATTAGATAACATCCGAGAAGTGGTATGCAAAGAGAGCGGAAATTACAAGGTGAGAGTCGATGTAGGGAATTACTTGTTTGATTATAATAATGAGGTTTTTCCAACGGATGAGCCGCGAATCCACATCATTCTCGAAGGTGAGGATTTAGAAAAAATGGAAGATATTTTATGTGAACAAATAGAAAAATTATCTTTCTTTTATAACACGGGCAAGTTCACCGTTGAGGGGCGAGCGTTGACTGGATATAACCGTCGTTTGTTCAATCGTTTTGCAGTGAAAGAGCAGATTTTCAGTGTGAAATATGATAGAAAAGCAGAAACACTGGCGATAAGTACTTATCCTGTTATTGCTTCATCTTATGCTTGAAATCGGGCTATAATTGGCATATTTCTTGCCAAGGTCTTCGTCCGTGAGGTCAAGATAGGCTTGCTCGGTGACGGTCACACTGGAGTGTCCAAGAATTTTGCTTAAGGTGAAGATGTCCATGCCGTTCATCAGGCATCTTTTAGCGAAATTATTGCGCAGGCAATGAGGAGAGATGTTGTCATTCAGCCCTGCACGCAAAAGATAACGCTTGAAGTTGCACTCAAAGCCCGAAACACTCACATTGTGACCGCCGCGCTTAACAGGGAAAAGATAGCCGCTTTCGCAATATCTATCTTTATACTGAATCCACTTGCGAAGAATGAGCTCTGTCCTTTGCGAGAAAAAGACACTTCTATCCCTTCTACCCTTGGTTATTTCAGCGCGCAGGTGAATTTTGCGGTTATGCAGAATAACATCATCTACTAACAATTCAGAGCACTCTCCAAGCCGCATTCCTGTGTCAAGCATCAAGTGAATCATTGCATAGTCACGATGCTCGGCGAAATACGATTTATCGAAATGGCTTATGAGTTTTTTGAAGTCCTCGTCGCTGATGTACTCTTTGGCTTTTCTGTTTACCTTCAGCAAGCGAATCTTTTTCATAGGATTTTTAGCAATGAGATAGTCACGCTCGAGCCAATTGAAGAATACGCGAAGGTTACGAAGATAGTTGTTGATTGTACTTGGCGAAATGGGCTTGCGATAGTCCCTGCGCCGTTCGGGATAGTTGACATTTTTGCGCTTATCATCCACATAGAACGAGTACTTGCCACGCGCTATCAAGTCATCGACATAGCGGCGAATGACTGCCTCGGTGACGGCATCCACTTTGTTGATTTGAAATTGCTCAACACACCATCGTTCAAACAGCCGTAAGGTCTGCTCGTAGCTCTGCATACTCTTTTCTCGCAGTTGCTGCGTGCGACAGTAGAGCATGAAGTCATCAATCTGATAATCAAAATCCAAATTTTGCATAACAAAAACACCCCTAACTTATCGGATTTTTTGAACCCAATAAATCAAGAGTGTTTATTGCATATGCCCCAAATAGTTTATTGCATTTTTAGCCCGCAAACACTTGTACTTTCATAGCGTTTATTGCATTGGCGCAAATTTCCAAAAGTGCCGCAAACCCTTATGCCGCAAGGCTTTCAAGCATTTTTAATACAACTTATACTTGAGTCTGAGATTATCCGCAATCATCGCAATAAACTCCGAATTGGTGGGCTTGCCGCGGTTGTTTTGGATGGTATATCCAAAGTAGCTGTTCAGAGTATCCACGTCACCTCTGTCCCAAGCGACCTCGATGGCGTGGCGGATGGCACGCTCCACGCGAGAGGTGGTGGTCTGGTATTTCTTCGCCACGGAGGGGTAGAGGACCTTGGTCACGCTGTTGATGATGTCGCTGTCCTGGATGGTCAGCAAAATCGCGGTGCGCAGATACTGATAGCCCTTGATATGTGCGGGTACGCCGATCTGATGGATGATTTTGGTGACCTGGGTCTCAATATCAGGGGTGTTGCGGTCCACGGGCGCGGAGGAGGGAACTGTGTTTTGCGTTTTGCGGCTTTCCAGCAGGCTTTTCAGCAATTCGCAAAGGCTGGTCATGTCAAAGGGCTTGAGCAAGAAGGAGGCGGCACCGGTAGAGAGCGCCTCGTTGATCATGGTTTGATTGGCAACAAGCGAGAACATGATGAAAACCGGCGGGCGTTCCGGTGAGAAGTCGTGATTTTTGCAATTGCGCAGCACGCCAATTCCGTCCATACGTGTCAGCATCATATCCAGTAATGCGGCGTCATAGCGGCCGTGACGCAATTTTTGCAGTGCTTCCTCGCCGTTGGTTGCCTCATCTACAAAGCGGTAGCCTGCCCGATTCAGGGCTTCGCGCAGGATCTGTCTTTCCCCCGCGTTTTCGTCGGCGATCAAAATTTTGGTGTTGTATTCCATTTTTATGTCCTCCTGGTAAAAACTGGTAATTTTTTGGTACATCCATATATTACCATATTTTTCCAGAAAAAGCAAGCTTTTGCGGCGTAAAATTTACGACAAAAAAGCGACAACCAATTTGGTAAAAATTACCAGTTGTCGCTGTTTTTTGATGTTGTTCACCCTGTTTCGACCAATCAGCAGTCGTGATGTTGACAAGGATGTGTAAAAAAGCCGTCAAGCGAGACAGTATAACGCCCCTGTTTGTCGGGGGTAAATCCAATACGGCGCAAAAGAGCGTCACGTCCCTTGGCGTCACCGTCGAAATAGGCTATTTTGCCGCCGCACAGGTCGATAAAGTTCATAGCGGCTCTGCCCATGACGAAAAGGGCGTCGTCGGTATCCTCCTTGCCGGGAATTTCCAGGTGGTGGATATGACCGCCGTCCGGGGCAAGACCAAATTGGCAGATGCCGACAAACGCTTTTTGATCGTTATAGGCGGCGTAGGCCAACAGTTCAGCCCGGTAAGGGATTTTACACAGCGCGCAAAGCCGCTCCTGCATCGTTTTTTCTTGAATGGGGGTAACGCTGATCATGTGGGGTCTCCTTTTTTGCTTTCATTTCCTTTTAAATAGGCAACTTCCTGCGGGGTCAGATGGCGGTACTGCCCAAGCGGCAGATCGCCCAAGGTGATGCGGCCAATGGCAACACGGGTTAGTTGTACAACGCGCAGTCCCACCGCCTCGCACATGCGGCGAATCTGACGGTTGCGCCCCTCATAGAGCTCTACCGCAAGCAGCGTGTTACCGCCGCGCCGGCCGATGGGAGATACAGTAGCGGGCAGGGTCTGATACCCGTCTAACACAAAGGGGCGTTTCAGCCGTTCCAGCTGCTCCGGTGTGGGGTGTCCCTGTACCGTCACACGGTAGTGCTTGGGGATCTCGTGCTTGGGATGGGTCAGTCGTTCGGTCAAGGCGCCGTCATCCGTCATCAGTAAAAGCCCATCAGAGTCCATATCTAATCTACCGACAGGATATACCCGAACGCCAAGGCTTTCGACCAGGGTCGCTACCGTTTGCCGCCCTTTTTCATCCGAAAGGGTGGTGACAAAGCCCCGTGGCTTATGTAGCAAAATGTAGTGCCGCGCGGCGTTGGGGCGGTAGTGAATGACCTTGCCGGCATATTCTACCTTGGCGCTTTCAGGGTCGATTTTTTGCCCCGTGTGGGCGACCTCGCCATTGACGCGTACACGCCCCGCCTCAATTTCCTTTTCTGCGGCACGGCGGGAAAGAACGCCGCAGTCGGTAAAGAATTTTTGTAATCGGATCTCTTCCATTTTCCTTTTTGCGCTTTGGCGCAAACTCACTTTCGGAATAGATTTCGGATGCGCTCCCAAAGAGAGAGCCGTGCTTGCGTGGCGGGAACGCCGTTTTCGGTGAGCAGGGGGGTCTCAAACAGCAGATCGTCGCCCATGCGGTAGATGACACGGCCAACCTGCGTGCCGCCCGCAAACCCGGCATAGAGAAATCGGGGGAGCTCTACGGTGCAGGTGATCTCCGGATGCTGGGCGGGGAGCGTCAAAGCAATGGCGTTGGCCGGCTTGACGGCAACGCTTGGCGCGGTGCCCCCCACTACAGGCAGCGGGGAGAGCATCGGCTTTGGGGCAAAGGCGATGTATTGCGAAAAGCCCCATTCCAATAGCGCTTGATGATCGCGCCAGTCGTCGGGATCGCGCAGGGTGACAGCAATCAGCGTGAGGCCGTCTCGTGTTGCTGCCGAAACAAGACATCTGCCGCTGGCCTTGGTAAAACCGGTTTTTACGCCGACAGCGCCCTCAAAGTTACGCAACAAGCGATTGTGATTGAGAAACAAGCGGCTGGCGCCGGTGCCCTGCTGGGGAACCGAGTAGCGCTTGGTGGCAACGATCTCGGCAAAGGTCGTGTTTTGCAGCGCGGCCGCGGTGAGTGTTGCCAGATCCCGGGCGGTGGTATAATGATCCTCTGCCTGCAAGCCATGCGGATTGACAAAATGGGTGTTGGAAAGCCCAAGCTCGGTCGCTTTTTGGTTCATCAAGGCCGCGAAATCCGGAATGCTGCCGGCCGTATGCAGGGCCAGTGCCGTTGCCGCGTCGTTGGCCGAGGAGAGCATGAGCGCAAAGAGCAGTGTTTCGACTGTGATCCGCTCTCCGGCAAACAAATAGATGGATGAGCCCTCTACCCCTACCGCTTCGGGGGGGATGATCACTGTTTGGGCAAGATCGCATCGCTCTAACACAACCAGGGCGGTCATGATCTTGGTGGTGCTTGCCATGGGGCGCTTGGTATCAGCGTCTTTCTCAGCAAGCAGCTTACCGCTTGTGGGGTCGAGTAGCGCGTAGGAAGCGGCGTTTGTCGCGGGGGGAGCGCTGACAGGCACAGACGACTCCGGCAATATCGAAAAGCTTTGCAGATCATTTGCCGTTACCACCGTTTGTCCGGCGGCGGTGAGAGAAACGGCTCCTGCCGACAGACACAGGCACAGGATCAGGAATATCGCCCCCAGGCGACACGAAAAAGCGAAGTAGCGCACAGGTGTACCTCCTTTGGCATATACTGTTTCACTATATGCGAAAAGAGGGGAATTATGCCAAGGAGCGGGCGCGGGAGCGGAGCACGGTGCCCCGCTTTGGCGCGTTACGCCTTTGTCTTTTGATCGGCAACAGCCTCGGCCGCCTCGGTGGCGGCATTGGCAACGGTGTCTACAGGGTCATCGCCATCCGCCTCTGCGTCGGATTTCTTCTTTTTGGAGAAGACACCCTTGATTTTGGAAAGAAAATCAGGGGCGCGTTCGATCAGATCGGCAATGCGGTCAATGTTATCGGGGGCGCTGTTGCTGCCGCCGTTTAAGGGGATCATCTCCACCTCGCCGTTGGCGTGTACCGCCAAAAAGCAAACAGGCTGTACCGTAAGGCCGGTTCCGCCGCCGCCGGCAAACATCTTCTTTTCCTCAATTTTTTTGGAATCCAACCCGCCGGAAGCGTAGCCAACCGCCACTTTCGAGATCGGAATGATGGTAGTGCCGGCAGGGGTCTCAATCGGTGTTCCCACAACGGTGTTGGCATCAACCATGGTACGGATGCTTTCCAGAGAGGTGCGGATCATTTCTTGCATTTTGTTTTCTTCAGCCATGACGGTTTCCTTTCTGCGTAGCTACTGTACGCGCCGCTTTTGGGGCGGATTTTTTCTTGTTAGTATTGCTGTTATTGCTTTTATTTTTGTTTTTTCGCTCAAATTTGTCGCGCAGGAAGGCGAGCGCGGCGCCAATGCCGATCATCAACGCGCCAAACAGCCGCAGTGAAAAGACCAGCTTGACCTCCGCCGATGATTTTTCTGAGAGATAATCGGCGGTGACCGTTACATCCGAATTGTTGCTGCTTAGCTTGGTCATGCGATCCAGTATTGCCAAAAGATAGGAAAGCGACTGACAGACTAGACCATAGAGAATGGCGGTTTTTGCCGCGTCGGTTGAGGCAACACGAATATGCAGCCGGGCGGTGCGCAGGTGCAGATGCTTGCCGGTTTTGCGGAAGACCGCGGCTACCAGCGCGCGCACCAGTCGCACTTTTTCGGGGAGTGTGGCTTTCTTTTTCCTCTGCTCGGGCGGCAGCGCCTTTTCGGCATCGCGCTTTGCCTTTTTGGCCGCTTTCTTCGCCGCCTTTTTTTCTGCCTTTTGGGCTTGCCTTGCGGCGATTTTTGCCGCTTTCTTTGGGGAATAGTTCCGCCATTTCACCTTTTTCTTGCGTGGGAAAAGCCGGATTTTCAAGCCCAGCATGCCGGCCGTCAGGCTGACGTCCTCCTTGAAGGCGACCGTGATTTTGATACGCAGGGTCAGTAACAGCAGGAATAAGAGCAGGATCACACCGATGACAATCAGTGGGATGTTCAAGTCTCCGCCTCCTTTCTGTCACCGTTTGGGGTTGATTAGTTTTCTTCTTTTTCTTCTTTTTTTTCTTCCGTGGCCGGATGGATTGCGTCGGCTGTCAAGGCTTCTTCTGCCCCTTTGTTGCCAACATCGCTGTCAGTGATCGAGATCTGATCGGGGTCGATTTCGATGCTGTCGGTTTCCTCACCGTCCAGCTCCTCCTCGCCAATCGACAGCTGATCGCCAACGCCGTTGTCGGGGAGCATTGTTTCGGTTTTTGGCAGATCCTCCAGCGAGTTCAGACCGAACACGCGCAGAAATTTATCGGTCGTGCCGTAGAGCAGCGGGCGGCCGGGGGCATCCAGGCGCCCTACCGAGGCGATCAGCTCCTTGTCAATGAGCGAGTTCACCGCGTAGTTGCTGTCCACACCTCTGACCGCGTCGATAAAGGCGCGGGTGACCGGCTGATTGTAGGCCACCACCGCCAAAACCTCCATCGAAGAGGCAGAAAGGTTGCCGCCGCGGCGGATGCCGAGTGCCTCGCGGATGTAGGTGCCGTACTGCTCCTTGGTGCAGAACTGACAGGTCTTTTCAAATTTTAACAGCATGATACCATGCTTGTCGTTTTGATAATTCTTGGCAATGCGTTCTACCAGCCGTTTGACCTCACGCACGCCAAGCCCGGTTACCTCCGCCAGCTTTTGGTAAGGGACGGGATAGCCGGCGGCAAAGACCACCGCCTCAATGCAGGCCTCTACATTTTTAATCGGCTGTAGCTCCTCCTCCAGCTGGTCTATCGCCTTTTCGGCGGCGGCTTGCGCCGCGGTTTCCAATATTTCTTCAGTTGCCATGGGTTTCTCCTTTATGTTTTAACCTCTGCCGCTTGCGGCACAGGGGCAAAATCAGCCTCGGGATCGGCGGCCTCTATATCGGTTACATCCGGATTGATAAAAAACCTTGTTTGCTCACCGTGTACCGAATCGGCTTCGCCTTCCTCACTTTCCTCAATCAGGATCCGCCGGACCTTGATCAGCTCCAGAACGCCCATGAAGGAGGCGATCATATCGGCAAGCGAGGGGGCATCTACCAGCAGCTCACGCAGCGTAGCGGTGCCATAGGTATCCAGCGTTTGCAAAATCATCACGATCTTGCCCTCAACCGGCACGATCGGCTTGCTCACCATCGGCGTGAAGTTGGTTTTAGCCTTTTCCATCGTTTCACGGTAGGTGTTGATGCGCCGTACCGCCGTGATCAGATCGGTGACCTGTTGATCGGCCACATAGGTCTTATCCGGCGAAATTTCGTCGGTATCCTTGACCATGCGGTTGTTGTAATAGGCGTAAAGCGGATGCATCTTGGGGGCCGCCTCCTTGGCGTGCTGGTGGCGGATCAGAATATCAGACAGATCAAAGCGGGGCGGCTTTTCCGCCTCCTCCTCACGGGGCAAGAGACTGGCGCTTTTCCAGACCATGAGCTGGCTTGCCATGTTGAGAAACTCGGTGGCAATTTCCATATCCATTGCCTCGGCCTGCGCCAGGAACTCTAAATACTGATCGCAAATCAGAGATATGGAAATATCCAGAATATTCATCTTGTTCTTCTCAATCAAGGCGATGAGAAGATCCAGGGGGCCCTCGAAATCCGAGAGCTTGTAGGTCATATTTTCCATGAAAAACTCCTTTGCGCGAGGTCAGACGATACCAAAAAACAGGAGGAAGGGGCGCATACCTACCATCCAGAACAGTCCCTTCATGATACCGTCACAGCAAAAGTCCAGTACCCAGGAAAGCGGACCCAGGATCAGCAACAGCAAAAAGATCATGGTGACATATCGCTCGTATTTGGCGAATTTGAAATAGGCGCTGGGCGGCAGGAGCGAAAAGAGAATGCGAGAGCCGTCAAGCGGCGGGATGGGGATGAGATTAAAAATGGCCAGCGTAACATTCATCGAAATGCCATAGTAAAGGAATATGATAAAGAAGGAGGCCATATCCGCGGCGAATTGGGTCGGGTAACCGATCCGAAAAAGCCAGCCGTAACCCACAAACCGCAGCAGGAGCAGAAAGATCAAGGCCAGCAGCAGGTTCGAGACGGGGCCGGCCAGAGAGGTCAGCAGAATATCCCGCCGCGGCTTTTTGAAGTTGCGGGAGTTCACGGGCACCGGGTTTGCCCAACCGAAGCCGGCCAGCATCATGCAAAGAAAGCCCAGCGGATTGAGATGCTTGATGGGGTTCAGGGTGAGCCGGCCTAAATGATGGGCGGTGGGGTCCCCCAGCTTCCACGCGATAAAGCCGTGCGCTGTTTCGTGCAGGGAAAGCGAGAGAAGGATGATCGGCAGGGTAAGAAGCAAAGAGACGATGAAGGATTTGAGGTCCCCGCCACGCAGAATGTGGCTAAACATGATAATTCTCCTTATTCGGTAATATCCAGATCAACAAGATCCGCGAAGGTCTCACGGCGAACCGCCACTCTTGCCTTGCCGTCACGCACCAGGATCACGGGCGGGCGGGGCAGACGGTTGTAGTTGGAGGCCATCGAGTAGTTATAGGCACCGGTGCAAAGCACCGCCAGAATATCGCCCCGCCGCGGCTTTTGCAACGGCATGCCCTCACCGATGAGGTCGCCGGATTCACAGCAACGGCCGGCCACGGTGGCGATATAGTCCTTTTTCTCGCCTGCCCGATCGGCGATCAGCGCCGTGTAGCGGGATTGATAGAGAGCGTAGCGGGGGTTATCCGGCATACCGCCGTCCACCGATACGTAATTGCGGAAGCCGGGGATCTCCTTCACCGAGCCGACGGTATACAGCGTCGCGCCGGCGGCCGCTACCAGAGAGCGGCCGGGCTCTAAAATCACCCGTGGCATGGCAATGCCCGCGCTTCTCGCGCCCGCGCGCACGATCTCGGCGATGGCGGCGATGGCGGCGGCGTAGTCAATTTCCCGGTCCTCCTCGGTATAGCGCACGCCAAGTCCGCCGCCTAAATTCAGCTCGGTTGCCTCAAAGCCGGTGGCGGCTTTCACATCGGCGATAAAGCGGAGCATCATGTGGGCGGCATCACGGAAGGGGTCGATCTCAAAAATTTGCGAGCCGATATGGCAGTGGAAGCCGGCAAGACGAACGCCTGACAGCGACAGTGCTTTTTTGGTAATGGCAAGGGCCTGTCCGGTGGCGATGGCGTTGCCGAACTTAGAGTCTACATTGCCGGTCACAACGGCGCGATGGGTGTGTGGGTCGATGCCGGGGGTGATGCGCAGTAAAATCTTTTGCGCAAGGCCGCGCGCGCTGGCGAGCGCGTGTAGCGCCTCCAGCTCCTCGTCTCCGTCCACTACAATGGTGCCAACCCCCATCTCCAGCGCCTGGCAAAGATCGGCATCGGTCTTATTGTTGCCGTGAAAATAGATGCGCTCGGCGGGGAAGCGGGCGTTTTGCGCGGTGTAGAGCTCGCCGCCCGAAACGCAGTCAATACCAAGTCCTTCCTCGGCTACAATCCGGTAGATGCCGGTAAAGGAGAGAGCCTTGGAGGCGTAAAGGGGGAGGGCGTCAGCGCCGAAATGCGTTTTGGCGGCATGCAGGTAGGCGCGGCAATTCTCGCGGATGACCGTTTCATCCAGGATATAGGCGGGGGTACCGAACGTGTTGGCCAGTGCCAAAGCATCGGCACCGCCAATGGTCAGATGCCCTTGCTCGTTGACATCAAAATGGGGGTGTAAAATCATAACGGTTCCTTTCATCAAAGCAATTATACCAATTCGTCGGGCAACAGTTCGCCCGGCTTTGCCAGGTGCGAAACAATGTTTCTGCCTTGTGAGAGCAAATGTCCTTGCTCATAGGTGTAAACGCGAATCGAGGCGTTGGGGGCTACCCGGTGCTCACCGATCTGCTCGATGCCGTGCCCTGCCGACAGCGCCTCGATACAGCGGGCGGGCATGGCGTGGGTGGCGATGACGACCGTTTGGTCCCGGTGCCGATTGAGTAAGCGATAGACGGTGTCGCGCACCCGATCAAACACCTGACGGTGGCACTCGCCGCCGGGGCAGGGCGTGTCGGGATCGGCACGGTGCTTTGATAGCAGATCGGCATCGCTTTCCCGCACCTCCTCATAGGCGCGGCCGGTCCACTCGCCCACATCGGTTTCACGCAGGCCGGGCTCCGGAATGACCGCAAGCCCCAAACGCTTGGCGGTGGGCGCCACCGTATCCACCGCGCGGCAAAGATCGCTGGCGTAGATGGCATCAATTCGCGTGTTCTGGCAAAGATAGTCGGCCACCAGCACCGCCTGCTCCCGCCCGAGTGGGGAGAGGGGCACATCCTGCTGCCCGGTATAGCGGCGCTCCGCGTTGGAAACGCTGAAGCCGTGGCGGATGACAATGAGTGTGGTCATATATGGATCCTTTTTTGCGGATGCGACGCAATCCCATCCAGATGCGACAGAATATTCAAGGCTTCGGGGCGAAAAATGCCGTCTTCAAAGCGCAGAATTTGCAGTGAGGCGTTCATGGGCTCGGGGCATTCCCCGATCCGATCAACGCCATAGCCCATGGCGTGACAGACCATAGCCAAAACAGGGGTCCAGTGGGTGGCAAGCAGGATGGTTTTGCCATCATTTTCCCTGGCAACGCGCGTTACGGTGGCGACGGCACGGTCAAAGACCTGGGCGATGGTTTCGCCCCCGGTGCAACGGGCGTGGGCGAGATCGGTGTGCCACAGGGCACGGTCGGCGCCAAAGCGGGTATCCAGTAAAGAGAAGGGAACGCCCTCCCAGTCCCCCGCAAAGATTTCACGGAGCCCCTTTTCGGGGATGATGGGCAGAGAAAACGCCATTGCCGTGGGGCGGGCGGTGTCCATGGCGCGCGTGAGATCGCTGGCATAGATGACATCGATTTGCTCATGCGCGAAAAGATACGCGGCGGCGGCTTTGGCCTGATGCTGACCAAGCTCGGTCAGGTGGGCATCGGTATGTCCCGCGAACCATCTGGCAAGGTTGGCCTCGCTTTGTCCGTGGCGCATCAAAATTACTCTGGTCATATCAAACTCCTGCTACTCGTCGGATGAGCTTCCAAATCTCCTCCTTGCCCTCTCCGGTCTGTGCCGAAAAAGGGAGGATGGGGGTGCCTTGCGGAATGTCGGGGTGACGGGCAAGGGCCTCCAGCGCGGCGGCGCGGCTTGTTTTGTTCAGCTTATCGGTCTTGGTGGCAACCACCGCGAAGGGGAGCGCTGCGGCGGCCAGATAACGCAGCATCATCACGTCGTCGGCGGTGGGACCCACCTTGAGGTCGATGAGCTGGAGTACCGTTTTTACACGGTCTATGTTCTGGTTTTTGGTAAAATAGCCATCGGTGAGCGCCGACCATCTGGCCTTTTCCTGCGGGGGGCGCTTGGCAAAGCCGTAGCCGGGCAGGTCAACCAAAAAGAGCTTGCCGTCCACCTCATAAAAATTGACGGTAATCGTTTTACCGGGCGCGCTACTGACACGCGCCAGCGCTTTTCTGCCAAGCAGAGTATTCACCAGCGAGCTTTTGCCCACGTTCGAGCGGCCGGAAAGGGCGATCTGGGCAACGGGACGGCCGGGGAACTGCTTGGGATCGCCCGCGCTGATGAAAAGCTTGGTGTTTTGCAAATTCAAGTCGGCCATGTCAGGCTTGCCCTCCTTGCGCGCTGACAGACGGGGCACGAAGCCCGGCTGCCGCGATCGGCATAGGCGCGCTGTGCGGAATGCCGTGGGTCAGCGCCCGGGAGAGCACCTCGGTCAGATCGTGGCAGGGGATGATCTCCAGTAGCGCGACCGCTTCCTTGTCCAATTCGGGCAGATCCCGCATATTGTCGGCGGGGATCAGCACAGTCTTGACACCCGCGGCGGCCGCGGCCATGGTTTTTTCCTTCAGGCCGCCGATGGCCAGCACCTCACCGGTCAGGGTCACCTCGCCTGTCATGGCAAGATCGTGACGGACGGTGGCGCCTGACAGGGCAGAGGCAATGGCGGTAACCATCGCGGCACCGGCAGAGGGACCGTCCTTCGGGATCGCGCCCTCGGGGAAGTGGATGTGCAGGTCATAATTTTTGTGAAAATCGGGGGCGATGCCAAGCTCCGCGGCGTGCGCACGGATATAGCTGACGGCGATTTTGGCCGATTCCTTCATCACATCGCCAAGCGAGCCTGTCAGCTCAACCTTACCCTCGCCGGGCATTACGATCACTTCTACTTTTAAAAGGTCACCCCCAGCTTCTGTATAGGCCAGCCCGTTGACTACGCCGCAAAGATCCCGCTCGCCGATCCGGTCACGGATGCGCTTCTTCGGGCCGAGGAAGTCGGTGATGTTTTTGTGGGTGACAGTGATGCGCTTGCTCTCGCCCAGCGCCACACGCTTTGCCGCCTTGCGACAGATGTCGGCAATGCGCCGTTCCAGATTGCGCACGCCGGATTCTCTTGTATAATCGTCAATGATCGAGGCCACAGCGCCCTGGGTAATCCGCAGGGCATTGCCGTTGAGACCGTGCCGCTTTTGCTGCTTGCCGATCAGATGGTGGGCGGCAATGCGCAGCTTCTCGTTTTTGGTGTAAGTAGAAAGCTCAATCACTTCCATGCGGTCGATCAGGGGGCGGGGAACGGTATCCAGCGTGTTGGCGGTGGCGATGAACAGACAGTCGGAAAGGTCAAAGGGCAGCTCGACAAAATGATCGCGGAAGGATTTGTTTTGCTCTCCGTCTAGCACCTCCAAAAGCGCGGAGGAGGGGTCGCCGTGGGCATCCCTTGTCAGCTTGTCAATCTCGTCCAACAAAATCAGCGGATTGTTGACCCCCGATTGGGTCAGCGCCGCTACGATACGGCCGGGCATGGCGCCCAGATAGGTTTTGCGGTGTCCGCGGATATCCGCCTCGTCACGCACGCCGCCCAGCGACACACGAACATACTTGCGGTTCATGGCCTTGGCGATCGACTGCGCCACCGAGGTTTTGCCAACGCCGGGGGGGCCAACCAGGCAGATGATCTGATTGCGCAGAGAAGGATTCAGCTTTTTTACCGCCAAAAATTCCAGAATGCGCTCCTTGACCTTCTCCATACCGTCATGATCGGCGTTCAGAATTTTTTCAGCGGCCCCAATGTCCAAGCGGTCGGTGGTCTTTTTGTTCCAGGGTAGCTCCAGGCAAACGTCCAAATAATTGCGCAAAACGCTGGCCTCGGCAGAGCCAAAGGGTGTTTTGGCCATTCTTTCATTTTCCTTCAGCAGCTTTTTTTCTACCTCTTCGGGCAGCTTTGCCGCCTTGATGCGGCGCTCATATTCGTCGATCTCGCTATCGCCGTCCTCACCCAATTCCTCTTGGATCACACGCACCTGCTCACGCAGATAGTACTCCTTTTGATGGCGGCCGAGGCGATCACGCACCTCCTTGTGAATGGCCATCTCGCAAACAAGCAGCTCGGTTTCGTCCAGGATCAGCGTGATGGTACGCTCCAAGCGCTCGATGGGATCAAAGGTCTCTAAAATTTCCTGCTTGTCCTCAAAGCGCACCAGAATGTTGGCCGCGACAAAATCGCAGAAAGTGCCGGGATCCTTGATGGCGTTGGTGGCTTTGGCCACATCCTCGGTCAGGTTGGGCATGAAAGTGATCATGGCGCCAAGATTTTGCTTGGCCTCACGCAGCAAAGCCTCCTCACGCACGCCAAGCGTCTCGGCGGCGGGGGTGGGCATACGGTACGCCACCTGCGCGGTATAGTAATCGCCAAGGCGGTGCAGGGCAAGCAGCTCGGCGCGGGCGTAGCCCTCGCAGATCACGCGCATATTGCCTTCGGGGCTTTTTACCGTCTGCTTGATCTTGGCAACCGTGCCAACGCGGCAGAGATCGCCCTCGGTATAATCGGTATCCTCTTTGGGCTCGGTCAGTGAGATCAGCATGACAAAAGAATCGGTCGCGTTTGCCGCCGTTGCCGCCGCCAGGGCGGGCTGGTCACCGATCTCAAAATTGATGGGGATAGCGGGGAAAGCCGCTACACCGCCCAAAACAATCAGGGGTAGGGTCAGTGTATCGGCGGGCTTGGAAAATTCGGACATTGCGGTATTCCTTTCCGGGGTAATTTATCAGTCAAAATAAGTATACAAATATACAGTATAATATTATAGCACAAGTTGCTGTCGATTTCCAGTACTTTTTGCAAAAAATATCATTAATAAATATAAAAAATCAGCAAGGACCGCGCGGCCCCTGCCGATTTTGCCCTTTTGAAAACAAAACATGCACGGAGGAAAAGACCTTTCACGCGCGTTGGTGTCATAAGGTTGGCACTCCGCATGAATGGTGATCCGCCGTGCACACGCGGCCCAATTGACCGCGCTTTGTTATTATAGCAGGTGCGGCCGGATTTGTAAATATCCAAAACCGACAATTTTTGAGCAAAAAATTCGTGATAATAGCCATCCCCCAAAAAATTTGGCGTTTTTTGGCCGCAAATTTTGTCATAATTGCCAATTTTAAAAAAAGCCGAAAAAATAGCTTGAAAAGCACTTGACAAGCGGTGGGGAGCGTGGTATAATATCTCCGCAATGAAGCAGAGCATTCCGTGTTCTCACCTTGCCACCAAAGCGTGCGCCGGGTTGATATGGTTCATACCCGCACTGGGTATGTTTTGTGTCGTACGGAGTGTTTCTTCGTGCGATTTTTTATTACGCCGGGTAAAATCCCGGAAATGGAGGTACCTTCCTATTAGCGCCGCAAATGCAAAAGAAATGCTGATCAACGAGGATATTCGTGAAAAAGAAGTCCGCGTGATCGGCGATGACGGAGAAGCCCTTGGCATGATGTCCTCTAACGCCGCCTTAAAGCTGGCTTATGACCGTGGCCTGGATCTGGTATTGATTGCCCCGCAGGCAACCCCCCCTGTTTGCCGTATTATGGATTACGGTAAATACCGTTTTGACCGTGAAAAGAAGGAAAAGGAAGCAAAAAAGAAGCAGCAGGTTGTCGAACTCAAAGAGGTTCAGCTCTCCTGCCGCATTGACACCCACGACTTTGAGACCAAGGCACGCAACGCCGTCCGCTTTCTGAGTGCGGGCAACAAGGTGCGTGTGGTGGTACGCTTTAAGGGTCGTGAAATGGCTCACCAGGAGCTGGGGCGTGACGTGCTGACCCGTTTTGAGGCCGCTGTCGCTCCCACAGGCATCGTGGAAAAAAGACCGGTGCTTGACGGCCGCCTGATGACCATGATCGTGGTGCCCAACAAGAACAACTGAGTATCCACTGGCGTTATGCGCCTAACGATAAAGACTAAGTTACAAAGGAGTAAATAAAAATGGGAAAAATCAAAACGCACAAGGCTTCTGCCAAAAGATTTTCCGTCACCGGAACCGGTAAGGTTAAAATGAACCATTGCCACCACCGCCACAACCTTGGTCTCAAGGACGCTAAGCGTAAGAGACATCTTCGTTCTTCCGCTATTCTCAGCGCATCCATGACCGCTACCGCTCGTCACCTGATTCAGAAATAAGAGAAAGGGAGGAAGAAAACAATGGCAAGAGTAAAGGGCGCGATGATGACGCGCAAGAGAAGAAATAAAGTACTGAAGGCCGCTAAGGGCTACTGGGGCGCAAAGTCTAAGCATTTCAAGATGGCGAAAGAGGCCATCATGAAGAGCGGCAACTACGCATTTGCTGGCCGCAAGATGAAGAAGAGAGATTTCCGCTCTCTTTGGATCGCTCGTATTTCCGCGCAGGCAAAGGTCAACGGCATGAATTATTCTACCTTCATGCATGGCTTGAAGAAGGCCGGTGTTGATCTGAACCGCAAGATGCTGTCTGAGCTGGCAGTATCCGATAAGGAAGCGTTCACCGCTTTGGTTGAGACCGCCAAGGCCGCTCTGTAAGAGCCACATATAACCCGATGCGCACGTATATGTGCGTATCGGGTTTTGTCATTGAAATTTGAAAAAGGAGGGGGAACGGTATGGAAAAACCGCAAGAGATCATCACGTCACGGCAAAATCCGCTCATCAAGCTAACAGCATCTTTGACCGAGCGCAAATTCCGTGACAGAGAGTGTCTTTTTCGCTTTGACGGAAAAAAATTGTTTCTGGAAGCGCTGAATGCCGCTCTCCCTCTTTTTGCCATCCTGTTCAAGGAAAGCGCCGTTGACGCGATGCTTGACGCGGCGGGGGCGCTGACACCGGTTGCCGGTTGCCGTGCCGCGATCTTGCCGGATGCGCTTTTTGACCGGATCAGTGAAGAAAAATCCCCGGAAGGGGTGATTTGTCTTGCCAAACGGCTTGACAAATTTCATAAAATCATTACAATAAATAAATGTACCCCCTTTGAGGAGGCGTTTTTGCCGGGGCAGACGCTGCTTGTGGAAAGTGTACGTGATCCGGGTAATCTGGGCACCATCATTCGTTCCGCCGCCGCTTTTGGGGTGGCGCAAGTGGTGCTTTCGGCCGATTGCGCCGATCTGTACCATCCGCGCACCATTCGCGCGGCTATGGGAACGCTTTTTCACACACGGGTGCTGATCACGCCGGATTTCGCGCAAGCGGTTGCCTATCTTGGTACCAAGGGGCGTGTTTTTGCCGCGGCGCTGGATGCCAACGCGACCGCGCTTGGCCATTGCCGCTTTGGCGAGCATGACAGCGTGATCGTTGGCAATGAAGGGCACGGTATTTCGGATCGGGTGCTGCAAGCCGCTACCGATACCGTCTATATCCCCATGGCCCCGGGGGTGGAATCGCTCAATGCCGGCGTGGCGGCCTCTGTGCTGCTGTGGGAATTTTATCGGGGCAGGTAAGCATATGATGAAGCATGAAGAAAATTGGATCGCTCTGGCAGAGATCTTGGGGCCCAGATCCCCGATACTCAAGCCGTTGCTTGCCGCCTTTGGCGATCCGGCGGGCATTTTCGCTGCCGGCGAGGAACAGCTGCGCCAAGTCATCCCGGACATCGGTAACGGTACGCTCTCCTCGCTTTTGCGCCGGAGCAGCGAGCGGGAGGCCGCGCGGATTACCCTGTGGTGCCACCGGAACGGCGTTCGCATTTTGACCTATGACAGCGTGGATTATCCCGCAAGCCTGCGCATGATTGACGAGCCGCCGGCGGTCCTTTACTGCAAGGGCCGTTTGCCGCTGCTTGAAAAGCGCCTGGCTGTCGGTGTGGTAGGAACCCGCAAAGCGGATGCATACGGCGAGCGGGTCACATACAAACTATCTTTTGAAATGGCGGCGGCCGGCACCGTGATTGTCAGCGGTATGGCCGCCGGGCTGGATGCCATCGCGGCAATCGCCGCGTTGAACGCGGGCAGTGAAACGATTGCCGTGCTTGGTTGCGGCATTGATCTGGTTTATCCCAAGCAGCATACCCGCTTGGCAAAGGAGATTGCCGAAAAGGGCGCGATCATAACCGAATACGCGCCCGGCACTCGCCCCAACGGTTGGAATTTCCCCATGCGCAATCGGATCATCAGCGCCCTGTCTGCCGCCGTGCTCGTCACCGAGGCCAACGAACGCAGTGGTGCCCTGATCACCGCGCGCTATGGCGTACTGCAAGGCAAAACGGTTTTCGCGGTGCCCGGCGACATCACGGCAGAGCGCTCGGCGGGCTGTAACCGCCTGCTCGCGGACGGAGCCTTGCCGGTGCTTGGTGCCGAGGATGTGCTCGCGCATTTTCAGTTTTTGTATCGGGATGCGCTTCATCCCGAGGTTTTGCCTGAGGCGACGCAGTATTCCGCGCTAACGCCCGAGGCGTTGCGGCCCTATGGGTTGCGTATGACCGAAGAAGGCTCTTTGCGAAAAGAGGACGAGGCGGTTGTAAAAAAAGAAAGTAAAAAGCGAAAAAATGCCGAAACGGTAGCGAAAAACGCTGCTGCTTTGGCCGAAAATCCGCCGGATACCTCTGCGTTGACACCCCGACAGCAGGCGCTTTACGACCTGCTTCCCGGAACACGCTTTTCGGTGGACGTCCTTACCGGACAGGGCATCCCGGTCTCTGAAGCTGTCTCAACACTGACGGTCTTTGAAATCTATGGATTGATCGGCTCGCTGCCCGGTGGCGTATTTGAGAAAAAGTAAACAATAGGGGGCGGCTTGCCGTTCCCGAGGAAAGGAAACCATACATGGCAAATCTGGTTATTGTGGAGTCGCCCTCCAAAGCGACTGCCATCAAAAAGTATCTTGGCTCCAATTATAAGGTGATTGCCTCCAAAGGTCATGTGCGCGATCTGCCCAAGAGCTCGCTGAGCGTGGATGTGGAGAACGGCTTTGAGGCGCACTACATCAATATCCGCGGCAAGGGCGATCTGATCAAGGAGATCCGCAAAGAGGCCAAAGCGGCTAAAAAGGTCTTTTTGGCACCTGACCCTGACCGTGAGGGCGAGGCCATCGCGTGGCACCTGGCGACCGCGCTGGGTCTGGAGCCCAAGAAGACCCTGCGTGTCTCATTCAATGAGATCACGCCGGATGTGGTGCGTGCCGCCATCAAGGATCCCCGCGCCATTGACATGAATCTGGTCAACGCGCAGCAGACGCGCCGTATCTGGGACCGTGTGGTTGGCTATAAATTGTCCCCCTATTTGTGGAAGGCGGTCAAGAACGGCCTTTCCGCCGGCCGTGTGCAGTCGGTTGCCGCGCGCATCATTGTGGACCGTGAAGATGAAATCCGTGCCTTCACGCCTGAGGAATACTGGACCATTGACGTTGCGGTCGGCAATGAAGCGGGCAAGGAATTTACCGTGCGCTTCTACGGCAACAGCAAGGGCAAGGTCAAGCTGACCAGTGAGCGCGATGCCCAAAAGGTGGTTTGTGCTGTTTCGGGCAAGCAATTCACCGTCAAGAGCGTCAAGCGCGCCAGCCGCCAAAAGCTGCCGGCTCCCCCCTTCACCACCTCCACCATGCAGCAAGAGGCCTCGCGCAAGCTGGGCTTCCAATCCCAGCGCATCATGCGCGTGGCACAGGAGCTGTATGAGGGCATCAATGTAGGCACCGAAAACGGCGGCGTACAGGGTCTGATCACCTATATGCGTACCGACTCGCTCCGTGTTTCGGCTGAGGCGCAGAACGCCGCCCGTGAGCTGATTACCGCCAAGTACGGCGACAATTACTGTCCCGCCAAGCCGCGCGCTTATAAGACCCGCGCCAACGCGCAGGACGCGCACGAGGCCATCCGCCCCTCTCACGTAAACCTGGAGCCCGCTAAAATTCATAAATATTTGACCGCGGATCAGTACCGTCTGTACAAGCTGATTTGGGAGCGCTTTGTGGCAAGCCAGATGCAATCCGCCAGTCTCGGCACCCTGAATGTAGAGCTGGAGGCTGAGGGCTATCTGTTCCGCGCCGGCGGCTATAACGTGGAATTCCCCGGCTATATGGCTGTTTATGAGGAGACTGAGGATGAGGATGTGCGCACCGACGCCATTCACGAGCAAAAGGATATTCGTATTCCCGAGCTGGCCGAGGGGGCCCTTGTGGGTGCCCATCGCATTGATCCCGCCCGCCATTTCACCGAGCCGCCCGCCCGCTATACCGAGGCGTCGCTCATCAAGTTCCTGGACGAAAAGGGAATTGGCCGCCCCAGCACCTACAATACCATCATTACGACCATCGTCTCCCGCAATTATGTGGTGCGTGACGGCAAATCCCTGGTCCCCACCCCCTTGGGCGAGGTGACCACGCGACTGATGAAGGAGAACTTCTCTGACATCGTTGATTACGCCTTTACCGCCCAAATGGAGGATCAGCTCGACGAGATCGAAAAAGGCAACGCCGAGATGGTGAATGTGCTCAACACCTTCTGGAAGGGCTTTTCCAAGGAATTGGAGGTTGCCGAGACCACCATTGGCAAGGGCAGCTTTGAGCTGCCGGTAGAGGAAACCGACATCATTTGTGATAAGTGCGGCGCCAAAATGGTGATCAAAAACGGCCGTTACGGCAAGTTTGCCGCTTGCCCCAACTATCCGACCTGCCGCAACACCAAGCCCCTGACAGAGGAGAAAAAAGAGGAACAGCAGGCCGAACGTGTTGAGAAAAAGCCGGTTATCGTGGCGGATTTCAAGTGCGAGAAGTGCGGTGCCGATATGGTACAGCGCAATGGCCGTTACGGTTCCTTCTTCGCTTGCTCCCGCTATCCGGAATGTAACTTTACCAAGCAAAAAACCAAGGAATTGGACATTCCCTGTCCCAAATGCGGCTCGAAGGTCCTGATCAAGACCGGCCGCAATAAAACGGTGTTCTATAGCTGTGAAAAATATCCCACCTGCGATTTTTCCTCTTGGGATATGCCGGTGAGTGAAAAATGCCCGCAGTGCGGCAAAACCCTCTTCCGCAAAAAGGGAAAGGCACTGCTGGTTTGCCATGATAAGGACTGCGGCTTTAAGCGTGAGAGCGAGGAAGCAGCGGGTGAGAGCAAAGCATGAGCGAGCCTTTTGTAACCGTTCTTGGCGCGGGGCTTGCCGGCTGTGAGGCGGCGTGGCAGATCGCTAAGCGTGGGGTGCGGGTGAAATTGGTGGAAATGAAGCCACACAAAATGACCCCCGCCCACCACGCCCCCGGCTTTGCCGAGCTTTGCTGCTCCAATTCGCTCCGCTCAGACGCGCTTTCCAACGCGGTGGGGCTTTTGAAAGAGGAGATGCGCCGCCTACACTCGCTGATCCTTTCGGCGGCGGATGCCACAAGGGTTCCCGCGGGTTCTGCCTTAGCGGTGGATAGAGAGGCCTTTTCGCATACCGTTACCCAGCAAATTCTCCAGCATCCCCTCATTGAGGTGGAGGAGCGGGAGGCGACTGAGATCCCCGAGGAGGG
>SVQT01000081.1 GCA_015065215.1 Oscillospiraceae bacterium | reverse complement strand
ATCGTGGATATTGATCAGCATTTGGAGACCCTTTCCGAGGCATTGCGAAAGAGCATTGCTCCCGGCTTTGAGGAATACGGCCTGACCGTTCCTCAGCTCTACATCAACAACATTCTGTTGCCTGAGGATAATCCTCAGTTCCAAAAGCTGCGCGAGATGCATACCTACTCCTTCCAGACCAAGCAGGTCGAGGCAGAGCAGGAGATGAAGGTCGCCAAGGAAATCGCGGAGCGCGCTGCCAAGATGGAAGGCATGACCACCGAGATCGAGATGGAACGCCGCAAGGCAGAGATCGAGCTGATCAAGGCGCAGACCGAGGCACAAAAGACCCGCTTGGGTGGCTTTGCCGAGGCAGAGGTCATGCAGGCAAAGGGCTACAACCAAAAGGACGTATTCCAGCGTGATGTGCAGATCGCATTTGCCGAGGGCATGGGTCAGATGGGTGCCAACGGCGGAGGCGCCGGAGGCGGTGGCATGGTCAGCGACATGGTTGGCCTTGGCGTCGGCATGGCAGCAGCCGGTCAGATGAGCGCGCAGATGATGAATATGTTCAAGGGTATGCCCGGTGTGGACAACAATAATAATACTGCGGCGCCTGCCGCTCCCGCTCCGGCTCCTGCGGCACCCGAGGCCCCCAAGGAGGAGACCTGCCCCGGTTGCGGCAAGCCGGTTCCCGCCAATGCCAAGTTCTGCCTGGAGTGCGGCACCAAGATCGTACATCTCGCCGAAAATGAAATGCTTTGCCCCGCTTGCGGTCAAAAGACCCCCAAGGGCAAGTTCTGCATGGAGTGCGGTGCGCCGTTGATCCGTAAGTGCCCCAAGTGTGGCAACGAGGTACCGGACGGTGCCAAGTTCTGCCTGGAATGCGGCGAAAAACTTTGAGAGGTGAAATAAGATGAAAAAGAGTTCTATCGCATATCTGATCGGTTGGTTAGCAGCCATCGGTCTGTTCAACGTGGTGACCTTTGTGACCCCCAATGAGGTGAACGGCGTCAGCAAGTTTGACGGATTGTTCTGGGTGTCTTACATTTTCATTACCGTGGCATTTATTGCCCAGTTGGTTTGTGTGCTGTTGACCATTCGCTCCGATTCTTTGCAAAAGACCTTTTACAGCATGTCGATGTTGCAGGTCAGCGTAACCTCGGTGATCGTGATGCTGGTCGTTGGCGGTCTGTGCATGGCGATCTTCCCGATCCCCTCTTGGATCGGCATTATCGTGTGCAGCATTGCGCTTGCCATCAATATCTGGGCATATGTCAAAGCGGTGATCGCCGTAGACGCGGTTTCTGCCATTGACAAAAAGATCAAGGTAAAGACCATGTATATCAAAATGCTGACGGTAGATGCCCAGGTTTTGACCACCACCGCCGGTAGCGATGAGCTGAGAGCGCTTGCCAATAAGATCTATGAGGCTGTGCGTTACAGCGATCCCATGTCTGACGCGGCTCTTGCCGATGTAGAGGGCAGAATGAGCGAGGAGTTTTCGCATTTCTCGGATGCCGTGAACGGCGCGGATCTGCCGGCCGCACAGGCAAGCGCCCAAAAGCTGAATACCCTGATTAGCGAAAGAAACGCAAAGTGCAGACTTTTGAAATAACAGTGGAGTAATACATGGCGGTTTTTAAGTGTAAAATGTGCGGCGCGCCGTTGGAGCTTGTGGAAAATATGACGGTCACCACTTGTGATCACTGCGGCGTTCAGCAAACACTCCCCCGGCTCACCGACGAGAAGCGAGAGCGCTTGTATGACCGCGCCAATCATTTCAGAAGAAATGACGACTTTGATAAGGCGGCGGGTATTTATGAGCAGATCCTTGCCGAGGATGATCATGACGCCGAGGCGTATTGGTCGCTGGTGCTTTGCCGTTACGGTATTGAATATGTAGAGGACCCGCAAACGCACAAGCGGGTCCCTACCGTCAACCGGACGCAGTTTACCTCGATCTATGATGACGATAACTACCGATCCGCCATTGAGAACGCTGACAGCGAGCAACGTCGCATCTACGAAGAGGAAGCCGCGACAATCAATGAAATACAAAAGGGGATCCTTGCCATTTCGCAAAAGGAAGAGCCCTTTGACGTGTTCATCTGCTATAAGGAAAGCGACAGCAACGGCAGAAGGACGCGGGACAGCGTGCTGGCGCAGGAGCTGTATCACGAGCTGTGCGAGGAAGGCTTTAAGGTCTTTTTTGCCAGAATTACCTTAGAGGATAAGCTGGGCATTGCGTATGAGCCCTATATCTTTGCCGCGCTGAACAGCGCCAAGGTGATGGTGGTGCTTGGCACGCAAGCAGAATATTTCAACGCAGTATGGGTAAAAAATGAATGGAGCCGCTATCTCACGATGATCAAAAACGGCGCCAAGAAAATGCTGATTCCCGCGTATAAGGATATGGATCCGTATGACCTGCCGGAGGAGTTTTCTCACTTGCAGGCACAGGACATGTCTAAGCTGGGCTTTATGCAGGATCTGGTGCGAGGCATTGGCAAGATCGTGGAAAAGGAGGAGCCCAAGTCGGCCGCTTTCGCGGCATCTGCCGTCTCCCCCCATGCACTTGCTGCTCCGCTATTGACCCGTACCAAAATTTTTATGGATAACGGCGACTGGGAAAACGCCAGCATCAAATGTGAGGCGGCGCTGGACATCGAGCCGGAAAACGCAAAGGCTTACATTTATCAAACAATGATCGCTTTGTGTGTCAGCGAAGAAGCGGAGCTGGAAAATAGTGATGTACCGCTGGAGCAGATTGACTCTTTCAGAAACGCCTTGATGTACGCGGATGAAGCTACCGCGCAAAGATTGACCGACTATAACCGGAAAGTCAAAGAGCGCTTGGCAAAAGCGGAAGCGGAGCGGGCTCAGGCTCTTTCCGCGGCGCAGTCCACCTCAACGCCGACATTCGAGTTGCATTATAGCGAAACATCGCAGACCCCTGTCGAAACAGGAGCCAGCAATAAGCGCAAGCGGGAATATTTTTTGCTGGGCCTCTTTTTCCTGTTTCCTTTCTGGCCGCTCGCGCTATATTTCTTTTATAAGTGGTATCGGTCCTGACCCCGATCAAGCCCCCTCTGAAATGAGGGGGCTTTGCGCGCTTTTGCTTGCCCGTTGTACCCCTCGCGCTATCATCATAACACAGGAAAGGAGCGTTTATGAGACAGATGGATAAAGCTTTTTTAGAAATCTCGAATATCTGCAATCTGCAATGCTCTTTTTGCCATGGAACAAAACGCGAGAAGCGGTCGCTGACAAAAGAGGAATTTGAGCTTCTCACCGACCGTTTAAGCGGTCAGGTAAAATATCTCTATTTCCATTTGATGGGTGAGCCCCTGTTGCACCCGTTATTGCCCTGTTTCATCGAGCGCGCTTGGGCCAAGGGATTTCGCCCCATGATCACGACAAACGGGACGCTTCTGGGTCAAAAGGGTGAAGAAGTGTTGAAAAAGCCGCCTTATAAGATCAGTATTTCGTTACACGCACCGGCTGCCAATGCTGTCTTTGCCGCAAAGCACTATCTGGATGATTGTATTGCCTTTGCCCGGGCGGCGGCCGCTAAGGGTTGCATTGTAGCACTCCGCCTTTGGAATTTGGAAAGTGCCGACGAGCAGAGCAACGCCAGCGTTTTGAAGCAACTTCACACCGCGTTCCCTGGGGAATGGGGGCAGATACGGGGCGGTAGCAGTCTGCGCCTTGCGCCTCGGCTGTTTTTAGAGTGGGGAAAGCGCTTTGATTGGCCTGATCTCAATGCCCCGGAGCACCCCGCGGATACCGATGTTTTTTGTTACGGCTTGCGGGATCAGATTGGCATCCTCTCGGACGGCACCGTAGTTCCCTGCTGTCTGGACGCGGACGGCCATCTTGCGCTCGGCAATCTGTTTTCGACCGCGTTACAGGATATTTTA
>SVQT01000033.1 GCA_015065215.1 Oscillospiraceae bacterium | reverse complement strand
ATCTGTTTTGCTTTGTTAAATATTCTCTATGGCTTCGGCAACCGTCTTCCACACGATGTCCTCACACCACCAATGTCCTCTGGGGGTCTCGATCAGGGCGGCGTTTTCGGGACAGCCGGCCGCTGTATAGACCGCCTTTGCGGTGGCGAAGGCACTGCGCACGCCTTCGATGAGGAAGCCGTCGTCCTTCACGCCTGCGATGACCGAAAGGGGGCGGGGCGCGATCAGCGCGGCAAGCTCGCCCATGTCGAACCAACGTCTGGCGCCGGGAATGAAGTTGCAGCTGCAATGGTGCATCGCCATGATGGAGGTGTCGTAGGAGCAGAAGGCGCAGCTGGGAATGCTCGCCTTGATCCGCTCATCGTAGCAGGCGGCGTAAAAGCTGGCGGTTCCGCCGCCCGAGTTGCCCGTGATTACGATTTTGTCCATATCGCACAGGGGGCAAAGGGTGGGCATCAGATCGATGGCGCGGCTCACGTCCCATACGCGCTCACCGACGGTGGTGCGCCCCAGCATCATGGCGTTGTGGGTCTGGAATTCGCAGCCCCGCTTGCGTTCGTTTTCGGTTTTTACGCGGCGCTCGCCCATGGCGCGCTGCTCGATGCAAAGGGCGATATAGCCCTGCCTTACCGCTTGGATGCCGAACTGTCCGCGGGGGTGATAATCCTTGTCTCGCTCGTATTTGATGATGCCGACCGAGTTGTGAAAGCCGCTGGAATGCCCCTGCAGCGTGATGGCAAGGGGATATTTCTCCTTGCCCGTATCGGGGATCAGCAGATAGCAGGGGACGAGCTCGTCCACCTCGCTCTCAAACACGAAGCGGATCTGTCGGTAGCCATCCTTTTGCTCGTCGCTTTCTACGGTCAGGTGGGGATCACAGGCGTTTTCTGCGATCACGTTAAGGCCGGTCAGCTCGATGAATTTTTCCTTCAGTGCAGCGCGCCAGGTGGCGTAGTCGCAGTCTTCCCGAAAGGCAAGCAGAGGTGCTTTGGTGCGGCGGAGCGTTTCGTGGCATTTGATGCCGTTGATCTCGATCATATCGGTGCCTCCTTGATTAATTTTGTCCATAATAAGCACCGGGGCCGTGCTTGCGGTCAAAATGCTTGCGCAGCAGCGTCTCCTGCATCAAGGGCGCGTCCTTGACGGCGGTGGTCAGCAGCTCGGTGTTCAGCGCCATGTGGGCAACGGTTTCCAGTACCACGGCGGCCTCTACCGATGCCATGGCGTTCTTGCCCCAGGTAAAGGGGCCGTGCGAGTGTACCAGCACCGCATGCATGCGGTCTGGGTCGATGCCTCGCTCGCCAAAGCTCTCGATGATCACGTTGCCGGTCTCTTTTTCATATTCGCCCTTGATCTCGGCGGCGGTCATTTTGCGGGTGCAGGGGATCTCGCCGTCAAAATAGTCCCCGTGGGTGGTGCCGTAGGGGCGCACACCGCGGCCCGCCTGCGCGAAGGAGGTGGCGTAAAGCGAGTGGGTGTGGGTGATGCCGCCAAGGGTGGGGAAGGCCTTGTACAGCGCCAGATGGGTGGGGGTGTCAGAGGAGGGCTTGTAGCGCCCCTCGACCACCTTGCCGTCAAGATCCACCACGACCATGTCGTCGGGGGTCAGCCTGTCGTACTCCACGCCGGAGGGCTTGATCACAAACAGCCCTTTTTCACGGTCAATGCCGCTGACATTGCCCCAGGTGAACACGATCAGATCATGCTTCACCAGTGCCATGTTGGCCTCATATACCTCTTTTTTCAGTGCTTCTAACATGCTTTATCTCCTTTTCTTCGCAAACAGCCTTTTGTAAATGGCGCGCATTTCCTCGCCCGAGATCACATAAGGGCTGTTCTGATAATTCTTGGCGCCCTCTACCAGGGCCACACGGCGCTCAATTTCCGCATCGGTAAAGCATAGCTCCACCTCCGCGAGGGCTGGCAGATAGGTTTTCATCACCTTGGGTGTGGTGCCGCAGGCGGCGGCAAAGCGGGCGATCCGCTCCTTGCCCACGGGGTCCTTTTCGTTATAGGTGATATAATCCTCGGCAAACGCGGCGCAGGCGCGGCCGTGCGGAATGCCGTCCAGCAGGGTAAGGCTATAGCCAAGCGGATGCGGGAAGCCGGTGCCGGTCACGCTGATCGCCATGCCCGCGGCGGTTGAGGCGGCCGAGAGCGTATCCCGCATGTCGGGGGTGAATGCGTCGGGGTATTGCGATAGGACATCCCAGATCCGCTCCGCGGCAAACAGCGCCGCCGCCTCGGAAAAGGCGGAGCTTTTGGGGGAAAGGTAGGATTCCATGGCGTGCGCAAAGGCGTCAAGCGCGGTGCTGACCGTGGTGCCGTAGGGCAGGGTGTCAGTGTATTTGGGGTCCACGAAAGCGATCCTCGGCCAGGAGGCGTCGCAGGTGAAGGTCTTCTTGCGCTCGCCGTCGGGCAGGGTTATCACCGCGTAAGGATTGACCTCACTGCCGGTGCCTGAGGTGGTGGGGATAGCGACAATCGGTAACGAGGGGTTCAGGCGCTTTTCCGGGTCGTAGAGCTCGATTGGCTGGATGGTGGGATTGGCGGCAAAGGCGGCAACGGCCTTGGCGGCATCCATGGGCGAGCCGCCCCCGATACCGATGACAAAATCCGCCCCGGCATCGGCGGCGATTTGGCCGGCCTCAAAGCAGGTGAGGAGCGGGGGGTTTTCGGTAATGCCGTCAAAAACCGTATAGCCAATGCCCAAAGCGGCAAGCGCGGCGGTGACATCCTCCAGCGCGCCGGAGCGCTTGGCACTGCTTTTGCCGGTGACGAGAAGGGCGTGCCGCCCCAGGCGAAGGCGGTCAGCGTTTTGGGCAATCACACCTCTGCCGGCCAGCACACGGGTGGGCATAAAAAAAGATAGGTTCATAGAAGCATCCTCCTATTGTAATGCAACGCCATTATACCGCAAAAGGGGCGCGAATGCAAGCGGTTTCGCAAAAAAACGGGGGAGAGAGCTTTTTTGCGAAGAGGAAAAAAGAGAAAAAAATCACAAAAAAATTCGTAAAAACATTTGCAATTTGAAAAGGCTTATGATATAATAAAATAAAAATAGGCATATTTTATTCATTCACATGCGTGCGCGAGCGGAAAAGTCAGTGCGCTTGGCACCATTTTTGCGGTATTTGAAGTTTGAGGCGGAGGCTTTCCGTCAAAATATAAAGGCGGTAACTATGAAGATTTTTTTTGATAAGCTGTTTTCCGGCGGCTTTTCCTTTACATATTTCACAGCGCCATTCCAGAATTTTCGCGTAACCTGGTGGCGTGATATTTTGGATATTCTCGCCATTGCGCTGCTGCTGTTCGCGCTCTATCTCTTTATAAGAGATCGCCGCGCCGGCAGATTGGTGGTTGGTATCGCGATGCTCCTTGTCATCTACGCCATCAGCGCCGCATTGGATATGTACGCCATCCGCTATGTGTTCAGTTCCTTTTTTGGGTACGGCGTGGTTGTGCTGGCGATCATATTCCAGCCGGAGATCCGCTCGGCCATGGAGCGCATGGGCTCGGTCTCCTTCCGGGGCTTAAAAACCATTGGTGTTGAGAGTAAGGCGACGGTGCTTTCCCCCGCGGCGATGGATGTGATCGTCGAAGCGGTCAAGGATATGTCCTTTTCCAAAACCGGCGCTCTCATCGTCATCGAGCGGGGCACCAGAATCGGTGAATATATCCGCACCGGCACCACCTTGAACGCCGATCTGACCCCCGAACTGCTGCGTGCCGTATTCTTTGATAAGGCCCCCCTGCATGACGGCGCTGTCATCGTGCGCGGCGGCCGCCTTTACGCGGCTGGCTGCTATCTGCCGCTTTCTGAAAAGACGGATATTTTCAAGGGGCTGGGCACCCGTCACCGTGCCGCCATCGGCCTTTCCGAGCAAAGTGACTCGGTGATCGTCGTGGTCTCGGAGGAGACCGGTACCATTTCGGTGGCATACAACGGTGAGCTGTTCCGTGAGTTCACCTCTGTTTCCCTGCGCCGCAAGCTCAGCGAGCTGCTTGGCAAGCAGGAAGACGCCGCTTGATTTTTTGGAGGAAACATGAATCGTAAACAAATAGACGCTCTAAACGGGTCTGAACAGCAAAACGGCGAATACGCGCTCCGCCGCAGCCGCCGGGCCAACATCATAGCCGCCGTCGTTTGCCTGGCGCTGGCCTTTGTGGTCTGGGTAGTGCTGATGGGCTTTGGCGATTCTGACCATGTGGCCCTGACGGTGCTGGACCAGCAAGAAGCCTACAGATACACGCTTTCCAATGATTTGGTAGAGGTAAAGGGGTCGCTGGCCGTGTTGCGTAGCACCACAGAGATCGGTGTGCGCCTGAAAGACGATGACGGCGACGGTGTTTACCGCCTTTCGGATGGCGAGCTGGAGCTGCTGCTGCCGGATGGCATTCAGCTGGTCTCCAACTTCGAGCTGACCGTTACGGTTGAGGCGAAATGATGCCGGTCAAAGCTTTTCTGATCCCCGGATTGCGTGCCCCCTTCGACACGCCCGAGGAGGAGATCATTCGAATAGCAAAAGCGAAAATGAAGCGCGCGTGTATCTGTACCGCGGGGCTTCATTTTCGCCTTTATAAAAAGTCTTTTGACGCCAGACGGAAAAACGCCATTCAGCAGGTCTGCTCGGTGATCGCCAGCGCCGAGGAGCCGATGACGCTGCCTGCCGACGCCTTGGAGCGGGCGGGGATACGCCCCTTTACCGAGGAGATGCCTGCCGTGGTGCAGGGCACAGATCCGCTTGCCGCGAGACCTTTGGTGGTGGGAATGGGGCCGGCGGGGCTTTTTGCCGCCCTGCTGCTGGCAGAGCAGGGGTACGCCCCCGTGATCATCGACCGTGGCGACGATGTGGCCACACGCGCCGCCGCTACCGAGCGCTTTCGCTTGGAGGGCGTGCTGGATACCGAATCGAATATTCAGTTTGGCGCGGGGGGCGCCGGCACCTTTTCTGACGGAAAGCTTGTCACCCGTGTGAATGACCCGCTTTGCCATTACGTCTTGCGGCGCATGGTCGAGTTCGGTGCCCCCGCCGAGATCCTGACCCGTGCCAAGCCGCATGTGGGCACCGATATTCTGCGGCATGTGGTAGAGGCGATTTTGCGCCGCATTGCCTCGCTTGGCGGTGAGGTCCTTTATCGCACCTGCCTTTTGGATTACGCGCGAGAGGGAAATGTGCTTTGCGTGAAGACGACTAGGGGGGAGATCATCGCCGGAGTGCTGCTTCTTGCCATTGGCCACAGCGCGAGAGATACCTTTGAAGCGTTGCTGTCGCATCCGCTCTGCCTTGCGCCAAAGCCTTTTTCGGTGGGGGTGCGTATCGAGCACCTGCGCGCCGATATTGACCGTGCCCTGTATGGGGAAGCGGCAGGACATCCCGCCCTTGGCCCTGCCGAATACGCGCTGTCTGATACCACCGGCGCGCGCGGGGTGTATACCTTTTGCATGTGTCCCGGCGGCGAGGTGGTTGCCGCCGCCTCTGAGGCGGGGGGCGTGGTGGTCAACGGTATGAGCTATCACCAAAGAGACGGCAAAAACTCAAACGCCGCCGTGGCGGTATCGGTTGACCCCGCTGAGCTTGGGAATGATATTCGCGCCTCTATCGCCTTTCAGCGTGACCTGGAGCGGGCCGCTTATGCCGCGGGCGGCGGTGATTATTATGCCCCTGTGCAAACGGTTGGGGATTTTCTCGCCGGCCAAAAGGGGACCGAGCCGGGCCGTGTTCAGCCCACCTACGGCGGCGGCCGTGTCCGTGTGGCGGATCTGCACGACGTATTGCCGCCCTTTATCACCGACACGCTGGCGGCGGGACTGCGCTCCTTTGACCGCAAGATCGCCGGCTTTGCCGCGTCTGACGCGGTGCTGACCGGTGTGGAAACCCGCACCTCCTCGCCTGTACGCATTTTGCGCGGCGAGGCAAGAACTGCCGTTGGCGAGGACCTGCTGTATCCCACAGGGGAGGGGGCGGGCTATGCGGGCGGTATTACCAGCGCGGCGTTGGACGGGTTGCGCACCGCTCTTGCCGTCATGGCACGCTTTGCGCCGAAAGGAAATTGATATGAAAACAAAAGCCATTGTGTTGGAGATCGTGGATAGGGAGGTGGCGGTGGTATCGGTCGAGCGCCGTGCCGCTTGCGACGGCTGCCACAAAAATGCCGATGGCAGCGGCTGTTCGATCTGCACGCTGCTTGGCGGTCAGCATGTCACAAAGGCAAGGGCCCGCAACCGTGTGGGCGCCGCCCAAGGGGATACGGTGGAGGTAGAAAGCCGTGCCTCCCGCATCCTTGGCTATGCCGCCATGATTTTTATGTTGCCCCTTTTGATGGCGCTGATCGGCTATCTGTTGGGCTATTACGCTTTTTCGATGGGGGAGTGGGCCATCTCGATGGCATTTGTCGCCCTGGTGCTCTCCTTTGTCCCGATCTGGTTGTATTCCAGGCTGGTTGTCTCCAAACGCTTGGATATTGAGATCGTGGCGATCACGAAAGAAAAGGAATAAACCGCTATCTTATGCTCTTTTACCGATACCGTCGCCGTTGAACGCGACAGAAAGGAAGCCGCCATATGGAACCGAGCAAGCTGAAAAAAGAAAAAATATGGGTGTTGCGTGAGGAACAAACGGCGCCCGACACGCGTGAGATCGAAGCCCTTGCCCGGGGTGCGGGGCTCTCCTTGCTTTGCGCGCGCTTGCTTTACAGCCGCGGCTACCGCGATCAAGAGGCGGTGGAACGCTTTTTGCGCTGTGAGGATACCATGTTCCACAGCCCTTTTCTGCTTTGCGATGTAAGACCCGCCGTGGCCCGTATCCGCCGCGCGGTCGAGGCAAAGGAAAAGATCATGATCTACGGCGACTATGACGTGGACGGTGTCACCGCTGTCAGCCTGCTTTATTTGTACCTGAAAAAGCAAGGCGCTGACGTGGGTTATTATATTCCCAGCCGCAGTCAGGAGGGCTACGGCCTTTCCGCCGCCGCCATTGACCGCCTTGCCGCCACGGGCGTAACCTGCATCATCACGGTGGATACCGGTATTACCGCCAATGACGAGGTGGCATATGCCAAGGATCTTGGCATTGATATGGTGATCACCGACCACCACGAGTGCCGTGAGGTTTTGCCGCGGGCCGTGGCGGTGGTCAATCCGCACCGCCCGGATTGCCCCTATCCCTTCAAGGAGCTGGCCGGCGTTGGCGTTATTTTTAAGGTCATGACCGCTTACGAATGTACCCTTGGTATCGAAAAGGGTGAGCGGGAGATCGAGGGCGTTCGCCGCATGGCAAGGGAATACGCCGATCTGGTCGCCATCGGTACCATTGCCGATGTGATGCCGATTACCGATGAAAACCGATTGATCGTCACGCTTGGTCTGCGTCGGCTTGCCGCCACCGAGCGTGTGGGGCTTGCCGCCCTGATGGAAGAGACGGCAGGCAACCGCGCGCCAGGTGACGCGCGTCCTACGAGAAAAAAGAAAATCACCTCCGCCTTTATCGGCTTCGGTCTCGCCCCTCGCATCAACGCGGCGGGTCGCATGAGCGAGGCCTCGATCGCGGTCGAGCTGCTGCTTTCCGAAACGCCGGAGCGGGCAAGGGCGCTTGCCGCCGAGCTGTGCGAGATCAACCGCCAGCGCCAGGTGGAGGAAAACGCCATCGCCGAGCAGGCCTATGAGCGCATCGAGCAAGAATTTGACCTGGAAAAAACCAAGGTTTTGGTCCTGGAGGATGACGGCTGGCGGCAGGGGATCATCGGTATTGTGGCATCCCGCCTGACCGAGCGCTATGGGCTGCCCTCGATCCTGATTTCCTTTGACGGTGCCAAGGAGGGCTTTCACAGTCAGTTGGATCTTGGCAAGGGCTCCGGCCGCTCGATCAAGGGCATCAATCTTTTTGAGGCGCTGACCGCCTGTGAGGATCTGCTTGTCAAGTTCGGCGGCCATGAGCTTGCCGCCGGTCTTACAGTCACCAGGGGACAGCTGGAGGCCTTCCGCGAGCGAATCAACGCCTATGCCGCCGCCCATTTGCCAAAGGAGGGGCTGGCGGTTCGCTTAGAGGCGGATTTGGAGATCGGGTTGCATGAGGTCAGCCTGGCCCTGGCCGAGGAGCTGACCCTGCTGGAGCCCTTTGGTGTCTCCAATCCCACCCCCCAGTTTGTCCTGCGCGATCTGCGTGTGGATCGCATCACAGAGCTTGGCGGCGGAAAGCATTTGAAGCTGGTGGTCTCCTCCGGGGATATTTCGCTCTTTGCCCTTTGCTTTTCTACCTCCCGCTCCCGCTTTGATTTTTGCGAGGGGGACCGTGTCGATCTGCTTTGCACTGTCGATGTCAATGAGTTCCGGGATGTGAAAAGCGTACAGCTTGTCGTGCAGGATTTTAAGCCCTCTGCCAAATACACCGCCGAATGTGAGCGATTGCGCGGCCGCTATCTTGAGGTCCGCGGCGGCGCCCCCTTTGACGAAACGGAAGGCTTTGTGCCGGATCGCGCCGATTTTGCCCACGTTTACACGGTACTGCGCCGTGAGTTCCGCAACGGTAAAGACGCTTTTTCTGAGCGGGAGCTGCTGGCGCTGATCAATGTGGGGGCACCCCGCCCGATCAATTACGTGTGCTTGAAATATATCCTGGAGGTCTTTAGCGAATTGCAAATTTGCGGCGTGGAGGAGCAAGGAAACGGCGCCTACCGCTTTGATGTCTATTTCAACGCCTCCAAAACCAATATCGAAAAATCATCTATTTTAAAAAAGCTGAAAAGCCAATGCCGAAGGGGGTGACACCGTGGCAAGAGAGGTCCATACCGATATTACTCGATTGCTGGAGATCTTAGAGGCTTCCGGCAACAACTATAACCGTGAAAAGATCACGAATGCCTATGAATACGCCGCCGAGCTGCACGAGGGACAGCGCCGCAAAAGCGGCGAGGCGTATATTTCGCATCCGATCGCGGTGGCAGAGATCGCCGCCACGCTGGGGCTGGATTCCGATTCGATCTGCGCCGCGCTTTTGCACGATACCGTCGAGGACTGCGCCGAAAAAACCGATCTCAGAGAAATCGAAAAGCGCTTTGGCGCTGACGTTGCCCTGATCGTGGACGGACTGACCAAGATCGTGACCTTGCAGATCGAGGATAAGGAAGAGGCCCATATCGAGACCCTGAGAAAAATGCTGCTGGCCATGTCCCGGGATGTGCGTGTGATTTTCATCAAGCTCTGTGACCGCTTGCATAATATGCGCACCTTAGGGGCCCGCTCGGATGATAAGCAGCGCACCACCGCCTTGGAGACCATGCATGTCTACGCGCCGCTCGCGCACCGCCTTGGTATGCAGCGCATCAAGCAGGAGCTGGAGAATTTAAGCCTTCTGTACCTGGACCCCTATGGGTACGCCGAGGTCAAGGAGGATATTGAAAAGAAATACGGTCAGCACACCGACTTTGTTGAGCATATCCGCAAAGAGGTGGATGACAAAATGCGGGAAAACAATATTCCCTTTACCCTGGAGGGCAGAATCAAGTCGGTTTACAGCATCTACAAGAAAATGTATAACCAAAACAAGAGCTTTGACGAGATCTATGACTTTTACGCTCTCCGCATCATTGTGAATACCGAGCTGGAGTGCTATACGGCGCTGGGCCTGATCCATGAGATGTACCATTCCATGCCCGGCCGCTTTAAGGATTATATTTCCACCCCAAAGCCCAACCTTTACCGCTCTTTGCACACCACCGTTATCGGCCGTTACGGCATCCCCTTTGAGGTGCAGATCCGCACCTGGGATATGCACCATATCGCCGAATACGGCATCGCCGCCCACTGGAAATATAAGTCGGGGGCGCAGAGCAAGGAGGAGATGGATAAACGGCTGGAATGGGTCTCACAGCTGCTGGAAAACGAGAACGAGACCCGCGATCATGACGAGTTCATGAAAGCCTTTAAGACCGACATCTTTCAGGATGAGATCTTTGTCTTTACCCCCAAGGGGGATGTGATCACCCTGCCGCAGGGCGCTACGGTGATCGACTTTGCCTATGCCATTCACTCGGCGGTGGGCAACAAGATGGTGGGTGCCAAGATCAACGGTATGATCGTGCCCATCGACCGCGTGCCCCGCAACGGCGAGATTGTGGAGATCATCACCTCCAATGGGGGCAAGGGCCCCAGCCGTGACTGGCTCAATATTGTCAAAACCGGCGAGGCCAGGGGCAAGATCCGTCAGTGGTTCCGCAAGGAGCAGCGCCCGGAGAATATCGCCCTTGGCAAAAGCGCCATCGAGCTGGAGCTGAAAAAATTCGGCAGATCCACCAACGAGGGGCAGCGCCAGGAGATCATAGGCGCCCTCGCGCAGCGTGTGGGCTACGCCTCGGCTGACGATCTGTATAATACCATCGGATACGGCGGACTTTCTGTTTCCAAGATCGCCGCCAAGCTGCGTGAGGAGTTTGATAAGGTGATCAAGCCGGAGGAAGCGCCTGTTTTCACGCCGCTTGAGGTCGAGCAGATCAAAACCGCCCACGCCCAAAGCACCCGCCACATCCGCCGCAACAGCGGTATCGTGGTGGATGGCGAGAGCGGCTGTCAGGTGAAATTCGCCAAATGCTGCAACCCCTTGCCGGGGGATAATGTCATCGGCTTTATCACAAGGGGCTTTGGCATTTCGATTCATAAGGTGGATTGCCCCAACGTGACAGAGGGGATGAAGAAAACAGAGGATGCCGACCGCTGGGTCGAGGCGCACTGGGAGAGAGGGAGCAAAAGCGAAAATCAGGATGTGTATGAGGCGTTGGTGCAAATGCACGTCTATTCCAGCCTGACCATCCTGGCCGACATCACCATGGCGCTGGCCGATATGAAGGTGCTGCTGCTTTCGATCAATTCCCGCAAAAAAAATGACGGCCGCATGATCATTGATCTGAAAATCAGTTGTAAGAACGTTGAGCACTATCACTCGATCGTTTCCCGTCTCAAGGGACTGCGTGACGTGATCGACGTGGTGCGAGGTTATTCATGATAGCGGTCTTACAGCGCGCCCTGTCGGCGGCGGTCAGGGTAGAGGGAAAAACAGTCGGCGAGATCGGGCAGGGACTGCTTGTTTTGCTGGGGGTATCCGCCGAGGATACCGAGCAGGATGCCGAGCTGCTTGCCAAAAAGATCCTTGCCTGTCGGATCTTTACCGACGAAAACGATAAGATGAATTTGTCTGTGCGCGATGTGGGCGGCAGTGTGCTGGTGGTATCCAACTTCACCCTGCTGGCGAACTATCGCCACGGCAATCGCCCCGATTATATGGGGGCGGCCGGACCCGAGCGGGCCAACGCGCTTTATGCGTATTTTGTAGAGCTGATCCGCCGTGACGGCACCCCCGTCGCCACCGGCCGGTTTGGCGCCGATATGCGTGTTTTGCTGGAGGGCGAGGGGCCTGTGACCATTGTGATGGACAGTAACGAATTGAAAAAGAAAAAGGAGAGGACGCAATGAAACTGCACGTGAGCGGTGAGATCAATGAATACTATGTGCAGACCATTTGCATGATCTTTTTCCCCGGCGAGAAATTCTCGGGGGAAGAGCAGGAGGGTGCCCCGGTGCTTTATCTCGATGTCAGCGACACGATGGATGAAATTACCGCCACCGCCCGGCTTTTGTATCAGGGCAAGGAAACAAGCGCCACAAAGCAGATCGTTTTAACCGGTGAGTTTACCAAGGACCGCGCGCGCAAAATCGTGATCGGACATGCCATTTTGTCGGCGGCGGGGGAGATGATGCACTATCGCCCCTCTTGGGGGATGCTGACCGGTGTGCGCCCCTCTAAGGTGGCCACCGAGCTGTTGCTTTCCGGCATGAGCAAGACCAAGGTGCGCAAGGCGCTGAGCAGTCACTATATGGTGATCCCCAAAAAAGCGGCGCTTGCCACAGACGTGGCCATCCGGGAGCAGCAGATCATCGGCAACCCGGATAGGGGGGATTGCAGCGTGTATATCTCGATCCCGTTTTGTCCCACCCGTTGCTCCTATTGCTCCTTTGTTTCCTATACCTCAAAGCGTCTGCTTTCGCTGATCCCGGCTTATCTGGAGCTGCTGTGTCAGGAGATCCGCGCGAAATTCGCGGCGATCCGCGCGCTGGGGCTGCGGGTGCTGACCGTCTATATCGGCGGCGGTACCCCCACGATTCTCAGCGCCGAGCAGCTGCGCACGCTGCTTTCCACCGTCGCGTCATGCACCGACGTGTCGGCTCTGCGGGAGTATACCTTGGAATCCGGCCGTCCGGATACCATTGACAGCGAGAAGATGGCCATTGCCAAGGCCTTTGGCGTCACCCGTGTCTGCGTCAATCCCCAGACCCTTTGCGATGAGGTGCTGCGTGGGGTTGGCAGATGCCACTCGGCACAGGATTTTTACCGTGCTTATGATATTGCGCGGCAAAGCGGCATAGATTGTATCAATACCGATCTGATCGTCGGATTACCCGGTGACAAATTCAGCTCCTTTGCCCAGACCTATGACGAGATTTTGCGCCTTTCCCCGGAAAATATCACGGTACATACCTTCTGCGTGAAAAAATCGGCGGAAATTTTGCGTGAGGGCAAGCGTGTTTACAATCTGCGCGGCGGTGACGCGGGGAAATGCGTTGACTATTCCCAGATCCGCGCCGCCGAGGCGGGCTATCAGCCCTATTATATGTACCGCCAAAAGAATATGGTGGGCAATTTTGAAAATGTGGGCTTTGCCAAACCGGGTACCGAATGCCTTTACAATATTTATATGATGGAGGAAGTGCATTCCATCTTTGCCGCCGGCGCCGGCGCTGTGACCAAGCTGGTCGACTATGCCCCCGCGGGTAGCGGCAAAAAATCCGTCATAGAACGGCTCTTCAACGATAAATACCCCTATGAGTATTTGAATGCCGACGGGGGAAAGGCACAGGCTGAACAGATCGTACAGTTTTATCGGGAACGGGGCTTTTAAGGCACGCTCCCGCGGGAGGGATGCTGTTTGCCGAGAAAAGCGGAGGCCTGTGAGCAAAAAAAGCTGTTTGGCGGCGCTTTGATTTTGATGCCCGCCACTGTTTTCAGCAAAATTGTGGGACTGTTTTATAAGATCCCCCTCATTGCGATTGTGGGTGTGGAGGGGATGGCGTATTTTCTTGCCGCCTACCATGTGTATTCCTTATTATTTGTACTGTCCGCCACAGGACTGCCCACGGCGCTTTCCTTGCAGGTGGCACGCTCTGTGGCGGCGGGAAAGCCCGGTGCCGTTGGCCGCGTTTTTGCCGTGGCTCTGTGCCTCTTTCTCACATTGGGATTGGGGGGGACGGCGCTTCTTTTCTTCTGCGCGCCTACCCTTGCCGCAAGGCTTGCGATGGCGGATGCCGCCGCCTCGCTGTATGCCATTGCCCCCGCCTTGCTGCTTGCCGCCTTTATCGGCGCGGCAAAAGGCTATTTTCAAGGTCTTGGGCATATGCTGCCCACAGCGCTTTCCGAGGTGTTAGAGGCGATGGGGAAGCTTTTGTTCGGCCTGCTTTTTGCCCTTTGGGCCAAAAAGCAAGGTATGCCTGTGCCCATCGTTGCCGCCTATGCCATTTTCGGTATCACGGCCGGCCTCGCGCTTGCCGCCCTGCTGCTAACCGTTCTGCTGCTGATCTATCGGATACGGCAGGGCAGGCTGGCAAAGGGGGCACTGCCACGGCGCCGCGCGGTGCTTGCCCAGCTGCTACGGGTGGCGGTGCCGGTCACGCTCAGCGCTTCTGTCATGAGCTTAGTGACCCTGATTGATACCGCGCTGATTTCCGGCCGGCTGCAAAAGGCAGGCTTTGCCCCCGCGGTGGCACATGCCATGTATAGCAGCTACGGCAATTTGGCGGTGCCGCTGTATAACCTCATCCCCTCCTTGCTCACCCCCCTGACCCTTGCGATGATGCCGTTGCTCAGCGCCGCCCTGACACGGGGAGAGCGGGAAGAAGGCAAGGCGGTGCTGGCCTCCGCCCTGCGCGTGACGGCGCTTTTCTCGGTGCCGGCGGCCTTGGGGCTTGGGGTGTTTTCCGAGCCGATTTTACAATTGATCTACGGGGGACAGCAAGAGGCGATCGCCCTGTCAACCCCCTTGCTCACACTGCTGGCCCTGTCTGTTTTGCCGGCGGCGCTGATCACCCTGACCGGCTCCGCCCTGCAAGCGGCGGGGCGCACCGCCACACCGGTGGTGGCCATGCTTTGCGGGGCCTTGATGAAGCTGGGGGTGGAATACCTTCTCTTACCCCTGCCGCAGCTGCATATTTACGCCGCGCCGATCAGCACCTTGGCCTGCAATATTACGGTCCTGATCATCCAGGCGATCGTTCTTGCGCGGGCATTGCCGTTCGGCTTTTTCTCAGGCAAGGAGCTGTTTTGCACCTTGCTTGGCGCGGTGCTGTCTGTTGGCGGCGGCGGCGCGCTGTATTTCGGTCTTCGCGGTGCGGGGCTGCAAAGCCGCTGGCTGATGCTGCCGGTGCTTGCCCTGGTCGTTTCGCTCTTTTTACTGCTGGCGTTGCTGCTCGGGGCGGTACGGCGTGAGGATCTTGCCGCCCTGCCGGCGGGGGAGCGGCTTGCCCGTTTTCTGCAAAAACACAAATTGATCAAATAGGATGTGAAAAAATGACACGAGATGAAAAATTAGAGGCGCTCCTGCGAAAAAAGGAATATAACGCCAATGATCTGGTTACGATAGTAGAACTGCTGCGCTTGCCCGGCGGCTGTCCCTGGGATCGGGAGCAAACGCACAAAAGCATTCGCAATGACCTGATCGAAGAGACCTATGAGGTGATCGAGGCGATTGATAACGAGGATCCGCTTCTCTTGCGTGAGGAGCTGGGCGATCTTTTGTTGCAGGTGGCGATGCATGCCCGCATGGAGGAGGAGACCGGCGCCTTTACCTTTGACGACGTGGCAAACGATGTCTGTCAAAAGATGATCCATCGCCACCCCCACGTGTTCGGCGAGCTTCATCTGGAGACCGCGGGGCAGGTTCTCGCGAACTGGGAAGTGATCAAAAGCGCGGAAAAAAGCCGCCAAACGGTAACCGATAAGCTCCGTGCCATTCCGCGGCAGTATCCGGCGTTGCTGCGTGCCGCCAAGGTGGGGAAAAAGGCCAAAATGATGGATTTCCCGGACGCGGTAGCGGTTGCGGATAAGGTCAGCGAGGAGCTGCTTGAGGTGCGTGAGGCGCTGGCCGCCGCGAACGGGACTGCTCTGAGTGAGGAAATCGGCGATTTGCTGCTGTCAGTGGCAAGCCTTGCCCGAAAAGCGGGGGTAGACCCCGAATTGGCGCTGACCCGCGCCACCGATAAGTTTATCGACCGCTTTGAGGCGGTGGAGCAAGCGGCGACAGCGCTTGGCAAGGATCTCTCGGTCATGAGCGATGCCGAGAAGGATGTTTTGTGGGAAAATGCCAAAAAAATCGCCAAAAATCGTTGACAGTTGGCAATTTTTTTCAGTTTCCCCCTTGCTTTTTTCTTTTGGATGTGTTACAATAAGGTCAATGAAGGATTGAAAACTTCATTGGTTTATCGTTCAAAAAACGGAAAGGATGTATTTCAAATGAACAAAGCTGAACTGATTGATGCCATTGTTGCAAAGACTGAGATGTCCAAAAAAGATGCTGATGTAGCCCTCACCGCCGTGATCGATTCGATCAAGGATGCCCTCAAGGCCGGCGATAAGGTCTCTCTTGTTGGTTTCGGCACCTTCTCTGTAAAGGAAAGAGCCGCCAGAACCGGTAAGAACCCCGCAACCGGTGAGACCATCGAGATTGCCGCTTGCAAGGTTCCCGCTTTTGCCGCAGGCAAGGCCCTGAAAGACGCTATCCAGTAATTTTACCTTTATTTTGTGCGGCGGAGGGATGTTTTCCTTCGCCGCACAATTTTTCACGCAAGAAGGGTTTTTATGAGATTAGATAAATATTTAAAGGTATCCCGCATCATCAAGCGCCGCACGGTGGCCAATGACGCCTGTGATGCCGCCCACGTGACCGTCAACGGCCGCCCCGCGAAGGCCTCATACGATGTCAAGGAAAACGACATCATCGAGGTGGGCTTTGGCAACCGTGTTTTAAAGGTGCGTGTGCTCTGTGTCAAAGAGACAGTGGGTAAGGCGGATGCCGCCGGACTTTACGAAGTCATAGATTAAAGCTTTGCCGCATATATTCTATTAAAAAACGGAGGGAATATATGGCGGAAAAGGGAATAGAGCAAGAAAGAAAGCATGCGCTTTCTATGCGCGAGCGAGAATATATCAATATCATGGGCGTGACTGAGGTAGAAAGCTTTGACGACCGCATGGTGCAGCTGCAAACCGATTGCGGCGAGCTGACCTTAGAGGGGGAGGGGCTGCACATTGCCACCCTGGATATTGGGCGCGGCCTTGTGGAAGTGACAGGACACATCAACGGCTTTTACTATCAGGATAGCACACAACAAAAAAAGGGTCTGCGCGCCAGATTTTTCGGCTAATGGAAATCAACCCTTTGTCGCAGTTTCAAATGCTTCTTTCCGCCTTTGTTTTAGGGGTGGCGTTGGGCATTTTTTGGGAGCTGCTGGTGGCAATCCGCATTTTGCTTCGGGCGTACACGCCGCCCGAGCGCATGCGGCGGCAATATGAAAAAAAGCTGCCGTTGCTGGGGCGCTCTGTTCCTTTTGACAAAAAAGGCGCCGGAAAGCGTGCCTGGGCCGCCCTTGTGGTGGGTGTTGGCGATTGCTTTTACTGCTTGGTGCTATCCGTGGCGGTGATTTTGCTGTTGTACCGCTTTCATGACGGTGCTTTCCGCCTGTCTGTTCCGGTGCTGACCCTTGCGGGGCTTTCGCTTTGCCGCTATCTGGCCTCGCGCTCGCTCTCGCCCTGCATGGCGTATCTGGCATACGGCTTCGCCGCGGCAACGCTCTATTTGGGGGCCTTGGCGGTGTTGCCGTTCAAGCTCGGCCTGTACTTGGCGCGGCGCTTTGTCTACCGGCCTTGGCAGACCCTGCGCCGCAAGCAGAAAAAGCGCCGCATGGCGGCGCGGTCAGCGGCATTGTGTCAAGCGCAGCTGATCTTCGCGCAGGCGGGCCTGACAGGGCAGTTCCCCAACATAAAGGATGAAAAAAAGAAAGGAAGGATGCACTGTGGCAAAAAGAAAAGCAGAAGGCAAAATCACGCCGCTGGAGTGGATGATACGCATCCTGATCCTGATCATCTTCGTGGTATCGATCGGCTTTGGCATCAACAACCTGATGAAATGGAATCAAAATCGCCGGCGCATAGAGGAAGAGCGTGAGCGTGCGGAGAAATACACGCAGGAAAGCGAGCAGACTCCGCCGGAAGAAAATACCGAAAACTGATGATGACTGTATAAAATTCCCTCAAGGGGCAAAAAATGAAAAGGGCGGCAGAGGCCACGTCAGCGCGCGGAGTTGCCGCACTTTTTGCGTAAGGGGAAAGAAAATGTCAAGCATGTTATTGGATTTGGTAGGTCAGCGTTGCAGCATCAAAAACGAAAATGAAGAGTATCTCACGGGTAGCGCGGAGATCAGCTGTCATGTGGTGGCGGCGGATGAGGAATGGATCAAGATCGCTTATATAGATAGCACGGGCAATCGGATGGCCCGTATCGAGCGCATTGATGCCATCGGCAGTGTTCTGATTTACGGAGAGGGTTTGCTACAATAAAAAATGGCTGTCTCAAATGCAAATTTGAGACAGCCATTTTTTATTGTAGCAAGGGCGCGTGTAAACCGCCACTGATAGCGTTTGTTTTGCTTACATTCGCAAAATGCCGTCTAAAACCAGAATCTTGATACCGATCAAAATGAGGATAGAGCCCCCCAGAATGGTCGCTTTTTCGGCAAGCCTTGTGCCGAATTTGCGCCCGATCAAAACGCCGCTAAAGCACAGGGCAAGGGTGATTGCGCCAATGATGCCGCCGGCGGTCAATGCCTCCCACCAGAGATAGTCGGCAAACTCAAACCCGCAGGAAAGCGCGTCGATCGAGGTGGCGATCCCCTGTACGATCAGCCCCCCAAAGGAGGTGCGCGCCATAGCGCAGACCACCGGTGCCTGCTCTCCGGCCTGTCTGGCCTTTTTCTTTTCTACCGTTTCCAGTATCCCTTCTACCAGCATCTTACCCCCGATAAAAAGCAGTATACCGAACGCGATATAGGGGATCGCCGGAACGATCCGCTCGAATTGCTTGGCAACGGTAGAAACCAACAGCCAGCCAATCAGCGGCATGGCCAGCTGAAAGAGCGAAAAGACGCCGGCAATGACGGCGGCACGGCGCTTGGTGCCGCAGGGCTCTGAAAGGCCGTTGGTCAGCGAAACCGAAAAGGCATCCATAGCAAGACCAACGCCCAAAGCGGCGGCGGTCACAATCAGCTCAAATATCATCTACTTCCTCCACACAAACACAAGCCCCAAGTACGGCCCTGGCGCCATACTTGGGTCTCGTCATTTCAGGCAAGCCGGACCGTATGGTCGCTTCCTGACTTGCCGCGTTTGAATTTTCTCCAAAGGAATGAGGATATTGTACCACATCTGTGTTCAATTGTCAATCTTTTCAAGGCATTTTCGGCGCCGTGATTTTCAACATTTTTCCAGCAAAATCAGTTCGCTTTGCAAGGCACCGTCCAACCGGATGCGTAAGCCCTGGGCGCAAAGCGAATGACCGCTGACCGTGGCGGTAGCGCCGCTGTTGTCAAAGGTCACGCGGTAATTGGCACCCGCGTCAATGCCGCGGGGGTAGATGACCTCGGCGCGCTCGCCTGCCATGCAGAGGTTGAACACACCGATCATCGAGCGGCTTTGATCCTCGGCGGCACGCTCCAGCACGCAAACACCCTCGGGATGCGTGCCGTACACCTCGGGGGTGTGGTGGAAGATCAGATCCTTGCCGGCCATAGGACGCACAAAGGATTTGTAAAGATCAAAGCTGTGCTTGACAAATTGGATCTGCATCGGGTTCATCTCGCTGCCCACACAGTTGTAATCGTTGGTGGTGGGTCGGCCAAACAGGGTGTGCCGCACTTGCAGATCCAGCGAGCCCCTGGTGTGGCAGAACATGCCGCTGATCAGCCGATCCACCATCTCGGGGGGCAGGCACATGGTCATGCCGTTGGTGATGGCTACCGAACGCGGGGCAGCATTCCAATCGGATACCCAGGTGTGGGTAAAATCCTTGAGCATGGCGATGTCGGTACGGGAGCCGCCGCTGGCGCAGTTTTCCATGACCAGATCGGGGAAGCGCTTTCGCAGTCGCTCATAAATGCCATACACCGCATCGTAATGGCGCAGAATACCGCAGCTGTCACCCGAACGGGCGTACCAGAAATTGACGCGGTTGTTGTGATCCAGACGGAAAACATCCAGCTCGTTCTCCTCGATCACACGGATGATCTCACGCTCCATCCATGCGGCCGCCTCCGGAATGGTCAGATCCAACTGCTTTTTCGTTTCATGAAAGCTGAAGCTGGTGGCAAGCCATTCGGGGTGCTCCTTGGCCACACGGGAGAGCGGGCCAATGGCCTCCGGCTCCATCCACATGCCAAATTTTAAGCCCTTTTCGTGGGCGTAATTCCGCACCTCCTGGATGCCGTTGGGATAGAGATCCTTAGAAACCTGCCAGTCACCCTGCCGTTTGCTCCACTCGGTTGTGGCAAGGCCGGCGGGGGCATACCAGCCGGCATCAATCAAAAAGACCTCGGCGCCGACCGCGGCGGCGGTGTCGATAAAGTGCTTGCAGGCGGCAATGTCCATGGTGCGCTCGGGGCCCATACCGCTCTCCACCAGCCCCTTCACGCCCCGCACGTCGGTGTGCTTCAGCACAGAGCGGCGGAGGTGGCGGTTCATCTCGTTGACCGCGTCATCCAGCTCGCCGATCAGCATGCCCACATGCATCGAGGGGGTGGTATAGGCCTCACCTGCCGCCAGCAGAAGCATCGGCTTGGGGCCGGATAGCGCCAGATCCCACGTGAGGCGGCAGTTGCGCCCTTTTTTGTTCACGTCGGTGTTTTTGCAAAAGCGGAAATCATAGCCGCCGGTAAAGGCCAGCTGCCCGTAAAACAGCGAGCCCAGCAGGTTGTTTTTCAAAAAGAATGCGGGATGGCGATAGCGCTCGGTTTGCCACTTGCCGCTGACGGTCAGCTCGGCGTTGGGCAGGTCCTGCCAACGGAACAGCCCCTCGCAGCCCCACTCGGCGCTTTCAAAGCTGCCAAGGGAATAGAGCCGGTCAGCGTGGTGCGGATCAAAAAAGGGATCCCAGGAGGTGGTGTTTTCCTCCACCGCACCGGAAAGCAGGGAAATGCCCCCGATGGCAATGGATGTGTCACCCGTGTTGCAAAGCTCCAGATAGCGCTCCATGACGCCTGTGCCATCCAGCACTGTATGCACCCTGACGGTCAGCGGGCAAAGGGTGCTCTCCAGGGTGAGGATGCCGTGCAGGCCGTTGGCGGTTTTTTCCTTGCTGAAATTTTGAAAGCGCCAGTCAAATTCCAGCGTTCTGCCGTCTGCCTCCAGACGGAAGGCGGGGGTGTCCTGGTGCTCACCAACGGGCAGTCTTGAGGGCATATCCTCCAGCACGTTCAGGGTGTAGCCGGCACCGTTCCATCCGACACTGTTCAGGCGATGGCTGTCAAAGCTTTCTTCGTAAACCGCCATGCCAAAGCGATAGGAAAAGGTGAGCTGCTCTCCTTGTTCAAAATGAATATCGGCAAAATCCTTTTTTTGAAAAATCTGGTGCATGAGGCGCGTCCGTCCTTTCGTGTTTTCTACCTTACATATAACATATTTTCGAGCAAAAGTCAAGCGGCGGGTACGAAAAAAAGTGTTGTCGCATAAAATAATGGAAAAAGGGAAAAATACAGGCAAAAGTGGCGGGGGGCGAGCTTATCAAAAAAGGAAAAGGGATTGGTCATGTGTTGCTGACCTTGCTGACGGCCTTTCTGGTGGCAATGGGGATGCACGTCTTTGTCTATCCGGGGCATTTTGCCCCCAGCGGTGTGGATGGCATCGCTACCATGCTACAGAGCCTGACCGGGGTCAACGCGGGGCTTTTTATCGTTTTGCTCAATCTGCCGTTGCTGATCACGGCATGGTTCATACTCAAGCGGCGATATGTGATCTATACGCTTGTATATACCGTCTCGCTCTCCGTTTTTTTGTTTTTGCTCGAGGCGGTGGGCTTTTATCAGTTTGTGCCGGAAACAGACCATATCCTTCCTGCCGTATTTGGGGGCGTGGCGCAGGGGCTGACCGGCATCATGCTTCGCATCGGCTCCTCATCGGGCGGCGTGGATATTATGGGGAGCATGATCCAGAAAAAAATGCCCCACATGAATGTAGAGCGGATCATCTCGCTGATCAGTGTTTTGATCGTGGGGGTCTCCTTTTTTGTCTATGGCAACCTAAACAGCGTTCTGCTTTCGGTTGTGGAAATTTTTGTTTGCGAGCGGGTAACCGCCATGATCCTGCGTAGCAGTCGGAACGCGGTGAAATTTGAGGTGGTCGCCAGCGATGTAGAAGCGCTCAAAAGCGGCATTCTGCAAGATTTGGGGCACGGCGCAACCGTTCTTTCGGGCAAGGGGCTTTACAGCAAGCAGGAAAAGGGTATCCTTTTTTGTGTGGTGAATCACCGGCAGATCCCTGCCTTTTTGAAATTGCTGGAAAAGCATCCGGATGCCTTTGTGTACTATGTGGATGTGATGGGTGTCAGAGGTCGCTTTGACAGGGAATGAAAGGGGGATTTACATGAGCGCCGAACTTCTGCATCGAATGGCCCTGCCCCTTTTGCGTCTTTGCGCGGCGGCAGAAAGGGATTTTGCTTTAGAGAATAGTCCATGCGCAGGAGAAAAAAGCATTGACAAGCCGCATGGGGAATTGCTATAATGAAGAAAAGTAAAAAGAAGAAGGAGACATCTCGATGCGGATCACTCAATATACCACCTATCTTGCCAAGGAAGGCTACTATCCCGGCGGAGAATTTGTCAAAAAGCCGATCTTTCCCTCGGTGCCTATGCACGGCGCCCATACGCTGACCCCTGCCGCAGAGCCGGTGGCACGGGATTTTCTCGGCTTTGGCGTTGCCATTACCGGCAGCTCCTGCTATAACCTCTCGCTCATGGAAAAGGAGGAGCGCGCCGCGTTGCTGCAAAAGATCTACGGCAAGGATGGGCTGAATCTCTCTGTCGCGCGCCTTTGCGTCGGCTCCTGCGACTATTCTGCCGAGCTCTATTCCTATGATGACGTGGCGGGCGACGTGGAGCTGAAGCATTTTTCCATTGACCGTGACCGCGCCTACGTGATCCCCATGATCAAGGAGATCCTGAAGATCCGTCCGGATCTCTATCTCTTCTCCTCTCCCTGGAGCCCTCCCGGCTGGATGAAGGTGGGCGGCAGTCTCGGCGGTGGCTATATGCGCGACGAATTCGTGGAATGCTATGCCGAGTATTACCTTCGCTTTCTGCAAGCGTATGAGGCCGAGGGCATCCATATTTCCGCCATGACCCCCCAGAATGAGACCGAGACCCACCAGCGCGGCAAAATGCCTGCCTGCCGCTGGCATCCCGAGACCGAGGCGACATTCATCAAGGCGATGCGCCGCCGCCTGAACGAGCAGGGCATGGACGTGAAGATCTGGATGTACGATCACGACTTTGCGGAGTCGGAGCCCCGTGTACATTGGTCGCTGGACAATATCGAGGGGCTTCGCGACGCGGTGGACGGTGTAGCCTTCCACTATTACAGCGGCGCGATTGAGAACACCGAGCCACTGCGGCAGGCTTACCCCGATCTGCGCTGCCACTTTACCGAGGCAGGACCCCGTCTTTACGACCACTACGCCACCGACTTTTGCAAGTGGGGCATTATGATGAGCAAGGTGCTGCAATATAACTTCGGCTCCTTGTGCGGCTGGAATCTGATGCTGGATGAGACCGGCGGACCCAACGTGGGCCCCTTCTTCTGCGGCGGTCTGATCACAAGGGACTACACCACCGGCGCGCTCTCCTACAGCGGCCAGTACAAGG
>SVQT01000032.1 GCA_015065215.1 Oscillospiraceae bacterium | reverse complement strand
ATCCAGGGCATTCAGGGTTGCCTTGCCGTTATGCCCGACAAGCCCCAGGTGCTGGTATTCGATACCGCCTTCCATCAGAGCATGGCGCCCGAGGCCTATGTTTATGCCCTGCCCTATGAGCTGTACGAGAAGTACGGCGTTCGCCGTTACGGCGCGCACGGCACCTCTCACCGCTTTGTTGCGGGTGAAATGTGCAAAATTCTGGGCAAAACCAAGGGCACCAAGATCGTGACCTGCCATATCGGTAACGGCTCCTCCATTTCCGCCGTGAAGGACGGCAAGGTGATGGATACCTCGATGGGCTTTACCCCCCTTGCGGGCGTGGAAATGGGCACCCGTTGCGGCGATATTGACCCCGCCTTGGTTCCCTATATGATGGAAAAGCTGAATCTGGACGGCGCGGGCGTGAACAATCTGATGAATAAGAAGTCCGGTTTCCTCGGTGTTTCCGGCTTCTCCTCCGACTCCCGCGATCTGGAGAGCGCCATCGCGAACGGCCCCTCCGATCCTCACTTTGAGCGTGCCAATTTGGCTGTGAACATTCTCAAGTTCCAGCTCAAAAAGTACATTGGCGCTTACTCCGCTATCATGAACGGCCTGGATGCGGTGGTATTCACTGCCGGCATTGGCGAGAACAACCCCCACCTGCGTGAGATCGTTTGCGAGGATATGGAGTACTTTGGCATCAAGATCAACAAGGAACTCAACGCCAAGACGTTGCGCCAATCCAATATTGTCAAGCTCTCCACCGACGACTCTAAGGTCGCCGTTTACCTGATCCCCACCAACGAGGAGCTGGTCATCGCACGCGATACCGCTGCCATCGTTTCTGCGGCAAAGTAATTTGCATCCTTAAGTATATCACACCGCGGCGCTTTTCGCAAGTGCCGCGGTTTTTATTATGGCAAAAAATCGTAAGATTGTGCCAAAAATTACATGACTTTTTGATAGACGGGGCGCGCCAAAGTCTGTATAATAAAAAAAGATGCTTTATCAAAAAAAGGAAGGTCGCACAATGAACGAGAGTACTGTTTTCAACAAGGAAACAAGAACTGCCATGCCGAGCGCGCGGATCACCGCCGATTTTAACCGCCCTGTGGGTCGCCCCATCCGTCCTTTACACGGCATGAATTCCGGTCCGCGCACCACTGCCGTTTATGACGCCAGACCGCAATTCGTGGAGGCGGGCATTCCCTTTGTGCGGTTGCACGACATCGAATACCCTTACGGCTCCGGTGAGTACGTGGACGTCCCCTGCATCTTCAAATGTTTTGACGCCGACGAAAACGATCCCACCAGCTACAACTTTGCGCAGACCGACGAATACATCCGTCAATGTAGATCCGTAGATGCCAAAATCATATACCGTTTGGGGGTTTCTATTGAGCACAACCCCACAAAGCTATACACCTATCCTCCCAAGGATTTTGCTAAATGGGCGCGGATCTGCGAGCATATCATCCGCCATTATAACGAGGGATGGGCAAACGGCTATGCGTGGAATATCGAATACTGGGAGATCTGGAACGAGTCGGATGCCGAATCCACCAAGACCTGGGCAGGCACCCAACAGCAGTTTATCGAGTTTTACGCCGTTGCCGCCCACCACTTGAAAGCTCGCTTCCCCCATCTCAAAATCGGCGGCTGTGGCTTTACCGGCTCTCATCTCGAGAACGTGAACCGCTTTCTTGCGGCCGTCGGTGAGCGCGCCCTGCCACTGGACTTTTTCTCCTTTCACACCTACTCCGCGACCCCCGAGCGGCCTCTAGCGCTTTGGCAGTATTTTCGTGATACGTTGCGCGAAATCGGGCACGCCGACACCGAGATCTGGCTGGACGAATGGAATTATATGGGGGCTTGGGATCCCATCAATCAGCCCCTTTATTATCCTGCTATGAAGGATTATCGCGGTGCTTGCTATTACGCCGCCATGCTTTGCGCCATGCAAAGCAAGACCGACATTGCGGGCGCGACCTACTTCGAGGCGGCACCCGTCAAGGAGTTCTGCGGCATTTTCAACGTGGGAGAAATGCGGGTCAGCATCCGCAACAGTGCCTGCGTGGTGCCCACCAAGGGCTTTTATGCCTTCAAGAGCTTCAACTCCCTTTACCGCATGGGGGAGGAGGTCGCCGTGAACTGTGACAACGAGGATATTCAGGTTCTTGCCGCCAAGGGTGACTGCGGCAACGGCTTGTTGGTCGTCAATCAAGGCATTGAGCCCGTTGACCTGCAATTATCTTTGAAGGGGTGCAAGACTGACATTGTGCTGCGCCTGACCGATTCCCTGCGTACCAACGAAGTCATTCGCAAGGTTTTGTGCGAAAAATCCGATCACGTATCCCTGTTTTTGCCTGCACAGTCCTTCGCTTATATCGGCACCGATCTGCCCAATCCCATTCCCACCTACGACAAGGATTGCTACGCAAGCGTCTCCTCCGCGCCGCCCAAAGAGTGGGGCAACGATATTTTCGATTAAGACTTTGGCAGATGCCGCAACGGCATCTGCCATCTTTTTTTACAAAATTGCCTCCCCCTCTTGCATTCGAGCGAGAAAAGCGGTATAATAATTATGTATGAATTTTTTACCAAAGGAAGGATATAAAATTATGGCAAAGCTCAATTCTCTCGCCGGCTTTTCCGGTGTTCAGGGCCCCGTTGTCACCATCGTCATGGACGGCGTCGGCATCGCGCCCGACGGCCCCGGTAACGCTGTCAAGACCGCATACACCCCCGTTCTGGACCGTTTGATGGCCAGTTATCCTATGGTCTCTCTCCGCGCGCACGGCACCGCTGTGGGCCTGCCCTCCGATGATGACATGGGCAACTCCGAGGTAGGTCACAACGCCCTTGGCGCGGGGCAGGTATTCGCGCAGGGCGCAAAGCTGGTCTCCAATTCTATTGAATCCGGCAAGATGTTCCAAAGCGCCACCTGGCAACAGCTGATCGGCGGCGTCAAGGCCTCTGGCGGCACTCTGCACTTCCTGGGCCTTTTCTCTGACGGTAACGTACACTCTCATATCGACCACCTGAAGGCCATGCTGGTGCAAGCCAAAAAGGAGGGCGTTGGCACTGTACGCATCCACACGCTGATCGACGGCCGTGATGTGGGCGAAACCTCCGCGCTGGATTATATTGAGCCTTTTGAGACCTTTATTGCCGATCTGCGTGACGAGCGCTTTGACATTGCCATCGCCAGCGGCGGCGGCCGTATGAAGATCACCATGGACCGCTACGAAGCCGACTGGAGCATGGTCGACCTTGGCTGGAAGACCCATGTGCTTGGCGAGGGCCGTCAGTTTGCCAGCGCCGCCGAGGCCGTTAAGGCCTACCGCGCAGAGCTTGGCGTGATCGACCAGGATCTGCCCCCCTTCGTCATCGCCAAGGATGGCAAGGCGATCGGCACCGTACAGGATGGCGACAGTGTGATCTTCTACAACTTCCGCGGCGACCGCTCGATCGAGATCTCCAAGGCGTTCGACGGCGGTGATGACTTTGACAAATTCGACCGTGTGCGTGTACCCAAGGTCATTTACGCCGGCATGTTAGAGTATGACGGCGACCTGCACATTCCGAAAAAATACCTGGTTGCCCCCCCTGAGATCACCAACACCATGAGCGAATATCTGGCAGACACCGGTGTCAGCCAGCTGGCCATTTCCGAAACGCAGAAATACGGCCACGTCACCTACTTCTGGAACGGCAACAAGTCGGGCAAATTCTCTGAGGAGCTGGAAACCTATATTGAGGTTCCCTCTGACGTGGTACCCTTTGAGCAGCGCCCCTGGATGAAATGCGCTGAGATCACCGACAAGCTCATCGAATGCCTGGAGAGCGGCAAGTACAGATACCTGCGCGTGAACTTCCCCAACGGCGACATGGTAGGACACACCGGCTCTCTTGCCGCTACCCGTTGCTCGATGGAAGCGCTTGACCTCCAGCTTGGCCGTCTGCTCCCCGTCATCGACCGTCTGGGCGGCGTTGCACTGATCACAGCCGACCACGGTAACGCAGATGAGATGTATGAGGTGGATAAGAAGGGCGCCCCCAAGCAGGATAAGGCAGGTAACTACAAAGCCAAGACAAGCCACACCCTCAACCGTGTGCCCTGCATCATCTATGACAACACCCCCGCAAAGGGTGCCTACACCGTCAAGACCGACGAAGGCAAGTTTGGCCTTTCCAACGTGGCCGCTACCATGGTCAACCTGATGGGCTACGCCGCCCCCGAAATGTGGGACGAGAGCATCATCGAGGTGAAATAAAATAATAGAGGACGGGAACCCCTTTTTGCAAAAGAAGTTCCCGTCCTCTTGTTTTTCGCCTCGCGAAGAACAATTCACCTGCCCCTCCCGAAAACCTTTCAAAAAGCAGGAAGAGGTACATTTTCCATATTTGTATCATTTTTTTGCAAATTTAATATGATATTTTCTAAAAACTTCCGATTTTTTTTCTTTGAATTTTCAAAAAACACAGAGAAAGGTTCTTTATATGCTGACAAAAGGATTGGATCAAGCAAAATGGATCTGGTGCAACGATGCGCCGAAGGCGGACGAGTACGGCGAGTTTTATCACCACTTTCATTGGCAAGGCGGCAAAGCGGAGCTTTTGATTTCGGCTGACAGCGATTACGCCGTCTATCTAAACGGCACGCTTTGCGCCTTCGGGCAGTACCACGACTATCCTTATGACAAGGTGTATGACGCGGTGGAGCTCTCGGCATACTGCCGCCGGGGCAAAAATCACCTTGCCATCATCGTTTGGTACTATGGGAACGGAAACATGTCCTATTATCCCGGCAACGCCGCGCTGCTATTTCAGCTGAACGGCGAGCGCGGCGTGCTATCTGTCTCCGGCACCGAAACACTGGCACGGATGAGCAGGACCTATCAAAATCACCGTCAAAAAAAGATCACCTCACAGCTGGGCTACGGCTTTGCCTACGATACCACCAGGGAGGACGGCTGGATGCTGGGCGAGACGTCCGACGGCTTCGCCCCCGCCGTGGTCCTTTCGCAATCGCTGCCGCTGCGGCCACGCCCCTGCCAAAAGCTGCAATTGGAACTGCCGCGAAAGGGTGCTTTTTTGAAAACAACCGCCAATGGGCATCTGCTCTATGATCTGGGGGCCAATACTGTTGGCTTTTTGCGCTTGGAGGTCTCCTCACCCCAAGCGCAGGCCCTAACCGTTTCCTACGGAGAGCATATCGCCGACGAGGGTGTGCGGCGTATCATCGGCAAACGCGACTTCTCGGTGGAGATCACCGTACGGCAGGGGCAGACGGTCTATCTGAACCCCTTTCGCCGCCTGGGTTGCCGCTACTTGGAGGTCGCCGCCGAAACGCCGCTGAGTGCCTGCGCGCTTTCCTTGCTGCCCACCGTTTATCCTGTTGAGGAATTGCCACCTCCGCCGCTGACACAGCAGGAACAGGAAATTTATGATATTTGCGTGAACACGCTGCGCCTTTGTATGCACGAGCATTATGAGGATTGCCCCTGGCGCGAACAGGCGCTGTATTGTATGGATAGCCGCAATCAGATGCTTTGCGGCTACTATGCCTTTGGCGAAACCGCCTTTCCACGTGCCAATTTAGAGCTGATCTCAAAGGATCATCGCCCCGACGGCTTGCTCTCTATCTGCTGTCCCTCCCGCGAGCCGCTGGCCATCCCCTCCTTCTCGCTCCACTATTTCACCGAATGCGCCGAATATTTGCGGTATAGCGGCGACAAAGATTTTTTGCGCCAAATCTATCCGAAACTGCAAAGCATTTTACGCCTTTTTCTCTCTCGCCTGGCAGAGAACGGCGGCTTGATCTCACCCTTTCCGAATGCGGAGCATTGGAACTTCTACGAGTGGCGGCCAGGACTTGACGGTAAAAAGGAGATTGACATTTCGGTGCCCGATCTGCCACTGAACGCACTGCTGTCACTGGCATTACAGCAAATGGCAAAGATCGCCGACAACTTGGGCATACCCAACGACTACGCCGCCTCGGTAGCTCAACTAAACAAAAACATAGCAAACCGCTTTTTTGACAACAAAAAGCAACTCTATTTTGACCGTTTAACCGCCGAAAAATCCTACAGTGTTCTCGGCAACGCCTTGGCGGTTCTGTGCGGCGCCGTCGATCCAAGCACCGCAAGAACCGTTTGTGAAAAGATGACAGGCGACCCGTCGCTGACCCCTATATCCCTGAGCATGCAATGCTTTTTGTTTGATGCCTGTTTGGCTGTGGATTTTGAACGCTACCGCCCATACGTGTTAGAAAAAATACAAGAGACCTACCGCCCCATGGTCAAGCTTGGCCTTGGCACCGTCTGGGAAACCGAGCTTGGTGAGCGTGACTTTCACAATGCGGGTAGCCTTTGCCACGGCTGGAGCGCCATGCCGATCTATTACTACCACATATTGAAATAAAAGCGACCGCGTCACTCAATACAGCAGTTGTGATCTCTGCACCACAGGCGTACAACGGTACGTCGAGTGCCGATGTGCAACTAAAAAAACACACATAATAGAATTACTATCTAAAAGCCGCCTTGCCATCATTTTTGGCAAAGCGGCTTTTTTGTATGCTTTTTCGTGTGTTTTTTTGCTCGGCGCTCATGTGTTTATCGCTTTATAAATGCCCGCCCTCGATCTCGGCGGCGTTTTTACCATGGATGACCACCGTGCGGTCCTCGGGCAGGTACGCATCCGGGAAATGCACCATAACATTGTCATTTTCCAATACCGTTTGCAGCTTTTTGATGTCAACCGCAGCGGCGGCAGTCTTTTCCGCCAAGGCTTGGCAGGCGGTGTGGGCGGCGGCCTGACCCGTCAGGATCGCGGGCGGGATCACGCGCAGCAGATCCCAGCCGTAGCCGGTGCCGTCGGCACCGCGGCCTGCGGTGAGCATATTGGGATAATCACGGCGGCACAGGGTACGCAGTGGCACCTCAAAGAGGTGATCACGGTGTTCAAAATCGTTGATGGCACAAACCGAATCATCAAAATGCCGATAGGCATCCGCCACCTTCAAAGAATAATCCCCCTTGATGTGTGCAGTGGTGCGGAACTGGGGCATCATGGGCATGACCGCCACATCGCGGGAAAGGCGATCAGTCGCTTTCAGCTTTTCCAACACGTTTTGCTGCATGGTCAAAAGATAATCGGTCACCTCCTCGACAGTAAGACCGGACCATTGGGGCACGTCGGCGGGCTGATTGTCGCCAAACAGATTGATGCCGCCCCCAGAAATGCCCCTATACGCCTTGCGCAGATCGCCGGTTTCCAGAGCCTCGCGGCAGCTCTCCAGGGTGATCGAGGAAACGCCATAGGTGTAATAATTTTTGCCAGCCACAGTGGGCACACCGGCGCGGCGCAGCACATCGCAGTCGCCGGTGGCGTCAATCAGCATTTCACAAGCGTAGTATTCCATGCCGGATTTGCTTTCGGTCACCACGCCACGGCAGATATTTCCCTCCATCACAGGGTCACAGGCCATGCAATCCAACAGGATGTCAGCGCCAGAGGACTTGATCTCCTCGCCCAACTGAAAAGCAAAAATATATGGCGAAAAACGCTGTGTATAGCGTTTTTCGGTGTATTCCTCCGGCTCGCCCTTTGCCCATTCGGCAGGGATGGTGGAATAACCGTATTTGGCGCTCATTCTCACCCATTTTTCACAAAGGCCAAAAATAATCTGCTTGCCACGGCCGTTGCACATGGGCACAAAGAGATTGATGCGCCCCAGGGTGGCGAGACCGCCCAGAATATTAGATTTTTCAATCAGCAGCACAGAGCGCCCCCGATTGGCGGCAGTAACCGCCGCGGCAACCCCTGCGACACCACCGCCGCAGACGATCACATCATAATGCTTTTTCTCGGTCAGCCTTTTTTGAAAGATAATAGTTTCCATAACATACCTCGTCCAATGATGGTTTATAGCAAGCCCAAACCTGCCCAACGGATCGCAAAAGCGCAATTACGCCTTTCCCTCATCGCTGTTTTCACGGTCATTGGATAAGCGCGCTTCTTGTCTTTCCCCCGGGGCAACCGTCGCCTCTTTGGTACGGCGCTTGAGGAAAATTTGAAAGACCGGATCTCTTGTAACCAATAGCAAAAGGCCATAAATGGCAACACAGGGCAAGACAATACAGGCAATGCCCAAAGCACCACCGGGCGCGATCCGCCCAATACCGTACCCCACAGCTCCCATGACAGCGGTAAACAAGCCATAACGCAATAAAAGGCCTATAACGGGGCGAATTTTAACCTCTTTGCGCACGACAACAAATTGCACCGTCGTGACCACAAGCTCCGCCATCACAGAGGCCAGCGCAGCCCCCATCGCTTGCCATTGACGAATAAAGAACAGGTTTAAAATCACATTCACACCGGCACCGCAAAGCACCGAAATGGTCAACCATTTCTCTCTACCCGTGGGTACCAGATATTGAATACCGATCACATTACTGCAACCAAGAATCGGGAACATAAACACCAATACCATGATGATTGGGATCACCGGCTCAAAGCCGCCGCCATAAAAGATCGGCACAAACCGCGATAGGATCAGCGCCACACCTGCCGCCATTGGTAAGCCGAGCGCAAACACCAAACGGAAAGAGCCGTAAAGCAGCGGATATACCTCTTTTTTGCGATCCGTATTCCATAGCACCGCCACACGGGAGGCCATCACCGCCCCCAGCGAGGTGACCAGCGCGATCAATACCTTGATCAATTTTTGGCTTTGCTCATAATAGCCATTTTCAAAGTCCGATCCTGTAATCAAGCCGATCATGGTTTTATCCAATACCGTGTAGACCTGAATGGCGAACTGTGAGGCAAAAAGCGCCAACGCGGGCAACAGGTGCAGCAAAATCCGCAAGCGCACCCCCTTGGGGCGCACCAAATACCGCCGCAATCCAAGAAAGGAAAGCAAATTGCCAAGCAGGATAGATGCGCAATACAGGCAAACGTAAAGCACCAGGTCCTCTTTGGTCTTGACAAAGCAGAAAACACAGATCATGGCCACCAGGCGTCCCAGCGTCGTGCCAATGGCGATGATGCCAAAATCCTCTACACCCTGATAGAACCAGGTGATGTCCAAGGCCACCGTTAAAATCTCAATTGCGGCAACGGCGTAAAGCAGGGGAAAGTTCACATGCGGCATGATCGCAAGGCAATACACAAGGCAAGCTAACGCCACGCCAAGAAAACGGAAAATAAAAATTTCAAAAAACAGTTGGCTGCGTGCCTGTGAATCGCTCTTGACTTTAGCAATCTGTCGCTGGCCATACATGGTGGTACCCAGCGCCGCCGCCAAGGCAAAATAAGAAACAATAGATTGGGCAAAGGAGTACTGACCAATCCCGTCAGCGCCCAGCACTCTGGACAGGTACGGTGTGGTCACCAACGGCAAAGCGATGGCAACAATCTGATAGATCAGGTTAAAGATGTAATTCTGCGCAAAAGACTTTTCTCGCACCGTATCCTCTCCTTTTCTGTCTATATTGCCGGCTAAACTCAGCCTTTGGCCCTCGCAAGTAGCGTCTGAAAGATCTTTTTCACTGTCATTTCGGTGCTGGCAAACCACTTTTCGCATGTGCGCAGCTGCTGATGATGTACCCAAACATGCAACAAGCGCTCGCCCAAATAGCCGTAAATGCGTTTTTGCGCCGTATCGTATTCGCTGATGTCGGTATGCGCCTCCACATAGCCCAAAACTTCAAACAGCCACTCGCAGTAGTCATTCATGCGTTCACGGCGCATAATAAACATATTACATTGATAGGTGCGGTTCATGGCCATCACCTCATCAAACGCCTTTAGATAATCGGGATACAGCTCCTCAATGGCGCGACGCGTTGTATTCAAATCCTTTTCAAAGTGTGCCGCGCTGTAGTGCTCACGCACCGTCTGCTTGCCAAGACTGACACGGCGGGGCAAAATAACATCGTACTTTTGCAGGATACGGTCAATCTCCTTCTCTGTTAGAAGTTGTCGCAAATTCCGATCCAGCAGGCGGGAGGAAAAATAGCGACGATAATGGCAAAGACCCGCCACATCAGAGGTGGTGTTTTTCCACACCCAGTAAAGCCCGGTCAGCTCGCAATAGCTGGCATTTTTGGCAGAAATATGATCGCCGGTATTATCACGCAAATAACCCAAAGACGCCTTCCCCTCACTGCCAACCTGTAGGATCTGATATGCGGGCGTCAGCCTTTTGGAAACCGGAAACTGCTTGTGCGCAGCCACGTAAATTTTAATATCCAACATAAAATCCCTCTCGTTTTTTCGGATTTTGGCTTATTTGGCCAAATACTGGAAGAAAAATGTTTGACGATAATTGGCGGCAATGAAATTGCGATCCGCGCCAAAGCGCTCACCGGTAAAAATCTGATCAAAGGTGTAAATGCTGTCGTTGACCGCGTTTAATTTGCCCGCATGCATCACGCCAGCAAAGCCGTTGCGCAATTCTGCCAGCATGGTAACACTGCCAATCAGCATCACGCCAATCAGCACAAGGCAGAGCACACGGGGCACCCGTTTGGCGGCTTCTACAGAGCCAAACGTGATGCAATCCTCATGCTCGAACAAAAAGCGCACGCAAAGCACCATTAGAATAAAGACAGTGGGTACAGAGGCGCGCATACAGAAATCATAATCGGTGCCAATCCGGATCAATGGCACAAGCACGGCGTACACGATCGCTACACGATAAATAGCGATATGCTTATTTGACCACCACAAAAGAGCCAGATAAATACCGCTTTCCAGCAGCAACGCCCCTGCGTAAGTGCCAGTCACATTGGGGTAAAAGAAGCCCAATACACCCACCGCCAGCAGCGCTACCGCGGGAATGGCAAGACTGACCCAATCCTTTTTCTTGCGGTAAAGGATCACTGTCCCTATTGTCGCGGCAACGCCAACCGTCAGCAAGATCGCGACGCCGAGATAATCGATCTCCGTTTGCTTGAAAGAGGCCTCAGCAGAAATAGCCATATTCGACAAATAATAGGTCATCCACAAAGGCAGTAGCACCAGCGCGGCAATCAGATTTTGCGGGGTCAGCACTTCGCTCACAAGCGCAAAGGCTTTTTTTTCACGGAAAGCTTTTATGGCACGAATAACCAAAATCGCCCCCATATAGCCGACAATACCAACACAGGGGAGCGGCGCGCCGGCGGCACACAGTACCGCTAAAAAAGCGTAATTGCGCATGGTTTTCTCATGCAAAAAGCAGGAAACCGTCAACCATGCGGGAACCGCTTGATTGAACACCCAGCCAAGGCAGGCGGCCATCGAGGTAAACTGATAATGCGTCCACCATTCCAAATGCGATGGAATATGGGTGCCGGTGGTCCAGCTTGACAGCAAAGCGCCTACAATATCAAGACCGCTAAAGCCGATCATCATCAAAAGCGCCGCAAAGAAGCGCTTTTTAGAGTCAGCGCGCACAAACAGCATCAAAAGCAAAAAGACCACAAACAAATGCGCCACCGACCAAAGCAGTAAAGCGATATTGCCAATGGCAAACGCGGCTGTAATGTCACACCCCACCCACAAAAAGAATTTACCGATCAAAGCGGGCGGCAGCCAGAAGCCGATATAGTAAACCAAAGCCGCGCCTTTACTCTCATATATGACCGGCCAATCAAAGCGGATCAGATCACGAAAAATGGCATTTCTCGCCCCCCAGTCGCTTGTTTGGTAATAGAGATTGCCAAGACCGGAAAGCACGCACCAAAGCAACAGAACGCCAAGCAGTGTCCAGCACTGCCAGCGCGGCAGGACCAACTGCGCTTCTTCTTTGGCGAGCTTAGCCGCATCAAGTGTTTTTTTGCCTTTCTTCAACGCCCAAACAAAGGCGACCAAGACCAGAGCAGTGACCGGAACGGCGATCCACCACTTGAGAAACCCCAACGCGAACACAACGCTGGGTAGCGTTAAGAGCGCAAAGGCATATTTTTTTATCTTGGCGTAAGAGATCGTCATTCTTCACATCCCCTTTCTTGGCGCGCCCAATCGCGCGGCACCGTGCGGTCAGTCGCCAAAGTATTCTTTAAGTATTATAACATTATCCTATTATAATGTCAACTCACACTTTACCCCTGCGCTAACGCTTGACAAACGCTCTGCCACCATGCTATAATAAATTTCACTTTCAAAGCGAGTAAAAGATAAAGGAGCAGGTAGTATGAACGATTTCAGCATCCTATACGCCTTTGATGAAAATTATGCCCCATGGGCAGGAGTCTCGATGTATTCTTTGTTTGAAAACAACAAGGATCTGGAGGATCTGACCATCTACTGTGTAGTGGACAATGTAAGCAAACCCACCCTGCGCAAGTTATTGCAGCAGGCGGCGCTTTTTGGCAGAAAGCTGACCTTTGTGGATGCCACCGCCATCATCCAGCGCATCAAGGAGCTTAACATCCCGATGTACCGGGGCTCTTATACGACCAACTTCCGACTGTTTTTCCATATGTTTGTAAAAAAAGAGTGCAAGCGGTTGCTTTACATCGACTGCGACACCCTGATCACAGGCTCCCTGCGCCCTCTCGCCGAGCTGGATATGGGTGACAAGGTGATCGGCGTGGTGCGTGACTCGCTTTCTATCCAATACAAGGAATTGCTGGGCCTGAAGCCCGAGGATCTTTACTTCAACGCCGGCGTTTCTCTGATCAACATACCCGCATGGAACGAGCAAAAAATTACCGAAAAAATGCTGGATCACATTCAAAATGTGCAAGCGCGGTATTGCAATCCGGATCAGGATCTGCTCAACTTGGTGCTGCAAGGGCGGGCCTATATCCTCCCCCCCAACTATAATCTGCAACCTCACCACCTGGCATTCACCGACGAAACCTATTTCGAGGTCTACAAGCCCGCGGTATACTACACCGCCGCCGAGCTGGAAGATGCTAGGGCCAACCCCGTCATCTTCCACATTTACCGCTATTTGGGTGATTTCCCCTGGCACAAGGGCAATTTACACCCCGCAAACGCGCTATTTGACCAATACGCCAAACGCTCTTTGTGGAAGGACATTGTAAAGAAGCCTTCTAACGGCGGTATGATCTTTAAAATGGAAAAGGTCTTGTACAAAATGCTCCCGCGCAAGGCATTTCTTTGTGTTTTCCGGGAAATTACATTGCGCAAGTTCCGCCGCCAAAACGCCGCACTGCAAAAAGAGCAGAGTCAATAAGAAAAAGCCGAAACGCCATGGCGTTTCGGCTTTTTTGATACCGTTTCGGCACTTATAAGGTTCAAAGCGTTTCGGGATACCACTTTTTGCGAGCCAGATAGAGCTTGTTTGCCTCATTGAAGAGCGTGTACACGCCCTCTTCATCTGTAAAGCTCCAGGGTGCGCCAAGGAAGCCCAGCAGGCGACTTTGATCCAGCTTGTTCTTGCCGTGTGCAACAGTCTGATAGAGGTTGTTGGCTCGGGACCAGGTAGAGCCGGTAGGGATCTGCTCAAAGCCGTGCTTATCCAGCAGCTCGTAGCACTCAATGGAGCGACGACTGCCCGGATGATTGTCTCCATAGTCCTTGAAATCACCATAGAACCAGTTGGACTGCAACACATCCTTCGGCATATTCTTGAGGAACAGCTCCTCGTTTTTCCAGACGTAATCCGACCAGATCCAGGGACGTGTGCCGTTCTTCTCGCACTCGCGGCAAAGGAAATAAAAATCGTGCCACCAAAGCTCGGCATTGCGCACCACGACCATTTCAAAGGTCTTTTGCAGATCGGGCACCTCCTCGTCGCAGCCCAGATGGAAGAAGCGCGGATGGTCAAACACCTCGCAGACCTCGCGGATCACGTCGGCGCAGAACTGATAGTAGGTGGGGGTGGAGACCATGCGGCGATACTGCTTCATCCAGGTATCGTGGCAGGTGGAGAAGTTGAGCTTCGGGATGGGCTCGATACCGAGGGCGCGCATTTCGCTGAGCTTTTTGCGCAGGAAGTCCTTATCCCAGGCATTGGGCACCGAAATTTCGGGGTGACTCTCATACTTGATGCCGTCCGCCACGTCAATGAGCGCCAGATTGTACTGCCGCTCAGCCATAAACTGCACGGCCATATCCCACGCCTTTTCCGTGGTCCTCATATTCTCGCGGTAAAGCGGATCCAGATACCAGCCGCGGGGCGGCGTGGTCTCATCGTCCCACATGTGGTCACCCAGATAGATCATAATGCCCCAGATCATTTCGTTTTTCATAAAAGCTTCCTCCTTGCGGTACACTTTTTGTCAGCCCCCGGCCTCACCTTCATTATAGTACAAAAAGGCGCGCTGTCAAGCCTTTCCGCCATTTTTTTGCGCGGATAAGGCCGGCAGCGCGCCATACCTGTTTTTTACGCGTTATAGCTTCCCTCAGTATCGCTGACAACGCTTGCCACGTTATCCTTGCGGCGAGAGGTCTTGACGTGCGCCATCAGATGCTCGTAGAACGCCTTTTCATCAAAGGGCAGCTCCACTGCGCGCTCCTCAAAGGCGGATAGGTGCATGGCATTGGAGATCATGAGGCCGTTGATACCCTCGCGGCCGTCCGCGATCAGCGGCTCACCGCGCAAAATAGCGGCGGCAAAGGCATTTAGTACGCCAACGTGCTGAGAATTCTCCCCTTCCGGCTCGATGGTGATGATCTCTGCCTTGGGCTTGCCAAAGGCAGAGGTGGTGGTTCTGGAATACTCATCAATCGGCATTTCCAGCTTTTTGAGGATCAATGTCTTGGCATCCTCGCATAGCAGAGTACCGCCGTCGCAGACCACCTCAAAGCGGTTGGTACCGGGCGTATCGCCGGTGGTGGTGATAAAGGTACCTGTCGCGCCATTTTCGTATTCGGCGTAGGCGGTCACATCGTCCTCCACCTCAATGTCGTGCCACTTGCCGAAATGCATGTGCGCGTGGATCTTTTTGGGCATGCCGCAGATCCATTGCCAAAGGTCGAGGTTGTGGGGGCATTGATTGAGCAGGACGCCGCCGCCCTCGCCGCTCCAGGTAGCGCGCCAGGCGCCGGAATCGTAGTAGTACTGGGGTCTGTACCAGTTGGTTATCAACCAGTTGGTGCGTCGGATAGCACCCAACTCGCCGCTTTGAATGATCTCACGCATCTTGCGGAACACCGGGTTGGTGCGCTGATTGAACATCATGCCGAACACCAACTCGGGGTGCTTGTCGGCGCAGGCCATCATTTCTCTGACCTGCAAGGTATAAACGCCGGCGGGCTTCTCGCACATCACGTGCAAGCCGCGCTCCAGCGCCTTGATGGTAAGACCGGGGTGATCGTAGTGAGGCACTGCCACCAGCACCGCGTCCACCACCTTGGCATCCATCATGGCCTCGGCGCTCTCAAACAGCAACGGCTCACTGATCTTGTTGTCGGGATACTCGGCCTGATACTCCTTGCACATCTGGCGGCAGGCCTCCAGGCGGTCGGGGTTGCAGTCGGCCACCGCCACCAGCTCTACCTCGGGGCATTTGCCCTTCCAGATATTTTTGGTGTGGGTGCCGCAACCGATATTACCAAAGCCAATGATACCAAGCTTGATTTTTTTCATACCCTTTTCCTCCCTTTAGTCCGCAAAGCCATTGGCGCGGATGAATTTCAAACTTCTTTCCATGCAATCAAAAGGATCCTCGCCATAGGACTTATCCTGCTCCACGAAGGCGTACTCAATATCACTTTCCCGCACAGCGGCAAAAACGCTATCCCAGTTGATATTGCCCTCTCCGATGGGAGCCATGCGCACCTTCTGATCCTCGGTGCTAAAGGACATATCCTTGAAGTGGATGCACCGGATGCGGCCGTCCAGCTTGCGTAGCCAAGCGGCGGGATCCGAGCCGCCTGCCTGCACCCAGTAGGTGTCCACAATGACACCGCACTCGTCGGGGGTAAAGCGCTCGCACAGGGCGTCCATAAAGAGCTTGCCGTCAGCCAGCTTTGCAAACTCTCTGTCATGATGGTGATAGCCGAACTGCATGCCTGCCGCCTTGATCTTTTCAATGACGGGGACAAATTTTTCCACAAACTCGCCCCAGATCTCGTCCAGAGGACGGCGGGGCTCCTCCTTCTGGAAGATGCCGGGAGCGGCACCGATACCGATGTAACGCGCGCCCAGCGTCTTGTGCGCCGCGATAACAGCATCGGTTTTTTCGATCAGCAGCTTGGGCGAGGTATGCGACAGAGGCGCCACCAGGCCAAGACGATCCAAAACGCCCTTCAGCCACACGGGGTCGCACTCGCAGACACCGGAAAGCTGAACGGCCTTATAGCCCATTTTCGCAACCCGGGTGAGGGTCTTTTCCAGATCCTCGGGGGTCTTGCAGTAATCTCTTAGCGTATAAAGCTGTGCACCGATAACAGTTGCCATTTTACAGTTCCTCCAGCATTTTCTTTAAAGTATTGGTGGCGTAGTCAAAGGCCTCGCGGTTACTATTAAAGCTCCAGGTAGCCACAGATTGAGGCACGTCGCCGTTTTCCAAATCGGAAAGTCCCACGAACTTGGTCAGGTGCGGCTCCAGCGTCAGCACCTCACAGCCCTTGGCAAAAAAGCGCTTTAAATAGGTGGGCAGATTACCCTCGCCCATGCCGGGGGGCACCACCTTACCCTCCTTGTTAGCATCCTTAATGTGACCGTAATAGATATACGGCTCCAACAGGTCCCATGCCTCAAGGGTATTCTGCTCGCACTGCACGAAGTTGGCAGGGTCGAACACGCCCTTCAGCTCCGGCACTGCCTGATGGATCTCCAGACATCTCGCGGCGTTATCGCCGTAAATCCCCTTTTCATTCTCGTGACAAAGCACCACACCGCTGCCCTTGGCCAGCTCCACGAAGCGAGAAAGACGCTCCATGACCTCGTCGCGGTATTCCGCCTTGCCGTCAGTGCCGTAAAAGCTGAACAGGCGGATGGCCTTGGCGCCGGTGATGTCAGCAGTCTCTAACAATCTCTTGAACTGCTCCTGTTCGAAATCAAAGGGATCGGTAATCGGGGTCTTGCCAGCGGGAGAACCCAGCGACCAGACCTTGATACCGCCCGCCTTGAGCTCCGCGGCGGCGGCTTTCGCCTCGGCGGCGGTCAGCTTGGCCACATTGATACCGTTAACCCCGCGCATTTCCAGATATTCGATGCCATTCTCCTGCATGGCGCGGATCTGCCCCGCAAGAGCCTTATCCGCCTCGTCAGCAAAGGCACATAGCTTATATTTGACCATATTTTTCTCCTTATATCGCAAAAAGTGCCGAAACGGTATGATTTTTACACGCCTGAGTAGGCGGAAAAGCCGCCGTCCACCGGGATCACCACGCCGGTGACAAAGCCGGAGACCTCAGGGTTGGTCAGATAGTTCAGCGTACCCAGCAGCTCCTCCGGCTTGCCAAAGCGCTTCATCGGCGTAGCGGCTAGAATCTTGCCGGTACGGGGGGTGGGAGTGCCGTCCTCGTTAAAAAGCAGGGCACGGTTTTGATTGGTGGCAAAGAAGCCGGGGGCCATGGCGTTCACACGGATGCCGGCAGGGGCGAAGTGTACCGCCAGCCACTGGGTAAAGTTGGAAATGCCCGCCTTTGCCGCAGAGTATGCGGGGATCTTGGTCAGGGGCGTAAAGGCGTTCATCGAGGAGATGTTTAAAATGGAACATCCCTCGCGGCCGATCATATCCTTCACAAACACCTGGGTGGGCAGCAGCGTACCCATGATATTGAGGTTGAACACGAACTCAAAGCCGGATTTATCCAGATTGAAGAAGGTGGCAATATCCTCCCTTGCCTCGTCGCCCGTCTCATAGGTCTCATGAGCGGTCGTGGCTCTGGGATTGTTGCCGCCGGCACCGTTGATCAGCACATCGCAGGGGCCGAGATCGGCCAGCACCTGCTCGTGAATGCCCTCCAGCACCGCCTTATCCAGCACATTGGCGGCGTACGCCTTGGCGGTGCCGCCCGCGGCATTGATCTCATCCGCAACCGCTTCAGCGGCGGCAGCATTCAGGTCAAGCAGCGCAACGGCATAGCCGTTTGCTGCCATCTCCTTAGCGAAGGCGGAGCAAAGCACGCCGCCCGCACCTGTAATTACACAAACCTTTTTCATAGTGTTTTCCTTTCAAATAAGCGTTTTTCAGTACCGTTGCGGGGTTATTTGCTTCCCTTATTAATGGCCTCCCACAGTCCGGAGAGGTAGGTTGCGCCCAGTGCTCTGTCGTAAAGACCGTAGCCGGGTCTGCCGTCCTCACCCCAGATCATACGGCCGTGGTCGGGACGGATATAGCCGTCAAAGCCGTTGTCGTGGAGCGCCTTCATAATACCGTAAATATCCAACGAGCCATACTCGGTGGGGTGAGCGGTCTCGTGGAACTGCCGCTCACCGGTGTGCTTGATATTCCGGATATGGGCAAAATGTATGCGATCCGCGTATTTCCCTGCCATTTTCACCAGGTCGTTGGCAGGGTCTGCGCCCAGCGAGCCGGTGCAGAAGGTCAAACCGTTTTCTTTCCTATCTACCAGCTTGAGGAACCGATCCAAATTCTTCTCACAGGTGATAATACGGGGCAGGCCGAAAATGCCCCAAGGCGGATCATCGGGGTGAATGGCCATATTCACGCCAGCCTCGTGCGCAACGGGAATGACCGCCTCTAAAAAAGCTTGCAGATTGTGCCACAGCTTCTCCTCGGTCATAGCCTCGTACTGCTTCAAAAGATCGCGCAGCCCTTCCAAGGTATAGCTCTCGTCCCAGCCGGGCAGAGAAAGCCCGCCCTTTGCGGGGTTCATGGCAAGCACCGTCTGTTCGTCATAAGCCAGCGAATTGGAGCCATCCGCGGCCGGACGGTGAAGCTCACTGCGCAACCAGTCAAACACCGGCATAAAGTTATAGCAGATGCATTTGACACCTGCCTCCCCAAGGCGGCGCACATTCTCGCAATAGTTCTCGATCAGGGCGGGGGCCTTTTCATTCCCCAGCTTAATATCCTCGGGAACGGGCACACTCTCCACCACCTCAAAGGCAAGGCCGTGCGCGGCGGCCGCCTTTTTCAGGGCAGCAATACTCTCACGGCTCCAAACGCCGCCGGCGGGTACGTCGTAAATGGCGGATACGATAGAACGAACGGTGGGGATCTGCGAGATCGCCGTCAAGGTAACCGGATCGTCCGCGCCGTAATAGCGGAATGTCATTTTCATGGCAATTTCCTACCTTTCCTATTTTTTCATCTTCATTATACCGCAACAAGCAGGCAATATTTTTGCAAATATTTCGTTTTTTATTGCAAATATCTTCAATAAGTGTTATAATGAATGTAATCTGTTCAAAGGAGGGGATATTTTGGAGCTATTCAGGCGCGAGCATGCGGGTTGCATGGTCCATCACTCGATCGACGCCCATCCAAACGAGGCGGATTTTCCTCTGCACGCTCACCCCTTTTGTGAGGTCTTTTATTTCATCCAGGGCAACGGCTACTATACCATCGAGGGGCGTGACTATCCCCTCTCGCCCGGTAGCATCCTGTTGACTCGCGACGGCGAGATCCACAAGCTGCACATTGCTGCCGACTGCCCTTACGAACGGATGGCCATCCACTTTCCCCTGGATGACATCCTGCAAAAAAACACCACGTTTTGCAGCTTACGCGCGCTTTTTTTGGATCGCTCACCCGGTTGCGGCAACCTATACGTCCCCAGAACCGGAGAGAGCGCGGAGTTTCTGGCCGCTTGCTTTTCCCGCATCTGCCGCCCTAACAGAAGTGAAGCCGAATTTGCCTTGTCACTGACCGCCAACCTCCCTGCCCTGCTCACTGAGCTTTCCGGCATACGGGAGCAAACGCCGATACAAGCAAGCTCGACGAAGCGGGAAAGCTCTACTGTACTCCCCGAGATCATCGACTATATCAACCGCCATCTCACAGAGATCAGCGGCCTTGCCGAGCTGGAGCAAAAGTTCTTTTTCAGCAAATCCACCCTCAATCGCCTTTTTTCAGAGTCCACCGGCTCTACCGTTTGGGAATACGTGGTGCTCAAGCGTCTCCACGCCGCCAGACGAATGCTGTTGGACGGCAAAAGCGCGGCCATCGCCGCGGCCAGCTGCGGCTTTGGCGATTACTCCGCCTTTTACCGCCAATACCGGCGGGTGTTCAGGGAAAGCCCCAGACGGGAAAGAAAAAATGAGAAATGAGGCGAAAACACTTGCAAATCGGGGTAAAATGTATTAAGATAATACTATCAAACGAAAACGAGGCAATACCATGAGCTTTAAAACCGAATTGCACTGCCATTGCGGACTTGTCAGTGCCTGCGGACGCCTTTCCCCTGAACGAATCGTGGAGCGCTATCTGGAAAAGGGCTACACCTCCCTCGTCATCACCGATCATCTGAGCCGCGATACCTTTAGTGCAGGCAATTATCTCGGCGCCGACGATTGGAACGCCAAGATCGACTTTTATATGCGCTCGCTTGAGGCACTTGAAAAGGCCGCGGATGGGAAACTGCATATTTTGCAAGGCTCTGAGATCCGCATCGACAAGCACCACGCCGCTGATTATCTGATCTACGGCCTGGACGAGGCATTTTTACGCTCGCACACAAACCTTTATTCCTATCATCTGAAAATGCTCTCCGAAACGGTACGGGGGGCGGGCGGCTTGTTCATTCAGGCACACCCCTTCCGCAACCATATGGTGGTTACCGTGCCCGAGCTATTGGACGGCGTGGAGGTCTATAACGGCACCCACACCCATTCCCCCTTCCGCAATGAGATCGCAACGCTTTGGGCTGATCATTACGGCATGATCAAAACCTCCGGTTCGGATCTGCACAGCGACAAAATGTTCATCACCGGCGGCATTGAAACTAAAACGCCCATCACCTGCAACGCGGAGCTGATCGCCACCCTGAAGGGCGGCAATTACACGCTACTGCGCAACGATAGCATTTTTGCCGACAGTCTGGATAAATAATATGTCCTATAAGATCGAACTGCATTGTCACAATCTGCCGGTCAGCATTTGCGCCCACATCGAGCCGGAAGCGCAGGCCGCCGCCTATATCGAGACAGGATATAACACAGTCGTGCTGACCAACCACCTCAGCGCCGCCACCTTTCGACACATGGCCGATGCCAGCTGGGATCAAAAGATTGACCATTATCTCTTTGCCTACCGCCGCATGCGGGCGGCGGCAGGCGACAAAATGACAGTCCTGCTTGGTGCCGAGATCTGCCCCGATTGCTACTGTGCCACCGACTTTTTGGTGTTTGGCATGACCGAGGCATTTCTTCGCGCCTATCCCGATCTGCTGGCTACCGACGTGGCAACCCTCTCACAGCGAATCCGCGCCGCGGGAATGCGGATCTATCAGGCGCATCCCTTCCGTAACCGCATGGTGGTAATTGACCCCAAACACCTGGACGGCATCGAGGTCTACAACGCCCAGCGGCGGGAAGCTTCCCGCAATGATTTCGCCGCCCTTTGGGCAAAGCGTTATGGCCTGCCCGGCATCGCGGGCTCAGATAACCATCGCGGCGCCGCCGATGCGGTGTCCGGCATTCTGACCCAAATACCGGTCCCCGATAACAAAACCCTGTTACAGATCCTTTCCACTAAGGAGTATCAGCTGCTCCGCGGCGGTGACCCCGGTAAAGAATAAAGAGGCTGCCTCATGGGGACGCAAAAGGCGTGCTCCCGGTGCTGTATACTATGCTGTACGGGTAGCACCGAGATCACGACTAACACACATAAAAATTGGAGTTCGGTAGAATTTCTACCAAAAAAGCTGCTTTTGCTATTTTTACATAGCAAAAGCAGCCTTTTTTGTTTGTCCTTTATGTGTTTTTGTTCTACCCTGAATGAAGCAATCTCTTTTAAGATAACTGATAGGTTCTGATCTCAATGGTGGGGTAATCCTCTTCCGGGTCGGCAGTGTACGCCACCACATAGGAAAGCAATCCACTTTCCGAAACGCCGATCAAACCGTAGATCGACCGGGGATTGATCTCCACCAGCAAGGTAAGCATTTTATCTTTTCCTGTTTTGAGATCGTAAGAACGAAGACTGTTGGGGGTATTATAAATCAATTGATCCCCCCACACCGCCAAGCCGGTATAGCAATCTACATAATAGTGATTGCCGTCAGGCAGGCGCCAAGTGCCGTTCACCGAAAAATTCTTGGTCATAGCCGTAGGATCCGCGCCGCTGTATACGGCACCGGAAACGCTATTCAATCCACTTTCCTTTTGTGTAATAACGCAATGGTAGGCGCCATTTCCCTTGACCATCGGGGTTTGGCAGGTACGCCACACGGCATCGTCATAGCGAGAATCGTTCGCGGCCTGTATGGTGGACCAATCACAGTGCCAATCCGGCACCGGCTGATTCGCATTCACGCGATCCCGATCTATATCAACAATGCCCACATCGCTTTGCAGAAAATACTGATAGGAAACATACGAAGGATAGGAAACGGTATCATCCCAGGTAATATCCATATGATACCACGCCCCATCTAATTCCACCAGGTTCCAAGCGTGATTCATGCGGCTGCTGGTCACCGGAACCGACTGTAGACCCAGCTCCTCTGCCACCGCGATCATGGCCAGCATATACGCCTGGCAAACACCTGTCTTTTGTTTAAAAAAGGTATAGGCATCACGGATGGTATAGGTATAATCGTAGCAGTAATCCCGTATGAAATAATCATGGATGTACAGAGCTTTATCAAAATCGGTACCGTTGACGGGGGCATTTGCCACAATAGCAGACAGCATATTTTGGTATTCTGCCACCATAGCCATCGCTTCCGCTTTACTGCTTGTGGTGTATTGGAATTGCAGCTTGCCTACATATTCGCCGTTCGGGGAATAGGTATAGCCCTTATCGACATAGAACAGCTCCGGATGTGTAAAACGCACCTCTGTCATTGCCCGCTTGATCTCCGCGGGGGTTTTTCGCTTAGCGGAAACATCCACCTCGGATTCATAGTTCAACAGCGCATCGCAAATCAAAGTCTCCAGCTCGGCATCCAATGGCTCTGAGAGCTCGTATTCCTGATAATCCGCGTTGCGATCTGCCTCTCTTGTGCCCGATAAAAAGGTGTCCGCCTGATATTCATTTAACGCATGGATGCGCCCGGCCGTATCCCGCAAAAACGACACCAAACCCGAAACATCCGGGAAAGCGTCATGACGCCACAGGGTAAAGGTCAGCAGGATCGCGCCAAGTAACACACCCGACAGCACACGAATAAAAGTTTTCAAAGCGACGGTCTCCTTTCCCAGAGGCGCAGCTTATTGAAAATCAGCCTCGGTCGCGTCTTCGTCACGGGGGATTTCACGCAATACGCGGGGGGCCGCCTCCTCGTTGAGATC
>SVQT01000080.1 GCA_015065215.1 Oscillospiraceae bacterium | reverse complement strand
CCCCACACCCCTTCAAGAACTTAAAGGTAAATATCAGAGCAAAGCGGGAAAGCACGTACGCTGTTCGACATAATAGCTTCCGCAAGCGGCGGGGCCCCTGCCCCATCCGCTCCACGAAGTTAGATTGACTCCGCTCTTTTTCGCTCGCGCCCTGCAGGGGCAAATGTGTTCGGCCACAAAGCAAAAGCCCTGCACGCAGGGCTTTTCTTTTCATAGGCAAGTTGAACTTCACTTCACCCTATACTTTTCATGTATCTTGTTGTAGGTAGCCACCAAAATGACCATCCCCACCGTGCAACCTAAAACGAGGAACATGACCGCAACGATGGAATTCCATATGGCGGCAATGCCTGCCGCGACGTACCAAAGCGAATACAGCTTCCACATACGCGCATTTTCATTGTTATACTGCTTTACATCGGTAATCGTGGCAGGATCCACTTCCGTGCCGGACCAGAACCACATGGGCTTTTTGCATCTCCTCGCGTAGATTCCAATGCAATAAATTAAGATCGCGCAACCAAAATATACGATACAGCCAATGATTGCCCCTTCCATGTGCCGTCACCTCCCGATACTTCAAAATTACCTGCAAATTCAAGTATTCTTCCATTTACATCATACCACAAGCCCACGCAAAAGTAAATAGGATCGCTCAATTTTTCAGACAGACGTCAAAGCACCGACGCGCCAAGCGGCGCGTCGGTGCTTCCTTTTTACACTCTTTTAATAACGATACTGCCAAGGTTGTTCTCGCCCGTGATGCGCAGGACCTTCTCTCCGGTTCTCTCGGCATCGCCATCCGCCTTGATCGAGCCGAGATTATTCTCGATCGTCGTGGTCACGACCCACTCGTCGGGAACGTGCAGCACAAGACTGCCGAGATTATTCTCAACGGCAAGATTCGAGCCGCTGACGAACTGCTCCTTGTTGCTGAAATACACCGAGCAGGCGCCAAGGTTGTTCTCGATGCGCTCGTTGAACTGCTCGCCGCAGTCGATGTAAAGCACGCTCGAGCCCGTCACTCTGCCCTTATTGACTCTGGTCGAAGCTCCATCCGCATCGTGCGTTACGGTAACACCGTGAGAAAACAGCAGCTGAGAGCCGACGGTCAACAGCACGGCGATCAGAATAAACAGCCAGGTGGGGGCCAGATCGCCCGACGCGATATTCAGCGCGGTGGCGATCTCACTTTCAAATATCATGACGATAAAGATCACCGGGAAAAACAGCTGGGTGAATTGCTTGTAGACCAAGGAATGGATGATCCAAAGCAGGCAAAGAGCCGACAAGATCAACTGCCAGGTGGCGATCCCCTCGGGCAACCAGAAATTAAAGCCCAGCGCGCTCAGAATCAGCGCAACGGCCAGAAGTATCATGGCAACACCCCAAAAAATTCTCGATTTCAACATCATTTCCTCCTTTGTGTTACGAGTGCGAAAAGCGCAGCTCGTGAATTTTTTCTTTCAAAACCTTATAGTAAGCGCGGGATACGTAAACGACCTTGTCCGTGCCGCGGAATTGCACGAGACTTGCCCCCGTCAGATTGTGCGACATCGCGCTGACGGCGTGGGCGTTGATGATACAGCTTTTGGATGCCCGCACGAAGCTGGTCGGCATGATGGTTTCCAGCTCCAGAAGGCGATGCGCCGTATAGTACATATGATCGGCCGTGTGCGCCGCGACCTTGTTGTCCACCGTTTCAAAAAACAAAATGTCGCGCTTGGGAACGTAATACTCGGTGCCGCCCTGCGTCAGGATCAGCTCCGCGTCGGTGTCCAGAAGCGATTCCATGGCCCGCTCCAGCAGTTGTACCTTGGCGTCGCGCGCATGGCAGCGCACGATGATCTCGGGCTGATCATTCTCATCGATCAGCTCGACGCGCAATTTCATGCGTTTCATACGCCACCTCCTTTGCTCGTCTGTATTTATCCTATCACAAATCTCGTTTTTTTGCAAGTCCCCCGCGCCAAGTGGTCGATTTTTGGCAGTAAGAGGTAAAAAACAGCACCCACAACCGTGAGTGCTGTAAGAATGCATTGATAAAAATCGAATTTCAATTGTAAAATGTTATTGTTTCTTGCTTATTTCTTCGATTTCAAACGCTTCGGTTTTGGAAAAGTAAGTGCTTCCATCCAAAACTGTTGTCGTTCCGCCTTCTCCAACATCGAGGCACAGCTTAGCCTTCAAGACAGCAATCAAAATCTCTATGAGCGTCATAAACAGCACACACCCCATAAAGGCATAAAAATACGGATATTCCTCTTGATAAAAAGCCAGATTGGTCTTGGATCCCGAAAGGAAAAAGAAGATCAAGCTCATAAAATTCGGGAAAATGCTTTGCGAAATACGCGCGTCAAAATACTTGATATTTTCCCGCTTGATTTCAACGGTTGTCAAAGAAATTCTGCAGAGATTGTTACAAAACGGACGGCAAAGACTAATATATGCCGCTATAAAAGTCACACCGACCAAAAAGGGCACGAGATTGTCTGAGACGTCGAAGTTACCTCCTTCAAAATGGCGGATAAACTCTACCAGGCTTTCCCCTTCAAAAAAGCTATTAACCGCGCGGAGGATCAAATTACTCTTACACGAAAGTGCAAAGGCCGCAGCTCCTACGATAACGCCCAAAAGAGAAACGATCTGGATCATACTGCGATACTTTCGCTGAGGCTTCGTATACTCCTTAAACCAAGAAGCGACCGCGTGTACCACGACTCCGATCGCGCACAAAACAACCAGCGCAATAAGAGATTTGCCAAGCTTCACTTTTGGCGCTATCAAGGCAACAAACAACAAAAACGGTACTTTGCAAAGCACAGTTCTAAATAGATTGATAACGCCAAGATAGACGTCATGCTCCTTTATATAGATCGTAGTCCTTACATATTTTACAAGAGCTTTTATCAGGATTACCGCAAGAAAAACAGGCGTTAACACCGACAAAAGTATAAGCATGATATAATGAAGGTTCACAATCATATCTCTTCTTGCGGAGCCGATCGTCAAATAGGCCAATCCCAACGCATCGCTCTCTAACGTTGCTTCACTCTCTAACACATCGTAATATACGTTATCGAGATCATACGCTTTCAATCCACCAATGAAAAACATATGAAATACCGAATATAACGAGGTAACCGGAGTTATTGTGATCTCTCGTACCATCTCGGCTTCATCCTCGAGCTCTGTGGGCTCATAAAAGTTTCTGTATTCATCATTGAATTCAACCGTGTAGAATCCCCAAAAAGAACAGCACAGCATAACTGCAATTAAAACGATTGTAATCATTCTTTGAAGTCGTACAATCTTGATCCAAGCTATTTTTCCGCCCATGATGCCTTTTTCAACAAAGGTCTATTCCTTTGTTGCTCCTTTTCAGTTTTTAATAAATAAAGATCCGCCACTTGAATTATATCACAAGAACGGCAAAAAGTAAATAGGACGGCGGGGTTCTTTACAAATTGAACCGCCTTCTCCGTAGGAACCGGCGTCCTCGACGGTCCACAAAACAAAAAGCCCTGCATAGCAGAGCTTTTTGTATATGAGATAAGAACTTATCTCTTGGAGTTTTAAGAACACTGTTTGATATCGTGAATATCGTGAGTATCGTTTGATAAAGTGTTGCACCAAATTTGCACCAAAATCACACCAACATTCAACGCTGTTCTGGTCGACAAATTGGAATTTGTCGGTATTACAACTGCTTTATCTCATTTGCAATCATAGCCACAGCTTTTGCGTTTGTATCAATTTTAATGGTATTGAGTGCTTGATACATCGGTATTCTTGCTATGCTTCGCTCAATTATATCTTCAGAGCGAATACCTCTTTTTACATCCATTGATAATCTTTCACACAGAGTCTTTTCATCCGCTACAAGCGAGATGCATTTTACCTCACAGTTCTGTGTATCCAGCTTTTCAAGTATGGAATCGATAATACTCTGCTCATGCATCACCCAACAAAAAAT
>SVQT01000079.1 GCA_015065215.1 Oscillospiraceae bacterium | reverse complement strand
GGCACTCTTGCGGGCGGAGATGAAGGCAATACCGGAGAGGAAGGTAACACCGGAAATGAAGGTAACACCGAAAATGAAGGTAACACCGAAAACGAGGGCGGCAAGGAAGAGGACGCTTCCGGACTTTCTGTTGGCGTTGTGATCGCGATCGTGGTTGCGGCAATGATCCTTGCGGTCGGTGCAACCGTGCTTGTGATAGGCAAGAAGAAAAAGTAAGAAAATAAAAAGCAAAAAACAGGTGCCGTTTTGCACCTGTTTTTTGCGTATCACAGTTTTTTAAATACAATGGCTGTACGGGCGGGCAGATAGCAGGGGAAGCCCACGCCCTTGTCGGCGCTGGCTTCGGTTTTGTAGATGTAGGTCTTGTCCACTCTGCCGACGCCCCCAAAGCGCTCCTCGTCGGTGGAAAGCACTGCCACGTAGCGTCCCTCGGAGCAGGGAAGGAAGTAACCCTCGTAGGAGGCGGAGGGATCGAAATTGAAGGCGAAGAGATAATCGCCCTTGGAGTATACAAGGGTCTTTTCGTTCTGTCCGATCCAGCGGCTCTCGGTCTTTTTGGTAAGTAAGCGTTCCTTGCGCAGCAGATGGATCATGGCTGCGTCAAAGGCGTTCAGATCGCCGTAGCGAAGAAGCGGATCGTCCACCAGATTCCATTGGCGGCGGCAATAGTGGTAACTCCAGCCGTTGCCCTCTCTTGGGAAATCGATCCATTCGGGATGACCGAACTCGTTGCCCATGAAGTTTAAGTAGCCCTCGCCCGCAAGGGAGGCGGTCACAAGGCGGATCATTTTGTGAAGGGCGATCCCGCGGTCGATGACGGCGCTTTGCTGCAGCTTGCTCATGCCGGTGTACATTTCGGCATCGCACAGACGGAACATGATGGTCTTATCGCCCACCAGCGCCTGGTCGTGGCTTTCGGCATAGCCTATGTTCTTTTCCTTGGGGCGGCGTCCGTTCAGCTCGTACCAGAATTTGAACATATCCCAGTTCTCGTCCGGCACCTCCTTGAGGGTCTTGATCCAGAGATCGGGCATGCCCATGGAGAGACGGAAATCAAAGCCGATGCCGCCGTCGGCGATCGGGAGGCACATGCCGGGCATACCTGACATATCCTCTGCCACCGTGATGGCCTTGGGATTGATGGTGTGGATCAGCTCGTTTGCCAGCTGCAGGTAAGTGATGGCCTCCACGTCGGTGTTCATGGAGAAATACATACTGTAATCGGTGAAGGCGGAGCCAAGCCCGTGGTCAAGGTAGAGCATGGAGGTCACACCGTCGAAACGGAAGCCGTCGAAATGGAAGACGTCCATCCAGTATTTCAAATTGGAAAGCAGGAAATGGATGACCTGACCCTTGCCGTAGTTGAAGAGCTTGGTTCCCCAGGCGCTGTGATCACCCTTGGGACCCTCGTGGAAGAACTGATAGACCGTGCCGTCAAACTCGTTGGGCCCCTCGGCGGTATTTTTGACCGCGTGGGAGTGTACCACGTCCAGCAGCACCGCAATGCCCATGCCGTGGGCGGTGTCGATGAGCTTTTTCAACTGCTCGGAGGTGCCGTAACGGGAGGAGGCGGCAAAGAAATTGGAGACCTGATAGCCAAAGGAGCCGTAGTAGGGATGCTCCATAATGGCCATGATCTGTATGGTGTTATAGCCCAGCTTTTTGATGCGGGGCAGGATGTTCAGGCGGAATTCGTCGTAAGTGCCGACGCCGTACTTATCCTGCGCCATGCCGATGTGGCATTCGTAGATGAAGGGAGTGCGGGGGATCTTGAAACCCGCGTCTGTCCAAGGATAGGGAGCGAAGGTGTCCTCGATCTCGGCACACCAAAGGTAGGTCACGGGATCCTGCACCACGCGGGTGGCGTACAGGGGAATACGCCGCAGCAGCTCGCCGCCCGCGCAAACGATCGCCTGCACCTTTTGTCCGGGTTGCAGCGCGTCGTGACCCTTCAAGTGGATCTCAAAAACGCCGTTATCCAGCTTTTTCATGGGCTTGCCCGTGAGGTTCCAGCCGTTGAAATCACCGGTCAAGAACATGGAGGTGGCATTGGGCGCCCATTCGCGGTAGACCCAGCCGTCCTTCGTGCGGTGGAAGCCGAAATACTCGTGGGCATTGGCGAAGTCCACAAGGGAAGTGCCGTCCCCCAAAAGCTCTTTTCGCTTTTTGAGGTAGCTTGTCATGCGCAGATCGATGTCTTTTTCGTATGCCTGCAGCATGGGGTCGATCTTCAGAATTTTGTATGCCATAGTGCCCTCCCCGTTCAATTGTTTGATTTATACTGTTATTATACACCCATTGCGTTCTATTTGCAATATTATTAACAAATTTTTGCGTATTTTTTTAGATGGTTACGATCTTGCTTTTGCGACAAAAAACACCTCTGCGAAAAAGGGAAGAGAGTAAAAAACTTTTTGAAAAACTTTCAAAAAAGTATTGACAAACGCAGAGCGCCGTGCTATAATAACTCTCGTCGCTGAGAAGCGATGTCGAAACACAAAAAGACGCTGGTGTGGCTCAATGGCAGAGCAGCTGATTTGTAATCAGCAGGTTGTTGGTTCGACTCCGATCACCAGCTCCATAATGGGGGATTTCCCGAGCGGCCAAAGGGGGCAGACTGTAAATCTGTTGTCACTGACTTCGGTGGTCCGAATCCACCATCCCCCACCAGAAAAAAGCACTTGCCAAAGCAAGTGCTTTTTTCAACGAAATTTGCCCTTACGGGCAAGTGAAATAGCTTCGCTGTGAAATATTTGCTCCGCAAACGTGAAATATTCGCTGACGCGAATGTGGGCAAATTTCATTTCACATCGACCAAAGGGAGATATTTCACAATTTCCGCAAGGAAATTATTTCATATTCGGCGTAAGCCGAATATTTCACTAAAAAACTCACCGCAACAAGTTGCGGATGATATACAAGGCTTGCGCCTTGATTTGTTTACAAAAGTGTGGTATAATAAACACAGAAAGGCGGTGAGGCAATGTTTGGGGCAATATACGGAGATATAATCGGTTCGTATTATGAGGTTCATTGTACAAAGGATTACAATTTTGAATTTAACAAAGACAGCTTTTTTACAGATGATAGCGTATTGATCGCGGCAGTCTGCAAGGCAATTCTCAATAATCCAACCGAAATCTCCAAATGGGCTCTTCGCGCTCGCGCAAAAGAATACGCCTCACAATACCGTCAATATTATTCGTATCACCCATATGCAGGGTTTGGTAATATGTTTGTTGCTTGGGCGAAAGATCCGTATGCAAGAAACAAACACAGTTATGCAAACGGTGCCTCTATGCGCGTTATCCCAATCGGATATGCGTATGATTCGTTAGAACAAACTCTCTTGCAAGCGAAAGCAAGCTGTCTTTCTACCCACAATCACCGCGAGGCAATCGTCGGAGCGAGAGCGGTTGCTGCATCAATCTTTTTGGCACGAAGCGGCGCGGATAAAGAGCAAATTAAAGCGTATTTGGAAAAAACGTTCAAATACAAGCTCTCAACGCCACTTTCCTCCATAAAAGAAACGCACGTCTTTGACAGCCGTACATCGTATAGCGTTCCACCTGCTATTATTGCATTTTTAGAATCGACAGATTATGAAAGCGCAATCAGAAATGCAATCTCTCTTGGCGGTGATGCAGATACACAAGCGTGCATAGCCGGCGGTATTGCAGAAGCTTATTACAAAGAGATTCCTGAGCATATCAAACGTTTTTGTGATAGTAGAATTGATTTTTCAATAAAATCTGTTGTGAAAGAGTTTGCAAAACAATATTGCACAGAAAAAAGTTGACCTTTTCTTCGCTTTTACCTCGATTTTTGACCTTTTTGCCCGTTTAAGGCAGAAAAAAGCACTTGCAGGCAAGTGAAATCGCTTCGCTGTGAAATATTCGCTTCGCGAATGTGAGCAAATTTCATTTCACATTGCGACAAAGGAGCAATATTTCACAATTTACGAAGTGAATTATTTCACATTCGGCGTAAGCCGAATATTTCACTTGAAAAGCTATCTAAATTATGATATAATAACAGTAGAAAGGCGGTGATATAATGAGAAATTTTGTTATTAACAATCGATGTATCTA